>JBDNHJ010000108.1:0-32484 GCA_041688835.1 Fuerstiella sp.
GCCGACTTGCGGGCCGTCGACCGTGGTGCCGGTGTTGCGTCAAGTGTTGCGAGGTACCAACCGGCTGGCAAGGTGTCCTGTTCAATAAAACTATTTTGGGAAGAGTTACGACAATGCTCGTCGACGTAAGTCGATTTCTTTTCGAGTTACGTCGATTGCCTTTGACGTAAGTTGTTTTGCAATTTTTCCCAGTCTGGACAATGCCAGCGGCTCCTCCGATGTCTTCTGTATCGCTTGTTCATTTACGTGGCATCACAGGAGAAATAGTATGGCTCGCAGGAAGCAAATCAGGAAAACTCAACCCGAGGCACGTCGTCCGAAAGGACTGACCGATGGGCAACGCACCTATCGATCAGGCGGCCGGAGTATCGTCACGCACTAGGTCGGAGCCGTGCCGATTCTCAACCGACTTCTGGAACGTATGCAACTGCAACAGTTGCTTAGCAAACATCTGCCCCCAGATGACGGGCGAACAAAGATCGACACGCCGCGTATCGTGTTGCTGTTGCTGAAGAACCTGCTGATCTCACGAGAACCCATGTCTGGCGTCGCCGAATGGGCTCAGAACTATGGCCCTGAACTGTTCGATCTGTGGCCACACGAACTGAAACATCCCTCATACAGCTTCTGTATATTCTGACGGTGAGCGACGATGGCGGTGTGCCGGTCTACTTTCAAACGTCGAGCGGCAATGTGGCGGACGATCAAACATATCAGGCCACGTGGAAGCTGATGGCCGAACTCGTCAAGCGCCCCGATTTCGTTTACGTGGCCGATTGCAAGCTGGCCACCACCGCCAAAATGTCGACGGCAACAGGCCGGTCGCGGTCGTCCGACGAAGGACACGAAGTATCATCGCCGCGTCGAATCACGTTTTGATATTCACTGGCAGATCAACACCGAAACGCTGGTTCAGGCGGCATCCGGTGATGGCGTCTTCCCGCTGATGCTGCAATCGTTGCTGGAGCGAGAACTGCGTCAGGCGATGTCGTCATCCGAATCCGACACCCTGCCGTTGTCCCCGGAAGGACGCCACTGTCCGCGACCGACGACGCGCCAGATTCTGGATGTCTTCGAGCAAGTCACACGTCAAACACTCTACACAACAGAAAACGAGGAGCCCGAAATCTTCAACACCGAACTCGCGCCCATCCATCTACGGATCCTGAAACTGCTACGCATGCCGCCCAATAAATACCGACCCTAAAAACAGAACGGAACCCCAAAACTAATTCCCGAATAATGCTTTCGAGATGTGCGGAACGAACGGTCGTTCCCCAACATCGTCATTGCGGAAGCGAAATGCAGCCGCAACCGTTGTCCGTCTTTGCTTTCTCTGTCAAATCGCTTTGACAGATAGGTGTGGTGAGATCGACCACATTGCATGAGACGCCCATCGGCAACATTCAACCCGGCCCGAACAGCCAGTTGATGCACGACCATTTCCCAGGCACCAACGTCGTGAGCACCCGTTCGTCCGGGAAACTTGGCAACCCATAAGTCGCCGTCCTCGTCACAAATCCCCGCCTTAGGTCTGGCCCCGCCGATTGAAGATCCGGGTGCCATCAACAATCGCAGCCAGTCACGCGCTAAGACATCGTCCACAACATCGGTCGACTGAAGCTGCCAAGCCGCGTATTCCAGTTCGCGGAGTCGCGTCCATGGCGGTGCCGTCATGCTGTCATCGTCTGAAAGAAATGCACCTTCCATCTCTTGCCGAAATCGAAGCCCGCCCATTCGTTGTTCATCGTGGACACCCAACAGAAAATCGGATCCAGCAGTCTTCGTTCCCGGCGTTGCTCCAGCCGAGCATGAACAGCTTCGCGGCGCTGCATCAGCAGTCGCCCCCAGCGATCCGGACAGGAATCAAGAAACAGCCCGAAATTCGGCCTGCCCGAATTGGCAGAAAACTGCCTTCCCGTATACAGCTGAAGGTCTGGGTCGAGCACCGTGGTGTGCTCACTCGCCAGCCACGTCGAATCATATTCAAACGAAACAACTTCTTCGCCACGGACCACGTCTGTTCGCAGCACGCCCATCTGAGTCGGTCGCTGCACAGCCTGCCAGTCGGCGAAGACAAAAATTTCCTGGCTCATGATTGGTCCGATGGCGTTGATTTGCGAGGAACTCGTTTGCGTGGGGAGATCAGTTCTGCGTCGGCCAGTTTTCGCCCCAGCACATCATCCTGAGCCAGCAAGCGAAGATCCTGTTCTAACCCGAGCACCACCAATACCATCAACAGGGTGGAAATCGACCAACCGCCGTTTCCATTTTCCAGAGCCGACAATGTCCCGCGACTAATCCCCGCCCGTTCAGCCACCTTCGCCGCCGACAACCGCCGCCGCAATCGATCCAGCTTCAGATTCTCACCCAGCGTCTCCAGAAGTCGCTCGTGTTTCGGTAACAGCCGTTTGTTTTTTCGAGTCATAATGTTCAATATGTTGATGGTTGATAGCCACTATTGTTCAACTTATCGCACGTTAAAATCGATCGTCAAGACATTCTGGGTGATGGCAGGGGGCGGGAGTCTTTTTCGGGCAAACCGCTCAGCAAAACGGCGCGCGTCGCTCCGAAAAAGACTCCCGATCCCTTCGCTATAGCTGCCGTTTCGCGTTGTTTGCGACCTTCCGGCTGGGTATCCTACGCGGATGAGTACAGCACCTAACTTAACTCCGATTTCCGTTGGTGATTATCTTCGCGGCGAAGCGGACGCTATGCGTCGCCACGAATACGTCGACGGTGTCGTCTACGCGATGGTCGGTGCGTCGAACTTTCACAATATGATTGGAACAAACGCCACGGGAATTCTCCACGGGCAACTTCGCGGCAAACGCTGTCGTGTGTTCAACTCCGACACCAAGGTCCGCGTGCGACTGGCTCGGGGAACTCGCTTTTACTATCCCGATGCGATGGTGGTCTGCCAGCTCAATCCCGGCACGGACACGTTTCAGGACGCTCCTCTCGTCATCGTTGAAGTGCTGTCGGAATCGACGCGGCGGACTGACGAGAACGAAAAACGCGACGCTTATCTCTCAATCAATTCGCTGCGTGTCTACGTCCGTGTTGAACAATCGACGGCCTTGGTATCCGTCGATCGCCGCACCGACGACGGCTTTGGGCGTGAGTACTATCAGGGATTGGACGCCATCATTCCGATTCCAGAAATCGAATGCGAACTTCACGTCGGCGAACTCTATGAGAGCGTCGAATTCGTGCCCGAGACCTCAGCCGATGATGAGGCGTGAGTGAACTTTTGGCGGCAGAAGTGAGGGGGCGGGGGGAGTGTTTTTCGATCAAGTCGTTCAGCGAAACAGCGCCCGTCCCTCCGAAAAAGACTCCCGACCCTGCGCCTGCTCCACGGATTTTATGTGCCCGTTGATCGAGATCCACTCGACTGTATTCGCGTTGAGAAGAATACGTCTGACGAATACCGACGCAGCGAAGAACTTGAAATGGTCATCCGGATCAACCACATTCTGCGTCTAAGCCACCAACAAATTACTGTGTCCCCAAGCGATTCCACACGGCTTTAAATCACCGGAGCCACCTTCATCTGCACGGGCTGCAAAGACAAAAAGGCTGGCGACTAATCCCAGAGAAACGAAACCGGATTTAAGATGCTTTCTTCGACTTCGCCTGCTTCGTTAAACTCTTTGAGCTCCCCCCCGAGTGAGCATATAATTTTTCTGAGGTGGAAAAAGGACGCCATTGAGTTGTTAGCTGCGCTCTGATTTTTCCCATGTCATTCGTTACTTCCACCACTTGCTGCATGGCTCGACTGGCCGCTGCAAACAGGTGACGGCGATTTTCCGCTGACTGCACGATGCCCTGTTGTCAAAGTTTCAGGCACGCTTCGTTGACCAGCCCGGAAACCTGCAGCGTATGATCGATGCGTTTATGCTGCATCAGTTCCTGAGCGATGTCTCGCATCTGCACGTGCAAGAGTGCGAGCAGTTCATCACTAGCCGTTGACAACCTTGTCGATGGTTTCACGCAACACACGACCGCTGTGCTGCAACGCCGTCTTTTCTTTGCTCCACAGATCCACTTCGATGTGGCTTTTTACGCCAGAACGGCCAATCACTGTGGGCACGGATAGACATACGTCGTTGATGCCGTAGGCTCCGTTCTGCAAACTGCTGACTGGCAGAATGCGTTCATCGTCGAGTGCGATGCTGTGGACGACGTCGGCGATAGAAACGCCCACGGCGAAACCCGCTCCGCCTTTTTTCTTGATCACTTCCGCTCCGCTGCCACGAGTCTTCTTTTCTACTTCCGCGATCAGCGATGGCGTGACGCCGGGGAATTTGTCCAGCGGCAGGTTGGCGATTTGAGCCTGAGACCAGATCGGCACCATACTGTCGCCGTGTTCGCCGAAGATGGTGACGTTGACTTGAGTTGCCGGCACGTTGAGACGCAGTGCCAACATGCTGCGAAGACGTGTGGTATCCAGCACTGTTCCGAGGCCGATGACCTGTGACGCTGGCAGGCCGAGATCTTTGACGGCCAGATAGGTCAGGACGTCAACGGGGTTAGAAACGACGAAGACGATCGCGTCTTTTTTGAAGCCGTTGCTTTTGATATCCGCCAGAATATTTTTGAACAACGCCACGTTGCGGTTGATCAGATCCAAGCGGCTTTCTTCTGGCTTACGACGCAGACCAGCGGTGATCACGATCACATCCGCGTCTTTGCAGCCTTCTGTGCCCGTGGCCGTGATCTTTTGCGGAGCCATGATGGAGGCTCCATGGATCAGGTCTAGGGCTTGGCCTTCGCAGAGTTCTTGGTTCACATCGACAAGGTTGATTTCCTTCACGATCCGCCCCGCCTGCAGAGCAAACCCCGCACACGAACCCACCAAACCACCGCCACCGATAATACTGATTTTCATATTTTTCTTTCTTCGAGTTTTATCTTCCACGGAGCCGGGACCCCTTCCCATGCTGCTTCGTACGTTTCTTCCAGCGGCACGAGAATGTATCTGCCTTCGGTCAGGAACAGAGGCATGCTTTTCAATTCATCGTCAACGCCAACCAGTTCAATGAATGCTTCCGGGCAGTAGGCTGCTCGGATAGACATCAGCGAAAACGGTTTCTCTTCTGTCGTTTCCGGATCGGATTTGTGATCGCTGAATCCAAAGAACTTCGGTAGCCCCAAGGAGCCTGTTTGCTGGAGCGAATCAAATCCACCAGCAACACATGCACTCCTTCGCCCAACAGTGTCTGTACCTTATTTTCCAGTTGATCGATGGCCGGGCGCGTCCACTTGTTACCAGCCGAAATAATTTCAATAACCGCCACTAGGCGATCGTTTGTCAAATGACGAATCGCGATTCGATCGGCCTTATCGGCATAGATGGCACGTTCCGATTCGATCCAATACGCAATCGACGGGGGACTGTCGGCAAGCGCCACGCCTCCCGCGAAGTCCGGAGGAACCGAATCGGATTCGCTTTCCGGCTGCCACGAATCCCGTGTCACAACATCTGCATTTGGCCCACCGACGACCTGTTCCGCCGCAGCGTAATAGCCATCTGGAAGGAGACCCTGATTAAGCGACTTACTAAGTTCGGCAATCCACCCGTTATGAAAGTGGTGAAAGCCGCCGTCAAAAGTCTTATCCCAGTCGTGTACCGCCATTGCAGAATCCTCTCGTGAATCGGACTCCAACAGTATATCAGATTACTTACCCAACGCCGCGAGAACCTGATTGGTGATCATCTGCACCAGATCTTCAGTCCCGCCAGCTGCTGGTGTGGGGCATGCAGCTCCCGCTGGTGCTTGTAGAATGCCTGGGTAGCTTGGTGCTGCCGCGAACGCTCGCTGAACAGGAATGTTTTCTTTGTAACCTTCGCGGAACGCACTGTTGCCGCAGAGGTCGCAGTCTTCGTTGTGGAAACGAGGATCGTCGAAGCCCCATTTCTTCTTCAGGTCCAGCAGCTCGCGAGATTTTTGTTCGTTCAGGTATTCCGGCTGGCCCATCTGTTTTGCCAACAGCAGCATTCTGCAGTATGCGTCCAGAATTTCTGTCTTCCAGTACGCATCTTCCACACTTGTGCCAAAGCTGACCGTGCCGTGGTTCTTCAGGATCACCGTGTTGGTGGCCTTTAGAAATGGAGTCACGGTTTCTGCGAACTTCTGATCGCCTGGAGTTTCGTAAGGAGCGATCGGGACTTCGCCCATGAACACTTCCACTTCCGGAAGAATACACTGCGGAATCGGTTCGTTGGCGATGGCAAAGGCGGTTGCGTGCGGTGGGTGACAGTGTACGACAGACTTGACGTCCGGTCGGTGACGCATGATTTCCAAGTGCAGCAATACTTCGCTGGTTCGCTTTCGCTTGCCCGCGATTTGGTCGCCGTTCATGTCGACGGCACAGATGTCTTCGGGCTTCATGAAGCCTTTGCAGATCATCGTGGGCGAACACAACACGGCATTCTCGCCGACTCGAATACTGATGTTCCCATCATTCGCAGCCGCGAAGCCTTTGTTATACAGACGACGTCCGATTTCGCAGATGTCTTCTTTCAGCTGACGATCGTTAATCCCGCTATTCCAGTTGCTCATGGTTTTCTTTCTGTAATTAAAGTAGCTGTCACTGTCCCCAGTGACGCGTTGGCAATAATGGATCACTGCCACGGGTGGTTTACAACGGAGCCTTTCGGCCAACTCATTAAGTGTCGAACATTTGCCGAAGCGTTAGGTGTTTTCGCTCGGTGAATGCTGCGGTCGACATCACTGGGACAGTGATGACTACTTTACGTTTACGTGATCAAGAATCGCCGCGTTATAAGCGTCGATTGGTTTTTGGTCTGGGTGAAACGGTGCTGATGCTTCTGCGCTTTCGCTGACTGCCATCAAGCTGCCATCGCCAGCACCGAGTTCATCGAAAATAACAATTGGTTCCGTCCGTCCGGATTCCTGTCCCAGTAATCCTGCGTGCATCAACGGCACAGCGACCTTCCATGAGGCCCCGGTGAGTGCCGGGTTCCATTTCGACAAGGTCACCTTGCCAATACATTCCATGATTCTCATAGGCTCGCTTCGCTCGCGGTTTTCGGTGTTCAGTTTTTAGTTTTCAGCGAACGGTGATTCACTTCTTTCCACGCCTTCGGAGTGGTTAGATCGCCCGCATTCAATGTCCGAAACAACCGCAACATTGCCGCGAAGGACCAGCCGGAAGAATCGAGGCAGATGACCTGGGGATTCATGGTGCTGGTCAGAAGTTTGATGTCTGTATTTTGAGTGACCACGGCCGCTCGAACGTCGGCGTTTCGGTTCAGTAAGCAGGCCGTCACCGAAGGTTCGCCGCCCGCACACACAATCGGCTTTGAGTTCTGTTGAATCGCTGTGTCAGCCGCGTCGAATTCGCAACCGGCTGTGATCAGTTCCCATTGGGCCGTAGCGGCGGCGGAAATGGCCGACGAGCAGTTGCCGATCGCAATCAAAATCCCACTTGTCGCAGCCGTGACTGATGATCCGAGTCTGCTGGCAATCACGACGTGATGGCGACGAATGTAGTCGTGACCAGACGGTGTAATGATGGCACCAGCCGGAATCGAAATCGTCTTCCCCGCCGCGTTGGCCGCAGACAAGCATTCTTCGGTGACCACCTTGTCGCTTAACCCGATGTCAGCGGCGAGCTTTCGTGGACTCGCCGTTGGCGTCGGGCTCAACGATGCCGCAGCGACCGTAACCCCGCGAGAAGCAAGTTCTCGCAGAACGCCGTTTGTGATCGTTTCGATTTGTGAAGAATTGAAAGTCATAGTTTTCATCTGGTTCCCAAGCTCCGGCTTGGGAACCCATATCCGCGAAGCTCTGCTTCGCAACTCCTACGTTTGATTGTCTAATGTGATTCGTCGAAGCGAAGCTTCTAGGATAGGCGTTCCCAAGCGGGAGTTTGGGAACCAAGGTGGAACACTGAAAACCACGGCGTTAGCCGTCAATCATTCCTTGCACGGCGAATCGAATCGGGCTGTCATCTCGCCCAACCAATTGCCGCACATATTTTCCGTCGCTGGTGAAGAAGACCTTGTCACCTTTGCCGGCTCCGAGGTTGTCGATCGCCAGTACCGGAAACCCGTCTGCTTCGTCTTTAATATCCAATGGCTGCAACACAATCAGTCGCCAGCCGTCCAGTGAAGCATGCTTCACTGTCGCAGTCGCGTTTCCGATTACGAGGGCTGATTGCATCATCGGGTTTCGGTGTTAAGGGTTACAGTGTTCAGATCGGATGTGATCTTTTGCTCAGTGCAAACAGCATCCGATTGATTTCAGTTTTTCATTGGAGTCATCTGACGGCTTGTTCAAAGATACGTATCAGCTCTTTCCAAGTGTTCTCCAACGCCGGAACCAAGAGAACTCCAACGAACTAGAAAGACAGCGACGGTTAGAGCTTGGAAGAAAAAGAAACCGACTGCCAAATTAGCAGTTTGCCTTTCGCGTTCAATCGCGTTCAATCGCGTTCAATCGCGACCTCCAGTGATGGAGCGATGTATGGATTCATTGCGTTGTCTCTCTTTGCATCTGGTTCCCAAGCTCCAGCTTGGGAACCCATATCCGCGAAGCTCTGCTTCGCAACTACTACGTTTGGTTGTCGAATTTTATTCGCCGAAGCAGAGCTTCTAGGATAGGCGTTCCCAAACGGGAGTTTGGGAACGAGGCGGCGAGAACGGAACACTGAAAACTGAACACCGAAAACTTCAAACGATGCGAAGCCCATCAACCATCGCACATCGTCTTTGCCGCGTGAACGTCATTGGACTGGTGACGCCTTCGCCCGTTGGTGTGGCAATGCTGAATGATGGAAAGCCTTCGCCGCCGAGTCCCAGACCTGCCATGCAAGGGCCGTTCTTGACAAACAGGGTTGTGTTCATAATGCGACCCATCTTGGTGATGGTGTCGATGTCGCGGCTGTGAATGATCGCGGTGTGGCCGAAGCCGTGTTCGTATTTCTTAGCTAACGCAATTGCGTGATCGGGGCATTTGGCTCGTACAAAGGGTACGAAGGGCATCATCTGTTCTTCCGGAACAAACGGGTTGAATTCGTCTGTTTCGCCGTACAGGATCAGCGTGTTGGCTGGCACGTTGACGCCGATCTGAGCCGCCAACCAAGACGCGTCTTTGCCGATAAAGTCGCGGTTCAGGTGATAGTGGTCGTTAGCGTCTTGGGGTGGAGTGAAGGCTTTGGCGGTGAACTGAGCCACCTGATTCGCGTTCAGCAGAAATCCGCCGTGCTGGCCGACCGCGTTCATTAGCTGGTCGAAAATTTCGTTCACAGCGAAGACTTCTTTTTCTGCGATGCACAGCAGGTTGTTATCGAAGGACGCTCCTTCGACGATGCACTTGCCAGCGTTGTTGATGTCGGCAGTCGCGTCGACGACAACCGGAGGGTTGCCAGGACCAGCGACGATGGCTCGCTTTGGACTGCCAAGGGCCGCTCGAGCAACACCGGGACCGCCGGTCACAACCAACAGCTTGACGCCGCGGTGATCGAAGATCGCTTGAGCGGATTCGATCGTGGGTTCGCCGATAATGGTGACCAAGTTCTGCAGCCCGGTGGCTTCGTAGATGGCTTTGTTGAAACGTCGCACACCTTCAGCCGCAATTCGTTTGCCGCTGGGATGAGGATTCACCACGATGGTGTTGCCGGCCGCCACCATGTTGACGAAGTTGGCGGCCAGTGTGGGCAGCGAATGAGTGACCGGTGTGATGGCTCCGATGACGCCGAACGGAGCGTATTCGGTGATAGTCAGTCCGTGCGATCCGCTGACAGCTTCGGTTCGCAACGCTTCAATACCCGGCACGCTTTTGATGACTCGCAGCTTGCCGATCTTGTGTTCCAGTCGGCCAACCTTGGTTTCTTCGAATTCCATGCGGCCCAGTTCTTCGGCCTGTTCGTCGCACATCGTTTTCACGATGTCGATCGCTTTGGCACGATCTTCCATCGGAGCTTTGCACAAGGCTTCGAAGCCAGATTGAGCGGCCGCGACAGCCTGGTCGACGTCGTTAAAGACGCCCCAGTTGCCGGATGCACCATTCGCATGGCCGTTGATACGGTTGCTGGTGGTTCCGTTGGTAGAAAGCTGGCTCAGGACTTCCTGAACGATCTGTCGGACGGCTTGTTCTGTGGCTTGCATGGGAAATAGTTTTCAGTTTTCAGTGTTCGGTGTTCAGATGAATCAGGCTGAGTTTTCTGAAAACTGAAAACTGCAGACTGAAAACAGCGGCCTCGCCGCTATCTCATTTCAATTTCTCTTAGCCGATCCGCGACTTTGCTTTGCATTCCAAACGTCGTGGGCATCTTCAACAGCAGCAGAACAATGAACACTGCTGCGGCAATCAGGTTGATCAGGCAATCGTTGACCATATATAAAACAGCGTTCATCACGGCAGCTCCCTCAAGCATTGCACAGCCAACGATGTGGCCCGTGCGAAGGGGGCCGAGCACGGCGGTGACTTTTTCGTCGTCTGTTGAATCTTTCAGTATCTCGCTGTTTAGGGCACTCAGTTGAACGTTGATCAGAAAGCCGGGAATCACCAGATGATTGACGAACATAAAAACCGCCATTCCGATGCCGATCCAAGTCGTGATGTCCGGTTTACCATCAAGCTTTCCATTAAGAAAAAGCATCAACCCGAAGGTCGTTGTTGCTCCCGTCACCAACGCACCCGTGATGACTTGCAACTGACGCACCGACTGCTGCAACACGTCGCGAGGCTGATGGGCCTGACTTTCGTTTTGCTGTTCTGGTGATGCGTACGGATTGGACATTCAGACGGCGAGATTTCAGATTTCAGATTCAAAAAAAGAGTCAGTCCGCGGCTTTCTGAAAACTGAAAACAGCGGCCCGCCGCTAAGCTTCAAAAATAGTCTTGTCGTGAACACTCACCGAATCAATCGTGCCCACAATGGCACAGTCAATCGGAAGCGTCTTTGTTCCCGGTGTGAACCGAGCACTACTGCCCTGCACACACAACACCACTTCTCCTTCGCCAGCTCCCACAGTGTCAACGGTCACAAACGAACGGCCTGTTGGTTGCAGGTCGCTTTGATCCTTCTCGTTGATTCGCAGAGGTTCGACGATCAACAGCTTCTGGCCAACCAATTCTTTGGCCTTGTGCGTTGAAACCACACTACCAGTGATACGGGCTAGGAACATGGCGTTCAGTTTTCAGTGTTGAGTTTTCAGTGTTCAGGAAACGCAGTGGCAGTCTTCTGTGTTCTCTGAAAACTGAACACTGAAAACTTACATCGCTACGCGATCGCGCCCGCCGTTTGACGAGCGACGACTAATTCTTCATTCGTTGGAATCACCCAGATTTGCACTTTGCTGTTGTCGGCGCGAATGCTGACTTCAGTGTTTCGTTGCACGGCTGAGTTCTTGTCAGAACATAGCTCCACGCCCGCCCACTCCATGTTTCTGCAGACGTTGTTGCGAATCCGTTCGCTGTTTTCTCCAATGCCGCCCGTGAAGACAATCACGTCGACTCCACCCAACAACGCGGCGTACGATCCGATGTACGATTTGATCGACGCTTCAAATAGCTTCAGTGCTTTTTCCGCTCGATCGTGTCCTTCCGCCGCCGCGTCTTCCAAATCGCGACAGTCTCCGCTGAGCCCGCTGATCCCTAGCAGGCCGCCTTTGGAACTCATTTCCGTCAGCACCTGTTCGAACGTCAGACCGGTCGCCTTCATGATGACCGGAATTGCGTAAGCATCGAAATCACCGACGCGATTGTTGTTCGGCAGACCTCCTTGAGGACTCATACCCATCGAAGCCGCTCGACTTTCACCATTGGCAATGGCACAAATCGATGCACTGCCACCCAGATGGCAGCTGATGATTTTTAGATTGCTACGATTCAGAACTTCTGCAACTCGCCCCGCGATAAAGCGATGGCTGGCTCCATGAAAACCCCAGCGACGAATTTCGTAATCGGTATACCATTCGTACGGAACCGCATAAGCACGATGTTCGAACGGAATCGTTTCATGAAAGCCGGTTTCCAACGCCGCCACCAGTGGGATTTGAGGAAACGCTTCTCGCAACTGCCGCATCGCTTTGACGTAGGGAGGATTATGTGCTGGAGCGATGTCGGACAGTGCCTCCATCTTTTCCAGCAGTTCATCATTCACCACGCGAACGCCGCTTAAACTGCCTGCAAAGACAGCCTTGAAACCAATTCCTGCGACTTCATCGACAGACTTCAGACAGCCGTGTTCCGGATCGGTTAACTGCTGCAGACAAATGCCGACAGCCGCTGCATGATCAGGAATTTTTTGCTTGGCGTCTGATCGGTAATCACCGATTTCGACAAAGCATTGGCTCTCCGCTTCTCCGATGCGATCAATGCCACCGCGCGCCAACTCCGCTTCGTTCGAGAGGTCGAACAAGCGATACTTGAAACTGGTGGAACCGAGATTTGCGACCAGTACTTTCATCGACGAAGTTTTCAGTTCTTAGTTTTCAGTGTTCAGTAAATCGCAGTCGTGGCGTCGGTTATTATTTCAGCGCTCAATGTCAGTCGCGGCTTGCCGCTTTCTGAAAACCGAACACGGAACACCGAAAACCGTCGCCTCCGGCGACTAAACGAAGTGCGCCAACAGTGTTGGTTCAGGCCGTGGAATTAAGTGAGCACTGATCAGTTCGCCGCTTTGAGAAGCTGCTGCAGCACCCGCGTCAACGGCCGCTCGCACAGAACCGACATCGCCACGAATGATGGTTGTGATATACGCGCCGCCGGTCTGGATTTGCTTGACCAGAGAAACGTTAGCGGATTTCAGCATCGCATCGGATGCTTGAATTTGAGCGACCAGACCCTTGGTCTCGATCATTCCAATTGCTTCGGACATTTGATTTCCTTCGGAAATGGTGTTCAGTTTTCGGTGTTCAGTTTTCAGTCAATCGCAGGTTGGGCTTGGTTTCGGTTTTGGTATCGGTGCCTGTTGCCAGATGCGGCCTGCCGCTCTCTGAAAACCGAACACTGAACACCGAAAACTAGCTTGTTTTTTTCGGCTTCGGCAGCACGGCGATGAGTTCTTCGTGTGGTCGAGGAATGACTTCGACGCTGACGACTTCGCCCAGTTTTGATGCTGCTTGAGCACCCGCGTCGATGGCTGCTTTGACAGCGCCGACATCACCAGAGATAAAGGAAGTTACAAGACCGCTGCCGATCTTGTCCCAGCCAACCAGTTGTACGTTTGCTGCTTTGAGCATCGTGTCGATCGCTTCGAGCATACACACGAAGCCCTTCGTTTCGATCATTCCCAGAGCTTCCATAGCTTTTGCCATTTTTTTTCTTTCAGAAAAAGGTATCGGGTTTATAGGTTTCAGGTTTTGCATCTGGTTCCCAAGCTCCTGCGTGGGAACCCATATCCGCGAAGCTCTGCTTCGCAACTCCTACGTTTGATTGTCTACTGTGATTCGTCGAAGCAGAGCTTCTAGCACAGGCGTTCCCAAACTGGAGTTTGGGAACGAGGCTCTGCTGAAACCCGAAACCCGTTAATGTCCGTGACATGCACAAGGTTCCGGCTTCACCAGTTCCACCTTGGTGGCGTTTTCCAGATTGACGGCGTTGCCTTCGTCGGTGTCCAGATGCACTTCTAGTTTGATGTTGTCTCCCGCACGCACAGTCAAGTCCTCCAGAACCGTCGTGCAGCCAGCAGATTCGACTCGCAGGTGAATCACGTCTTTATCCGCAACGCCGTAATAAGCCAGATCCGCCGGGCCCATGTGAACGTGTCGCATGGCTCGAATGACGCCCTGCTGCAGTTCGACAACGCCCTTCGGTCCCACAAGTACGCAGCCTGGCGTGCCCTGAACGTTGCCACTGATGCGAACCGGAAGATCAATGCCCAGCGAAATGCCATCGGTGAACGCCAGTTCGATCTGCGAATCCTCGCGGCATGGCCCCAGCACGCGCACGTTCGGCAACATGCGTCGACGAGGCCCAACCACGGCGACGGTTTCTTCCGCGGCGTAGTAGCCGTCCTGATACAAATCCTTGTGCGGCGTCAGCGTAGCACCGGGGCCGAACAGCATTTCGACGTGCTGTTGAGTCAAATGAACGTGGCGAGCCGAAATATTAACCACCAGTGGATTACGATTGGCGGCCGGTGCTGCGGATTGTTCCGCCGCATTGGTTCCACTGCCTCGCAGTACGGGAATGCCATTGGCTGAGGCATTGGCTGAGGCATTGGTGAATCCGCCGCCTTGGCGATTCAACACGTCTCGAACAATCCGTTCGATGTCTGTTCGTTCTAATTGCGCGACCACGTCAGCAGACTTTCGTAAAGATCTGATCAGTCGTCCGTGACAAGTGTAGCTATCACGCTCCGCATGATGAGCCGGCAGAATCAACTGCCCGGAATATTTAAGTCACCGCTTCCACACGCTTGGTCGTGGCCGCTACCAGTTCCACCGCAATCCCCATTTCCGAAAGCGTGTGGTTCCATTCCTCAGACAATCCGTCGTCAGTCACGATTTGATCCACCGCTTCCAGTGGACACAGGTGCGATAGAGCTCGCTGCCCGAACTTCCCACTGTCCGCCACCAGTGTGACGTGCTCAGCGGCTTCAATCATTTGCCGTTCTGTTTCCACCAACAAAGCGTTGCTGTTAAACAAGCCTTCCGCCGTGACTCCACCAGCACTCATGACCAGTCGAGACACATGGATGGTTTTCAATGCCGCCACGGCCTGATCACCCAAAGCCACTCCGGTTTTCGGATAGACATAGCCACCAATAAAAATCAGTTCGACTTCTGACACGTTCATCAACAGCGACGCGATTGGCAGTGAGTTCGTCACCACCTGCAGTGGTTTGCCGTGTAAATGTCGAGCCACCTCCAGCGTCGTTGTGCCGCCATCCAGCAACACGGTTTCGCCGGGGTTAATCAGTTCTGCTGTTCTTTGAGCAATCATTCGTTTTTGAACGGACGCCAAATTTTGCCGCACGTCGAAATCCGCCAGTGAATCTCCGGCGTACGCTGCGCCACCTCGAGTTCGATGCAAATGTCCTTGGCCGTCCAAAAATTCAAGATCACGACGCACCGTCGACTCGCTCGCCCCCACTTCGGCGACAAGTCGCTGCAGTGAGACAAAGCCCGATTCTTCCGCAATGCGGAGGATTCTGTCTCGTCGTTCGTCTGTGATCATCATTCGTTTTGACGGGTTTTGAAATTGCCTAGATTGAGTATGACCGATACTGACCGCTAAAGCAACAATTTAAAGCTCGCTTGTGACAGATAATGAATCATTTAATCCCAAAGTTCTTATAGTTCGCAAAACTCGCCAACGGAATAAGTTATCACACTTTCAGGCGGATGTTGCGAAAAGGCAACAATCTAAGCCGTCCCGTGGCCGCAAATCCAGCGTTTTCTGGGTTATGACGATTGGGTAAACCTTTCGGCCATTGAGTGTTACGGAAAGGGTCGGGACTCCTTGTCGAACGTCAGCGTTCGTCATTCCAAAACCGCCTCGACCGAAAAAGACTCCCAACCGACTTCTGCCACCCTTGAAAGCACGGAATCAGCTGACCGATTTTGACGGCGTCGCGGCTGCGGCTTACGGTTCGGAATCTGCTGTCTGGGCAACGACTGTCGGCCACAGAAGCGGTGCCAATTCACCTCAGCACAATGGTTAAGGAAACAGTGCCGCGTTACCCCGTGGTCTTTGTGTAGTCTCCGTCCTTTCTGTTTCGCCCAGCTTCTAATTCGTGGAAAAAGAGGTAGACTCGCTAGGTTGGGTGCTGAAACTTTCACCGCTTGCCATTCGCACGGTGTTGGTCTTTAATCTTTAACAAAGACGCATTCAGCCCAACATCAACCGCTGAATGCGGTGGCGAGATTCCATTGCCTCAAAGCTCCCCTCATTCCTGAAGATAGGTGCGGAATGCCAGACCTGAAGAAGACGTTGACGACTCAAGCAGCAATGTTGCTGGTCGTCGTCATGACCAGCCAATCACTGTTGGCCCAAGAAAAATCATCCAGTTCAGCAGACAAGGACTTCCCAGAACACGCGAAGATTCTGGAAGGGTTCACGAAAGTCGTTTCGAAAGCCAACATCACCCCGATGTACACGCTTTACGAACGCAAAAAAGACAATCAGATGTATATGGAACTGCCGCGCAGTTTCACGGACAAGAAGTATTACATCGCGATGACTCTGGCCAGCGGCGATCCTTATGCGGGTCTGCAGAGCGGCGAAATGTACGTCTACTGGAGACGTTACGACAAACGGCTGGCGCTGATGCAGCCTGCGATCGACATTCGAGCCAACGGAGACAAAGAAGCGACGTCTTCCGTCAACCGGTTATTCACCGATTCGCTGTTGCTGGATGTGGCGATCGTCACCATCGGGCCTGGCGGCGGTCCGGTCATTGACGCGGACGCATTGTTCGTCAGCAATGCCAGTCGATTCTTCGGAAGCGACGGCAACATTAGTGCTTCGGCTCGCTTAGGAATCTATTCCATCGCCACAGCCAAGGCCTTCAAGGACAACGTGGAAATCGCTTTCGAAGTTCCGTCGGCTCGAGGAAATCTGAAGAAGCTGCACTATTCGATTAGCGAAATTCCGACCAGTTCCAGCTACAAGCCGCGTGTCGCGGATCAGCGAATTGGTTTCTTCACCACCAGCTACACCGACCTCGCCAAATACAATGACCGCGAAACCATGGTGCGGTATATCAATCGCTGGCACCTTGAGAAAGCCGATTCCAGTCTGGAACTGAGTCCCCCCAAGCAGCCGCTGGTGTTCTACATCGAACACACAACTCCGGTTCGCTATCGCCGCTGGGTGCGTGAAGGAATTTTGGCTTGGAACAAAGCGTTCGAAAATGTCGGAATCTCCGACGCGATCGAAGTCTATTACCAAGACGCAACCTCCGGTGCTCACATGGACAAAGATCCGGAAGACGTGAATTACAACTTTGTGAGATGGTTGAACAACAACATCGGTACAGCGATTGGCCCGAGCCGCGTGAATCCGCTGACCGGACAAATTCTGGACGCTGACATTATTCTGACGGACGGCTGGATTCGCCACTATCGCAGCCAGTTCAACGAAATGCTGCCGAAGATTGCGATGGAAGGCTTTGGACCGGAAACGTTGGCTTGGCTGGCGGAACATCCCAACTGGGATCCACGCATTCGCTTGGCTTCACCGGATGTTCGCAACGAAATCAGTGCCCGGATTGCTCGGGATGCACGCAAGCCGTTTTTTGGACATCCAATCGGATCTGTTGATAACACACTAATCGGTGACGACGAATACGATGGACTGATTGGTCGGACAAGTCAGATCAACGGAATGTGCTTGGCTGCCGAAGGCATGTCGTTCGACATGGCGTTGATGAAGATGACGCTCGCGATGCTAGACGAAGACGAAAAGGCGGGCGACGACAAGAAAAAGGACGACAAAGGTAAGAAGAAGGAAGACAAACAGGATGAGAAAAAAGACGACGACGATTCGGACAAGGATGACAAAGACGCCGACGATGACGATGACGACAAGGAGAAGAAGGATGACGACAAGAAGGACAAAAAGCCCAAAAAGCCCAAGGAGCAGCAACTGGATGGCATGCCAGAAGCTTTCGTCGGCCCGCTGGTCGCTCACCTTGTCGCCCATGAAGTGGGCCACACGTTAGGCCTGCGACACAACTTCAAAGCGTCCAGTATCTATTCGCTGGAAGAAATCAACAGCGATGAAGTCAAGGGCAAGAAACAGCTGGCCGGTTCGGTGATGGACTACATCGGTGTCAACATCGTGGCTGACGGTGTGCAGGGCGATTATAGCATGACCAGCATCGGTCCCTATGATATGTGGGCGATTGAATACGGTTACACTTCGGGCGATACCAAAAAAATCCTCGACCGCGTTGCCGAACCTGAATTGGCGTTTGCAACGGATGAAGATACTTCAGGCCCAGACCCGTTGGCTCGCCGATACGACTTCAGCAAAGATCCTCTGGACTACGCGAAGAACCAAGCCGAACTGGCCGTGCATCATCGCGGACGCTTGCTGACCGACTTCATCGAAGATGGCGACAGCTGGGATCGCGTGCGGTATGGCTACGAACTGACGTTGTCTCTGCAAACCAAAGCCGTGTCGATGATGGCCAACTGGATTGGTGGAGCTCACGTGTATCGCGACAAAAAGGGCGATACCAATGGCCGCAAACCGGTCGAAGTGGTCGCGGCCGACAAGCAGCGTCAAGCCCTGCGATTCGTGGTGGACAACACGTTCAAGGACGAAACATTCGGACTGACTCCGGAACTCGTGCAAAGCATGGGGCTGGATAAATGGCTGGACAATCGAGCGGCTTTCTCGGCCGAAGCGACTTGGCCGATCCATGATCGCATCATGGGAATTCAGTCGTCGGCTCTGACCATGATAATGAATCCGACAACGCTGAAGCGAGTTTACGACAACGAGATTCGCGTGGCGGAAGACGTCGACAGTCTGACTCTACCGGAACTTCTGACGACAGTCACCGATTCTGTGTGGACGGAACTGGAAGACAAGCCGAAGGACAAATTCACCGATCGCAAGCCCATGATTTCCAGCCTGCGACGAAACCTGCAGCGCGAACATCTTGAGCGACTGATCGATCTGGCAATGCCGGGCGGTGGTTCATCGGCAGCTTCGAAAGCGATTTCGATGTTGTCTTCCGAAACTCTGCGTCAGATCCAGAAGAAGATCGATGCTTGTGTTGCTGCCGGAGCGGATCGCCACGATCCTTACACGACTGCTCATCTGTCGCAGGCCAAAAGCCGCATCGAAAAAGCTCTGGATGCCGACTACATTCTGAACCCATCCAGCGGTGGTGGTGGCGGCGGTGGAATGATCTTTATGTTTGGCAAAGATGGACGGCCGACTGACGAATAGTCGGCTTCCAGCTCAACGTGAAAAACTGCAGCCCTCCGAGAGTCCACTGACTTTCGGAGGGCTTTTTCTTTGTCTGTCTGAAGCTGGTCGGGGACCTTTTCGAACGAAAATACTCCGGTTTCCGCCACCGCAATGGCCGAAAAAAAACTCCCGACCCTTTCGGCCAGTTTTGTCGCACGCGGAATTGTTCAAAAACTCAAACTGGGGCAAAATCGCCTGCGAACGCGGCACGTTCAACGTAAGCTGCACTAACGACTGTGACCACACGCATGGCCAACCATCCCTTGTTCTTCGACAACTGACTTGCATTGAATCGTTCTGCCATCATCTTGTTTCTCAGCTGCCTGATCATCACGGCTGTGGTGCTGTTGTCGCCCGGAATCCCACTGGGCGTCGTGGGCACAAACGCAGCGGGCGCGGAACACGTCGAATGGGTATGGCAGCGGCATGTCCTGTTCGACAACGTGGCCGATGCGTTGGAGCGACTGCTGCCGGCTGTTCTGGCTGGCGGCCTGTTGATGACGGTCAGTTTGCTGGGGCTACGATCGCTGCGGTCGTCCAGCAGATTCCAATCGGCCGGACGGTATGCCCTGCTGCTGCTGGCCACATGGGTTTGGACGACCGCCGTGCAGCAATCGGCGCCGATGTCGCATCGTGAAACGAAGCCGTTGTGGGTGTTGTACGATCCTTCGGCTTCGGGGTATTTTTTCGAAGCCGTCTATCGCATGGACTCCACCGAAGAATTCCTGAGCTCCTACGAATCGCGGATGGCTCAGGGAGACGTGCTGCACGTTGGAACTCATCCCCCCGGTTTGTTCTTACTAGCCAAGGCTTGTCTGAAAGTTTGCGAAGTGTCTCCCCGACTGGTGTCCGTCCTGCAGAACATCCAAAACCCGCGTGTGCTAAGCGGCTTTCGATACCTAGAACAGGAAGCGAAACTCACGAACATGCTGACCGTGCCTGAACGCGAACAGCGCGCGGAGCGGACTGGTTCTGTGTATGACATGTCGCTATCAGCAACGGAAGTCGCCGCGCTGCAGCTGATGAGCGAACTGAGCACGCTGGCGGTTGTGTTTAGCATCCTGCCCATCGCGCTGTTGTGTCACACGCTATTCGACGCAGAAACATCATGGAAAGTCAGTTGCCTGTGGGCGACGCTGCCCTGCTTGGCAATTTTTTCGCCGAAGTCCGACGTCCTGTTTACGTTGACCTGCACAACGGTGTTAGCGCTGGCCGTCACGGCCATGACTCAACAATCGCGAGCAGCATTGGTTCTGGCAGTGCCAGCAGGAATCGTGCTGTGGCTGGGCTTGCTGATGAGCCTCGCGCATTTACCAGTGTTGGCGGTGTTGGGCGCATTCAGCATGATTCGAATGTGGCAGTCGAAAGGAAAAACGGTGCCTCGCGACGCGGTGTCGTTGCTAATCGTGGCCGCCACCGTGGCGTCATTGAGCCTTGGCTGGAACATCGTTACGGGGTGTCGTCTGCAGCATGTGTGGCTGATGAATCTTGGCAATCACGCCGGCTTCTACGACCAGTTTCCGCGCACATGGTGGAAGTGGTTGCTGTTCAATCCGATCGAATTGATGTTCGCCATTGGCCTGCCGCTAAGTGTGGTCGCAATTGCTGGAGTCACCCAATGTGTACGACGGTTGATCAGTCACTCGAGGGAAAAATCGTCCGACAACTCGACTGGTTCCGCACAAAATTCCGTCTCCACTGCGTTTTGCGTCGCGACCGCAGCCACATGGGCTGCATTGTGGCTGTCGGGCAAGAACCAAGGAGAAGCCGCTCGGCTGTGGTGCTTTTTGACGCCGTGGCTGGTGATCACGGCCGGTTATTTTCTGCAGCGGACAAGTCAACCAACAACCACAAACACCGGAACCAACGACCGATCCGTGACCAATTGGCGAACTCTGCTGATCGCTCAACTGCTGGCCGGAACGCTGACCGTGTGCTGCGTCAACGGGTTCTCATTCTGAGATTCCAAACTGGACAATGCCAGTCTGGGGCGCGACGTTTTGCATTCTATGCCGGTCAATGCGCATCGCGTGATTGGTGCCGATGCGTTTTATGGAATGGCGACGACTTGCTTTGGCGTTGCGTCGTCGATGGTAAATGCTCAGTCAGGCTGAAATGTACTGCTGCTCGACTTTGGTTATCACGGTTTGCTGTTGATCAGGGATCACGATTTCCAGTAATCCATCACCAACGGACAGAGCCAGATGCACACTCCGAAACGGACAGGCATTCCTGCGACAGTGCTGAACGACCAGCAGGGCAATCTGAACGCCATAGTACGAATCCGCGTCCCCGCAGACTGACAACGTGTCATCTGCAGTTGCCTCAAACGCTGCGTTGCGGATGTGACCATTGGCTCGTCGAAACAACTCAGAGGACAGCTGGTTCAGCCAGCTGTTGCGTGTACTCCATTGATCCTCAGGCATCGATCCGTCCTTCGCGCTTATCATTGCTGGGTGGGCGTTCTCAAGAAGACAAAGAGCAAACCCAATGCCGGTGCAAGCGAACATCCGAAAAAAGTCGTGGGGGATGATCCCGGCACCACAAATGAAACGCCACTCATCGCGATCGCTGTTGGCAGCGAGTCGTCGACTGAGTGGCGTCTGTGGAAATGAGTATTAACCAGAGGCCCCTGCAGTGGCGGAGCCGGACCTTTTCATGGTCAGCGTTTTTCGTTGGTCGGAGCCTGTGTTGTCGTTGTGGCTTTCGGACTCGGTTGACTGTTGACAGGCGGAGCAACGACCGGAGATTGCTGAACCACGCCAAGAGGATACACTCCGGGCGAGCCGACGACATGCGACGGCGGGACGGTATGTATGACCCTGCCTGAATTCGGAATCACGGTTGTTGGCTGTGAGTGAATCACAGTTCCTGGCCGAGAGACAACCGTCTGAGGCTGAACAATCGTGCCGGGTGTCGGGTAGCTGCGATGAATCACGCTCGGCTGTGAACGAACGACCGTGCTGGACGGTTGCGTGTAGGTTCGCGGAGCGCTGTAGCGTTGGTTATTGCCGGAGAATGACCAGTTGTTGCGGCTGTTGTTGTTGTAACTGCGGTTGTTGTAACTGCTGCTTTGAGACGGCTTGGCCCAGTACCCGAGACCCGGTCGTTGACGCCGGTCAGCCACTGAACGTGTTTGTTGTGCTTCCGCCGTATCGGCGATCAGAAAGCCTCCCATCAGAGCGACTAGGACGCACGTTCGTGTGTTGAATTTCTGCATTGTCTCAACCTTTCAAAAGTCGTTGGCGTCGGAGTGATTCAACAGATCACTGTGTGCGATGACAGCTGGATCGTGGTGCCGTTTTCCGACATGTTGTCCGCCTTGCGTGCCCATCACGAAAGGCGTTAGGGATCATGCTGGAACACTAAAGCGAGCCGCGTGCCAAACAGGTCGAATTCGGACTGCGATTTCTGTGACACAAAACGACAGCGCGAAAACTGTTACGAAACGCAGGTCTTTTCAGGTTTCGCGGTGCGTGCGCTGAATGATGACGGACTCCAATGACTGCACCTCAGAATCACTGATGGCCGCCAAGCGAGAAGTTGTGTCCACTGGTGGCGACACTGTCGCCGCTGCGATTCCCCAAGGCTGTCGCCCAAGACAGACAGCAACCGATCAGCGGCAGAGCGAAGCTTTTATCGGTAGTCGGCGGCTTTGATGTTGTGTTGCTTCAGCAGCTTGTGCATGCCCTGTCGTGACAGACCGGCTTGGCGAGCGGCTTCGGAAACGTTGCCGGAATGCCGCTGCATCAGGACGCGAAGATATTGAAACTCGGCCGCCTTCAATGCGTCCTCACGAGACGTCCCCGGGTGTGCGACAACGTCGCCGTCGTCTGCGGCTGGCAATGGTTCGTCAGTCTGGGGCACCGGCCGTTCGTCGCGTGTCACGTCGACAGCTGGCAGTGCCGCACTGCCCCGCTGGACATTGATCGGCAGGTCCGATGCATCAATCTGATCGTCGCGAGTCAACGTGATCGTGCGTTCAATGACGTTGCGCAGCTCGCGAATGTTGCCCGGCCAGTGATAGCGCCGCAGACAGTTCATGGCGGCATCGGTGAAACCTGCAATCGACGACGACTTTGGCACCAATCGCTTCAAAAAGTAATCAGCCAACAGAGAAATATCGTCGCCACGATCGCGCAACGCTGGCAGATCGACGTGGATGACTCCCAAGCGGTAGAACAAGTCCTGACGAAAACGACCGGCGTTCACATCCAGTTGTAGATCACGATTCGTCGCGCAGATGAACCGCGTGTCGACGGTGACCGGAGTATGACTGCCCACCGGTGTAAACGTCTGTTCCTGAACGGCACGCAGCAGTTTGGCTTGCAGTGGCAAAGGCAGTTCGCCCAGTTCGTCAAAGAATGCCGTGCCACCATCACACTGTTTTAACAATCCCGGTTGGTCGTTGACGGCTCCCGTGAACGCTCCTTTTTTATGCCCAAACAGCAGCGATTCAAACAGAGATTCCGGCACCGCCGTGCAGTCGATCACTTGAAACGCGCCGCCGGAACGGTGGCTGTGCTGATGAATGGCTTTCGCTACGACTTCCTTACCGGTACCGCTTTCTCCCGTGATCAGAATGTTGGTATCGGTCGCGGCGACTCGATCGATCACTTCGAATAATTCCAGCATCGGCGGACTGCTGCCGATGATGTTCGGAAACTGAGATGGCAGTTCCGTGGCGGGGCGGGTTTCCCTCTTCGAAGATCCGTCAACTCGTTTCGAACGAGCGGAATTCGCCAAAGCTCGCTTCACGCTGTGCAGCAGGTCTTCGAACTTCACCGGCTTCAGCAGGTAATCGGTGATGCCTAGGCGAATGCTTTCAATCGCGCTGGGAACACTGGGAACGCCAGTGATCACAATCATCGGCACGTGCGACTGTTGCCGACGATGCTCGTGCAGCAGTTCCAGCTTCAGGTTGCCCGGCATGTTCAGGTCGGATAACACCAAATCGAACGCTTCGTCGTGCAGGCGCTGGATGGCTTGATGAGCGTCCGGAACGCACACGCATTCGTAACCGGCTTTGCGCAGCAGTTCGCCGGTGGTTCGCAAGTACAGAGGTTCGTCGTCGGCGATTAGAATTCGCTGGGGCATATGCTGGGCCGTGAAAAATTCGTGGTTGACGGGCAGATTGGTTTGCGCAATTGTTGTTCCGCAATCTGCGGGCTGTTTTCAGGGGCAAAGCCCCGCCAATTTACCTAGCCCAGCCTGTAGGGCTGGGTCGAGAAGTCGGATATAGGAATGAGGACCAACGATCCGCCATTGTTTACAAATCGCTGACGGAATTCGCTGCTGAAACCCTGGCAAATGGCCGGGCCGTTGGCCCGCACACTCACCACTCTGTCAGGCTCACACGGAACAAAAACTCTCGAACTTTCGGCCACGCAATTCTACGCAACCCCAAATTTTAACACCCTAGGCAGATGCAGCGTCGGTTCAGTTTCAGTCATGACTGGCCTCCACTTTCCGAGGCAGCGTGATTGTGAATGTGGTGCCCTGTCCAACAACGGTATCAACATCGATCGTGCCGTCCAGTGATTCGATCAGGTTGCGAGTCACCGACAGTCCCAGCCCCATGCCTTCCTTGACGTGGCTTTTCGTACTGAAGAATGGTTCGAAAATATGAGGCAGTACGTCGTCGGGAATGCCGGTTCCGTGATCTTCGATCTGCAATCTGACCTGTAATTCGTCGGGATGAACCTGAACAGACACCTGCTGTCCGGCAGACGAGGCCTGAATGGCGTTACGAATTACGTTGAACAGAATCTGCTTGAGTTCCCCTTCCGGCAACGTGACCACCGTGACTTGCGAAACCGATCCGATGCCATTGCGTCCGGGCGACGTGACATCGATCGTCACCTGATGCCGCCGCGCGATCGGTTCCAGCATCGACGTGACTTCGGTCAGCGTCTTTTCCAGCGTGAATTCGGTCGGTGACTGGGGAGCTCGGCGATAAAGCTGGTACATGTGATGCACGATGGTGCTGATGCGTTCGATTTCTTTGTCGACCAATTCCAGCAGTTCGTAGTGTTCGTGATCGGGCGTCAGGCTTTCTCGAAACAGCACGAAGGCGTTGCGAATTCCGGCCAGCGGGTTATTGACTTCATGAGCGACTCCGGCGGCGAGTTCTCCCAGTGCCGCCAGCTTTTCCATCTGTCGGCGATGCTGTTCCAGTTGAGCGATTCTGGCGGTGCGTTCTTGGACGAGCTGTTCGAGATGTTCGGTGTACAGTTTGAGCTGTTGTTTGAGTGCTTGGCGATCTGTGATGTCGCGTACACTGGTGCGAAAGCCAAGATGCTTTTGCTGGTCGTCGTACATCGGCTGCCAAGAAACCGCCATCCAGCGTCGCTGTCTTTGACGCGTGACGATTTCGAATTCTAGGTCGTTGTGAGACTTTCCACCGATGGCATCGTCCAGCATTTGCTGCATTCGCGGTCGATGATTGTCGGCAAAGATCGGCAGTGGATAGTCGGTCATGGCCAAGCATTCGTCGACAGAATAGCCCGTCATGCGTTCGACGGCGTCATTCACCCACACAAGTTTTCCCTGCGGATCGTGCCAGCTTTCCCAGTCATAGGTGTAGTTGGCGACGACTCGGAAAAATGCGTCATTGGTCGAGCGATCTCGAAGATACGAATACGGCACGGCGAAGTCTTGTCGTTGGGAAGAAAGGAGGGATGTTAGTCGATTCAGTCGGAGTTGGTGAGCGGCACGCCGCTAGCCGCCGGCTTTGCCAGCGTTTTTTCGTGCGTCACCGGCGGCTAGCGCCGTGCCGCTCACTGAATCGACAGCTTGTTTGTTCGGTGGCGGAGCGGTGGATCGGTGCAGTGGCAAGTGCCGTTCCAGCATTCCACGTGCCAAACTTGAATTCGCATTCTTGTGTGTCGTGGGGCAACTGTCGCCATGAGTTACCGTCAACGTAAGACGACAGTGTCGCCTTACGTTGACGCATCAAGTGGCTAGCGCAAAAAAATCCGCCTCGACGAAATTGCAGTGACGTCGAGGCGGATTCAGATGAAGGGCAAGGGAGCCCGGTTGAGTCATCGGCGATTTGACCAACAGAAGTTGAGCCATTCGCAACGAGAGAAAGAAAGTCAAACTCCTTGTGGCTGACCGCCCGATTGCAAACGGCATTGGGATGTGACTCCGCCATTCCCAAGTCCGATGTGGCGCAGTGAGTCCGCGATCCAGAACCAACTCCAATCCGAGATACCGTGGGGCCGATTTCTTCGGTGTCACTCAGCCTTCATCGGCGGTCGCCGTTTGTTCTCGGTAAAAGTACTTTAAAACGAGTTCTCGCGGGGGCGCTTTCGTGGCCAGGGAAAATACGATGCCTGCTGCAAAGGATGCGGCGATGCCAATCACCACGGGGTCCAGAGACAATGGTCGCAATGGTTTGCTAAAGCCGTCTCCATCGGTGCTGAAATACCAGCCGGCGACATACAGTGATAGATGGCTCAGGAATCCGAAGACCATACTCGCCGTCGCACCGATGGCGGTGGTGCGCTTCCAGTACAGCCCCAACGTCATGGGAGCCAAAAAGCAGGCGGCCAATCCACTGCCGACGTACACGATCAGATACTGCAAAAACTTCGGTGGATTCAAGGCAGCAATCACGATGCCTGTACCCACCACAACCGTGCAAATGTAGCTCATTCGCTGCAGCTGTTTCGACGTCGCTTTGGGGTTGATGTTGTGCTGATAGATGTCACGAACCACAGAGGAGGAAATCATCAGCAAAAAGCTGTCGACCGTGGACATCACAGCGGCAAACGGCGCGGCCACTAATAGTCCCGCCAACCAGCCGACGCCCGCATTGGCCGTCAGCGTGACAGCCATTTGCGGCATCACCCGATCCGCTTCCACTTCCATGCCCGGCAATAACAAACGACTGCAACAAAAAATGATCACCAGCGGAAAGTAGATGAAGGTAAAATAGATCGACACCGTCATGATGGACATGCGCAGTGTTCGCGTGTCTCGAAACGCCATCAGCCGCACCATGTTGCCGGGTTGCCCGGTGCCGGAAATTGCCCAGAAGAAGAACATCGAAAACGCGAGGCTCATGGGCAAAAAACCGGCCACATCGTTCGAATGAGGCCCCGGTGCGGTCACAAAACTGCCCGACTGCCCTTCCGCAGGAAACGCTCCGGCTGTTGAGAACAGGACTTCGCTGATTTTGACAGACTCCGTGAACACCACATCGACCTTGCCATCCTGAATGCGTCGCAGGTCTCCAGCATCCACGATTTCAATCCCGACAAAAATCGGCAAACCTTCATCGTTTAACACTTGTTGTTTTGTGTTGTCCAGCTTTGGTTCTGCAACACGAAACACGCGCGGTTCAGCATCATCAGTGGTCGTGGTTTGCAGCCACGATCCTTGGATCACATTGGCGTCTGCAGATTCCATCGTTAAAGCAAATTCGGCGCTGTGGGGTGGCACCATGGCGGCGAGTTCTCGAGTGGCATTGCCGAGTCCTCCGACTTGATAAATTGCCAGCGGCAGCATAATCATTACGCCGATTACCATCACGATGCCCTGCATCACGTCGGTCCACACCACCGCATGGAAACCGCCCCAAGTGGTGTAGACAATCACTGCCACACCAAACGTCAGCAGACACAAAACATAGCCCGGTTCCAGCGAAGCCAGCATCGGAACGCTGCTCAGAACCGTCCCCACGGTACTTCGCGCAACAAGGTAGGCGGTATTTTCGCCCAGCAGTGTCATCAGGATCACGCTGCCCGCCTTGAACTGGCCCACGAGGTTGACGCAGGTAAAAAAGATTAGCAGCGATGTCGCCAGAATCGCAAACGCCGAACTTTGGAAACGGTCTCGCAGCACATCCGGAACGGTGATTGCACCCGTTTTTCGCGCGACTTGGTTCAGTCGTTTTCCGAGGAATCCCATCGTGCAGATCGGAAAGATCATGTAGCTGGAAATCCACAACGCCAACACCCAGCCATGAGTATAAATCAGCGCGGGAAATCCTGTAAACGAACCGCCCGATGCGCTGGTGGCGGCGAATGTCAGCGCCAGCGCCCAGACGCCCAGACTACGGCTGCCCAAAAAATATTCGCTGAGGAAACTGCGATTCTTCAGCAGCCGACTGGACAGCGCCGCCAAGCCGAACACAACCAGCGTGTACGCCACAAAGGTGGCCAGTGCTGGTCCGCCAGCTGCGGCAAGCATTGTGAAATCAAGCATGGTCGCCCCCTGCAGTGGTGCTCATTTCGTCGGCCGAAAATTCTTCACCCAGATCGGCGTCCTTCATGTATCCCAAGCAAAACGCAATTGTTGCGATGTTGGCGACACACCACGGCAAACAGATTCCGTAGGCGACCCACGCCGGAAATCCCAGCACCATCGAAAACGTTTCTGGAGTCACCTGTGTCTGATATGCCTGCGTCAGACAGACACTTAAAGTCCAAACCAAGCAGGAGACCCACATCCACAGAATCCATTTGGCTTCTCGCAGGCTGTCCACAAACAACGGGTCTGGTTCATATCCGTGATAGTCGTCGGAAGACTCAGCCATAAAAAACACAATCGTTGAATGTTGAACAAGTGGGGCGGGCGA
Organism: Fuerstiella sp.; assembly: GCA_041688835.1. GTDB lineage: Bacteria > Planctomycetota > Planctomycetia > Planctomycetales > Planctomycetaceae > Fuerstiella. Next base: position 28,495 of record JBDNHJ010000108.1, read on the forward strand.
TCTGAAGGACGGTCGTGCGCCGATTGCACTGAGTTTTCCTTGTCATGTCAACCAGTGGGCGGAGTGTTTTCAGTTTTCGGTTTTCAGTTTTCGGGCCAACGGCCGTTAAGGATTGTTGGCCGCAAAAACAGAGAGAGCGGAAAAGATGAGAGTGCGATTCAGGCCTGGAAGGCCGACACAGCCTCTGCCGGTGGCGTCAGCCACCGGAAGTCGCTGCACCCCGCCAAAAGGCCCGGAGGGCCGAAAGAAATCCACCCACCATTCATTGCAGTGTCGGCCCTTCGGGCCTTTTTGTCACTCTTGGACATCACCGGGGCCTGATGGCCCCGGCAAAGGCTATGTCAGCCCATTCGGGCTTGAGTCGCAGATGGCACTTCACATTTCACTAATGTGTTCCCTTGCGAAAATCCTTAACGGCGTTGCCCAGCGAGACAAAGCGCAACGTGCCTACAACACAAATCAATTCGTCTAGCAGGCAACCTGTGTTTCCGATGACGTTACGCGAAACTTGCGTCTCGCGATTGCACTGCGTCACGCGATGCCGTGTAAGCATCCGCCTTTGGCGAACATTTGGTCCACTCGGCGAGCGACATCGGCGTCGACTTCCAGCGGTGGGGCCATGTGCGCTTTCACGCGCGCATCTATCACCATGCTGCCACGGCAGCCCCAGTGTTTGTTGTCGATAAAACTTCCCACACCGTACACGTCACTGGCAGGATTCGAACGTGTAAACGTGACCCACAGAAAATTGGCCAGTGACGCTCCGCAAAACGGTCCGTCGTCGCACAGAATCACCAGTGGAACCGAACTCAATGGTGAATCCACCGGCGTCGTATCACAAAATCGACTCGCCGCCGGATCGGCGGCGTGCGATCCAACGGACCACGCCGGCGCTGTCACGGCCAACACACCGGGGAAGCAGATTGTCGGATCGGAAAACCCGTCTGGCAACCACAGATCGGATGGGATTTCGGTCGGAAGTGTTCGTCGCGCGTTGCCAGCGGCGGCGATGACAAGTTTCGAACCTTCGTTCAGCCCGGTGCCGGTGTAATCCAGCGTGTCAATGGTGGTGCGAGTTTGGAAATGCAGGTCGCGCGTCAAGTCGATACGTTCCAAGGCGTGACGGAAAAATGATTCCACGTTGTTGATATCCAACGCTGGGTTGTCTTCATGAGCTGCGATCACAAGGTACTTGGCCAGTGACAGTTGCCCTTGTCCCAGAATCGCGTTGGCATTCGTGAGCAGTTCCATGGGCCGGCGTTGCTCGGCATACGGAACGTAGCGTTCGCTGCCGATTGCCAGCAGCAGCGGATGCACGCCGGATTCATCCACCGCATGAACGGCGTGAACGCCAGGCAGCACGGTGGGGATGGCGGGGCCTGTGAGTTCATGGATCAATTCGCCGAAGACGGTGTCTTCCTGCGGCGGACGTCCGACAACGGTAAACGGCCAGATCGCATCTTTGCGATGGTAAACTTTGTCGATGTTGACCACCGGAAAGTCGTGCGTCAGACTATAGTATCCCAGATGATCGCCGAACGGTCCTTCCGGCAACTGTTCGGCCGCGATTGTTCCGCTAATGCAGAAGTCGGCTTCCGCACAAATCATCGGATGATCGCCCTGTCGCACCATCCGGATCGCGCGCCGCGACAACGCGCCCGCAAACGCGACTTCGGGAATGCCATCCGGCAAAGGCATCACGGCGGCCACGGCCATCGAAGGTGGTCCGCCCACAAAAATATTGACTCGCAAGGGACGGCCCTTCGCCAACGCGGCAGCATGATGCAGACCAATGCTCCGGTGAATCTGATAGTGCAGTCCGATTTGCTGATTGGTGCGATACTCATTCCCCGTCAGCTGCACTCGGTACATGCCAAGGTTCGAATGAATATAGCCCGGCCGATCGGGGTGTTCGGTATAAACTTCTGGCAGAGTCACGAAGGCTCCACCGTCCTTCGGCCAACACTTCAGCAGCGGCAGTTTGTCGATGCTGGTTTGGCATTCCATCACTGGCCCAGAAGATCGTTTCGCGGGTCTCATCGACAGCAGTGTTCGCAGCACGGCAGGAATCTGCAACGGAGAACGTAACAGCTCCGTCGGATCTTTCTTGAGCTTGATCAACGTCTCAACGCCACGCAACGCGTCGCGGAACATAAATCGAGCTCGGTCCATTGTGCCGAACAGATTGCTGGCCATCGGAAACTGACAGCCCTTCACGTTTTCAAACAACAATGCCGGCCCGCCCGCCACATACACGCGACGATGGATTTCTGCGGCTTCCAGATCCGCATCGACTTCATCTGAAATCCGAATCAGATGCCCATTTTTTTCCAAGTCAGTGACGCACTGCTGCAGATTTCGGTAGCCCATGATTGATGGAAAACTTCGTCGAGAGAGGAAAGCAAAAAAACGAACCGCCCAGCGGATGCAAAGCGTCGTGCAGCGCATAGCTTAACAGGCAGCAAGCTTCTGTCGTAGCTCGGCGGTCTCCGCCGACCTATCATTTAGCGGAACGGCGCAAGCCGTCCGGTGCCGCGAAACCGGACGGCTCGCGCCCTTCCGCTACTTTTGATACCAGAGATAACGGGGCCAGACTGTTTTGCTGACAGCAAGCCTGCAGCAGTTCAGTAATCATGCCCACCACCGGCAACGGCACATCGAGGGGCGGTTGTGCGGGGACCAACTGTGCGGGCAGCCAGTGAGATAGTTCTGTTAATCCGCTGCCGTTGACGGTCGACGTGTGGATGACGTCAACTTCGTTCGGCAAATCGGTCAGCAAATCGGTCAGCACGCAGCTGATGTCGTCAACCAGATCGGATTTATTCATCAGAACCAAGCAAGGGCATCCCGGTGGAACGCAGTTCAGCAAGGCGGTGTCTGAATCTGTCCAGCCGGCCACACTGTCGACCACCAGCCAGCAAGCATCCGATTCCTGCAGTGATTGCCGAGCCGCCGCGACACCGACGGTTTCGATTTCGCTAATCGTTTCGTCGCGAATGCCCGCCGTATCCGTCAGTCGAAACGGCCAACCCGCCAGCACAATATCAGATTCGACTCGATCACGCGTTGTGCCCGGTTGGTCGAACACAATCGAACGATCGTAGCCGAGAATCGCATTCAGCAAACTCGACTTGCCCGCATTCGGCTGACCGAAAATCGCAATCTGCCACGGTGTTGTCAGGTGATCCGTAAACCGCTGCCAGCTCAAGCACCGTCGCACATCGTCGCTGACGTGATCCCAACTTTCTGCGGTCGCAAGGCGATTCAGAAAGTCCGACAACACGCCCTGTTGTTGAGCCAGCAGATAACGAACGGTTTGCTGAGTTCGACAGTTAAGTAATTCGTTCAGCAGTTCCTGTTGCAGCCGTTGCGTAAAATCGGATGGACTGGATTCTGTCGCGACTGCTGTATCACCGACCAGATCCATTGCAATTCGTCCAGCAGCAACTTCACCGCCATGGCAATTGATTTCCCACTGTCGCGGCCCCGTGCGAACCACCACAACATCCTCAGGCCCCCAATCGCCATACAGAATTCGGTTCACATTCGCGTCGGCTGTTCGTATACCGTTCTTGGCGACAAAGCATCGATCGATCGCGTTCGCATCAGTCGCATCGTCAACGTCCACCTGCAACACGGCTACAGCGCCACGACCGGGGGGCGTTAATCGTGAGACTTTGATTCCTGAGATCATCGTTGGGCTTGGTGGATTTTGCAGAGGTTGGGATTTTAGTGAACGCAGTCTGATTGCGAGCGGCGCGTTTTGCAAATACAATCAGCAGACAAACAATTTGATGACATTAACGGATCGTACCATGAATTTTGAGCGTTGTGTTTTTCTGTTTTTCTTGCTGGTGGCTTCGACGTTAACCGCAGCCGCTGCACCACCCAACATTGTGATGCTGATCAGCGACGACCAAACGTGGACCGACTACAGCTGCATGGGACATCCCGACATTCAGACACCACATCTGGATCGACTGGCATCGC
>JBDNHJ010000109.1:0-35276 GCA_041688835.1 Fuerstiella sp.
AACAAACACGGCATCAAGATCGCCGACTCGCTGGCGTTAAACATGGAAACCCGAGTCGAAGCGCGTTGTCGGTGGATGCAGGTTCTTGAGAGCCTCAAAGTCGCGATGCCCGATGTCTACCGCGCGTACATGGGCTTCCCAACTGTGCTTGACGATCTGCGGCCTCCGCGACTTCGTCCACCGTCGAACAACATTCCCGAAAGCGTGAACGACTGCTTCTTCGTGCGGCGAGAGCTGGGGCGGCTTGCAAAGACATACTGAATGGAATAACGGAGCCCGAACAGCCAATACTTGAGTTCGTATCGAGTCGGCTTGAACGTGCCGGTTGATCTGAGCTAAGGAACGTCGGAACAATAACTGGCGGCCTTTGGCGTAGTGGACGAGGTTACGAGTCCTTTTTGCCGCAGTTCGAGGTGGCGGGACTCGTAACCTCGTCACCTACCCGTCAACTATTGTTCCGACGGTCCTAACCAGCCCCACACTTGTTCTTCAAACGTGATGTGGCCGTTGTTACGAAATCCTGATCGACTGATGCGGCCATGCGCTGAGCAAGTCGTGCGAAACGGTCACTGTCAGAATACTTCAATGTGACGAGATGATCGGTGTCAAGAATGATCATTCGCAACCTGATCCCTGTTCTGTTGGCGAATGCGCTGGCCTTCCTCATCAATCTGTTTCATGACTGGGTGATCGTTGAACATTCCCAGCGACTGCCGCCAGTCCTTCACTGTCCCTCCGTTGGAGCCAGATTCCTTGATGACTTCAAGGATCCCGAGCACCTTCTGTTCAAGGTTTTCCAGACGATTTTCGACGCTGCTGTCTTCCATTTCATTCCCCGACCATGATTGTACACTAACCCGAATTGCTCCGTCAAAACGAATTTTCCAGCGGACTCCCGAGATCAGCATCTTCAAAAGCCAATTCACAACGATGAGGCTGCTCCTTGATAGGTCGAACCAGATCGCGAAGCTTGCTACCGTGAGGCTCAAAGGCAACTAATTGTTTCGTCTTAGTCCGGCGCACTGGAACATCAATATTTCTTCGACGTAGAAGCAGAGCCAATGAATTCCGATCAATCCATGACGAAGATCGTTGGTTATCAGGTTTGGCGTCATTTGCTGTTTGTTCATTGGCGAGTTGATCCGGTTCGATTGCAGGCACTGCTGCCGGAAGGGCTGACCATTGAGACGTTTGATGGCAGTGCATGGCTGGGCGTCGTGCCGTTTTCTATGGAACGTGTGCGCCCTTGGTGGTCGCCGCCAGTGCCCGGAATTTCGTGGTTTTTGGAAACCAACGTCCGGACTTATGTACGCCACGCCAATGGTCAAACGGGCGTGTGGTTCTTCAGTCTGGACGCCTATCAGTGGCTGGCCGTCGCCGTTGCTCGGACATTCTGGCATTTGAATTATTACTACTCACGGATGAGCTTTCGTCAGCAAGATTCAGGTCTGCACTACACTGGCATGCGGCCGGATTCTTCTCAGGCGGGATATGAGATCACCGCCCAGATTTCTGAATCCGATGTTCCGGCTGAAGCAGCGTCGGGGTCGCTCGAACATTTTCTGCTGGAACGCTATCACCTGTTTGCCGAGCGGCCTGATGGTCGTTTTCTGTGCGGACAGGTTCATCATGAACCGTACCGGTTTCAGCCTGCGAAGTTAACGACGTTGGAACAGACGCTGACAGTGGCGATGGATTTCCCGATCTCTTCCGAGCTGCCACCTGATCACGTGGCTTACTCGCCCGGAGTTGACGTCCGCGTGTCCGATTTGCAGCTGGTGGACAACTGAACAGTCACGTCACTTTCTGCTTACATCTCATTCGCAATGTAATTACGAATCTGCTGTTCGGTCTCAGGCGAAAGTTGGCCGAAAAATTTCAGTTGCAACTTTCCATTTTCATCTTGTCGGCCGCAAATCTTGACCTGTCCTTCGACGAATCGTGTTCGTCGCAGCAATTCCAACAGTCGTCGTTGTTCAGGCGTGGTGACGCCTGTGTTCGACTTCATGCCAGTTTGATCCATCACGATCGTGAACGCCCACTTCGGACGCAGCACAGTCCAGACGCCGTACACAATCAGGATCGGTACGGCCAAGCGTAGCAGGATGATTAGAACACGAAGCATGGTAATCCTCTGGACGCTAACCGCCGCTTAAATCTCCAACGCTCCTCAGTTCGTCACGCGGGAGCGTGACCTACGACAGGAATTTTTCCAGAGCATCCAAGCCAGCTGTGATCGTCTCCATGTTTGTGGCGAAAGACAAACGCACGTAGCCTGGTGCTCCGAAGGCGTCTCCGGTGACCAGTGCCACATGAGCCTGTTCCAGCAGGGCGGTGCAAAAGTCGCTGCTGTTGTCGACAGAAACACCGCCCGGCAGTTGGCGGCCGAAGTGGCTGCTGACGTTAAAGAACGCATAGAACGCTCCACCGGGATCAGCGAAAGTTAGCCCCGGCATGGCTCGCAATCGCTGCAGCACATAGTCGCGCCGTTGCTGAAACGCGACCATCATTTCTGACAGACATTCCTGAGGGCCATTCAAGGCTTCGATGGCCGCATACTGGCTGATGCTGCACGGGTTCGACGTCTGTTGGCTCTGCAATTTCGCAATTGCCTTGCTGACGTTTTCGGGTGCCAGAGTCCAGCCGATTCGCCAGCCGGTCATCGCATAGGACTTGCTGACACCGTTGACGATGATCGTGCGTTGCTTGACGTCTTCACCAAAGCTGGCGAATGTCTTAAACGTGTAGCCGTCGTAGATGAGCTTGTCGTAGATTTCATCCGACAGCACGGTCACGTCTTTTTCGACTGCGACTTGGGCCAATGCTTCCAGCGCTTCGACTGGATAGACGGCACCTGTGGGGTTGCTGGGGCTGTTCAGCATCAGCATCTTTGTCTTGTCTGTGATGGCCCCCCGAAACTGATCGGCCGTCATGCAAAAGCCGCTTTCTTCCGTGGTTTCGACAAGCACCGGCACGGCACCCACCAGTTCCACCAGCGCACTGTAGCTGACCCAGAATGGTGTGGGGATAATGACTTCATCACCGGGATTGCAACACACCGCCAGCACGTTGTGCAGCGCGTGCTTGGCTCCATTGCTGACCGTGACTTCCGATGGCTTGTAGCTGACGCCGTGGTCCCGTTCGAATGCGTCGCGAATGGCCGTCTTTAACGCGGGGATTCCGACAGCGGGCGTGTAGTGTGTGTGCCCGGCATCGATCGCCGCTTTCGCCGCGTCGCAAATGTGAGCGGGCGTTGTGAAATCGGGTTCCCCCAGCGTGAATTCCAGCACGTTCACACCAGAATCTCGCAGCTCTTTGGCCTTGGCGGCAGCGGCAATGGTGGCGGACGGGGCGAGCTGATTGACGAGATTCGAAGTTTGCATGGAACTCAATAATTTCTGACTCAAAATGATACGTGTACGCGATTGTCGAACAGGGGCGGGAGTCTTTTTTGGCTAACGAGGGCACAGCAGCACACGTGTTTCGGTCCGAAAAAGACTCCCGACCCTCTGCAAACAACGCCTGCGTGCGATTTTGCTATCGCCTGAGACTTTGGTCAACCATCGACCCCGGCTGCCGCACAAGTTCGCAAAACCTCTCAGGAATGGTGACAGTCAGGTCGACCGCGTGTTGGCTGGCGGGTGTGCTCATGGTTGATTGTGAAGGCAGGAAGGGGTGGCCGGGGGTGGAGCGAGGTACGGGCGAACCCCCGGGTCCGGCTCGCCGGTTTGTTGTTCCTTCACTTCGTTCAGTCCAGCCCCGGCCACCCCATAGGAAATGCTGAAATCCGTGAGCGCACCCTGCTGATGGTCAGGGTTCGTCGCTGGCGTTTCGCGTCGGTTCGCAAAATCCTAGTGTTGCCCCGTTTTTCGTTCACAAGATATAGTTTCCGCAAGCGGGGCAGGGACTCCGCCGATCTGCGCAGCTTGCGCCACTTTTTTCCATGGATGGAATTGTGACTGGATTCATCTTCGAAGCATCTGAGCGGGAACTCACGTCCGGCTTTGTCGGCACGATTGGTTGCTGGGCGGCCGGCATACTGGCCGCAACCGCTGCCGTGGCCTTTACGCTGTCTGGCGGAATGACGATCAAGCTGATCGGTTTGTTGCTGCTACTGGTGGCCGGCACGTTCTGTGGGTTGGCTCGAACGGCCCCCGCCATTTGGAAGTTGCGGTTGACGGCGGCCTGTCTGTCGTTGGGGCTGATGTTGTTACTGGCCGAAGTTGTGTTGCGGTGCGTGACAAATTTTCCCGTGAACACAACGTCGAACATGATTCCTCACCCAGAATTAGGCTACGTGCTGGATCCACAGCTGAACGACATTGACGCCAACGGTTTTCGAAATGCCGCTGTGCTGCCGCAGGTGGATGTGGTTGCCATCGGTGATTCGCATACGCAGGGTTTTAATGCGGCGACTGCGGAAGCTTGGCCGCAACGGCTGGCGGAGCAGTCCGGGCAATCGGTCTACAATATGGGCGTCGGCGGCTATGGTCCGCTGCAATACGGCGTGCTGGTTGATCAGGCACTGCAGCTGCAGCCGAAACAGATCATTGTGGGTTTGTATCTCGGCAATGATCTGGGCGACGTGTCCCGCGGTATCCAAGAACGTCACTCGGAACGCGAAATCGAAAATTCGTTTCGCCATGCCATTAAATATCGCTCAGCCACGGGCAGCGCACTGCATCAGGCACTGCGACATTCCAAGCTTGGGCGACCGATAGGTTTTGAAATTTCGCATCCCACCAACCCCACGTTTGTGGCCGATCAGCGTGTTCAGTTTCTATCCAGCGATATGGATTTGACGGACCCTCCAATTCGTTCGGCGCTGCAGACCACGTTGCAGATGCTGGCCAGTGCTAACGAAAAGTGTTCCGCGCGAGGCGTCACATTCACGGTGCTGTTGATACCGACTCGAGAATCCGTGTTTAGCCACAGTCAGCAGACCATCCGCGCGGCTTTCCCTGATGGATTGTTGCGACTCGCACAGCGCGAATCCGAGCTGCGCGATCGGATGCAGTCTGCGTTGACGGAACTTGGAATTGCGTTTCGCGACGTGCTGCCGTCTTTGGTGTCCGCCATCGATTCCGGAATCGTGGTGTATTCCGCTTACGACGAAGGTCACCCGCTGGCCGCGGGTTATCGCGTCTATGCAAGTCTGGTGGATCGTCCATCAAACGCCGCAATACATGCGACGAACTGATCCGTTGTGCATGCGTCTGCTGGCCGTTTATTTTCCCGGAAACACGTGACCGGTGGCTGACGTTTCTACGGAATACAGCGACTTCCGAGCGGTGACAAACAGAGTCTGGTTGTCTTTGCCGCCGAATGCGACGTTGGCGGGATGTTCCGGAATTTCGATGATGCCCAGTGGCTTGCCGGACGAATCAAACACCTGCAGCCCGAGTGCCGTGGTGATGTACAGGTTGCCGTTGGTGTCGATCGTCAGGCCATCGCCGCCGGTGTCGTCTTTGCCTGCTGGCTGAGCCAACGTGCAGAAGACTTGTCCCTTGCCAATTTTCCCTGGCGATTTGACGGCGTACGACCACATCTGTTTTTCCATGCTCGGAATCACGTACAACGTCTGTTCATCAGGTGACAGGATGATGCCGTTGGGAGCAATGCGATCTTGGATCAAGCGTGTCACCTTGCCATCGGCCGCTCGGTAATACACCGCTTCTGTTCCTTGAGGCCACGGATCGGGAGCACGATAGCGCGGGTCGGTGAAATAGATTCCGCCCGTTTTGTCGATCACCAGATCGTTCGGCGCGTTAAAGCGTGTGTCGTTGTACTGGCTGGCCAATGACGTCTGTTGTGCGGTTGCTAGGTCGTACTGTTTCAGTTGCCCGTCCATTTCGCAGGCCAGCAGTCGGTCGCCAACAACCAACAGTCCATTGCAGTGTCCGGACGGTTCGACAAACACAGACAGCGTGCCTTTGGCGTCGCGTTTATGAATTCGATTGTTGGGAATGTCGGTGAAGTACAGGTTGCCATCCGCATCGGCGGCCGGGCCTTCTGTGAAGGCGAAGTCGGTGTGCAGTCGCTGGACTTGACCCAGAGGTCCGATTCCAGCGATGTCTTCGCCTTGGGCAACGATGTTGCCAGCGAATACAGAAATTAGCAGCCCGGTTTGAAAAACGTTGCGAAACATTGGTCGCCTTCAGGTGTTTGGGGATCGATCGGACGTTTCCGAGCACCCATCATTTCCAGACGGATCGCAATTTTCAAGCCGCCAGGCCCGGAAAACGCTGCGAGTCTTTCGGGCGGATCGAGATCGCAATCCTGTGGATCAAAGTGGCGTTTGACGACCAATCACACTTTCCTGACAAAACGGGGCTTTCAACATGGTAGCCAGCCGCCCTACGATTTGAGAAACTTGGAAACTCCCGCCCTACAGGAAACCCGCCCATGAATCGCTCATCGCTGGCCGTTATCACAGCGTGTTTGGTGTTGCTGATTGCCAGCGTTGCGATCGCTCAGTTCGGCGGTTTTCAAAGGTTTGGTGGTCGGCGAGAATTGATCGGGGCCGATGGCCGCCCGGATCGTCGCGGCGTTCCGGACTGGAAATTGGACGAAACCTTCAAAGACGACGTCTTTACCTTCTGCCGAATTCGGTACAGCAGCTACGGAGGTCGGCGAGGCAACGCATGGTATACAGACTACCCCGACGCCGATCTGAATTTCTCCTACCGCCTGCAACAACTGACGTCGCTGCACACGCATCCGGATGGAGTCATCATTGACCTGACGGACCCTGCGTTGTTCGACTATCCCTTCATCTACATCATCGAACCCGGCGCGCTGCGTTTTTCCGAACCGGAAGTGACCGCTCTGCGCAGCTATCTGCTGAACGGTGGCTTTCTGATGGTCGACGATTTTTGGGGGCAGTATGAACTCGACAATTTCCTGTTCGAAATGAAACGCGTGCTTCCCAATCGTGAAGCCACAGAAATTCCGTTAGAACATCCGATCTTCCATTGCGTCTATGATCTGAAAGAGCGACCGCAGATTCCGGCGATCGGTCGCGCTCATCCCAACCACATCGATGGCAACGGCAATCTGATTACATGGGAAGGCGGTGCGGATACTCAGCAGCCGCACTACCTCGGACTGTACGATGACAACGGCCGCATGGTGTCTATCATTTGCCACAACACGGATCTTGGCGACGGCTGGGAAGAGGAGGGTGTCGATCCGTGGTACTTCAAAGAATTCTCCGAAAAGAAAGCCTATCCGCTAGGAATCAACATCGTCTTCTATGCGTTAACCCATTAGGGCGGTGCCGACCGCCGGCGGAATCGAGCTGCCGCTCGGGAGTGCTCCGCTGTGGTGGTGAGAATCAGGAACAGAACGCGTCGAACAATTTTAGGAAGCCAACACGGAATGTCTGAGTCTGAAGAATTGGAACTGGAACTGGCCGACATCACGCCGCAACGTGAACGCGAACTGATCGGGCAACTGCGATCACTGCGTAAGACCATCGACGACGAACTGTCGAAAGTCATCATCGGCCAGAAGGACGTGGTTGAGCAACTGTTGATCTCGCTGTTGTCCGGTGGACACTGTCTGATCACCGGGGCACCTGGTCTAGCCAAAACGCTGCTGGTGAATTCGATCGCTCAGCTGTTCGATCTGAAATTTAACCGAATTCAATTCACGCCCGACCTGATGCCCGCCGACATCACCGGCACAGAGGTACTGGATGAAGATGAGGCAGGGCACCGGTCGATGCGGTTTATCCCCGGCCCGATCTTCGCGAACGTGCTGCTGGCCGACGAAATCAACCGCACCCCGCCGAAAACTCAGTCCGCATTGCTGGAAGCTATGCAGGAGCATCAGGTGACCGCCGCCGGACGCATTCACAAACTGCAGGAACCGTTCTTTGTGCTGGCGACTCAGAACCCCATCGAAATGGAAGGCACCTATCCACTGCCGGAAGCGCAGCTGGACCGATTTATGTTCAATGTGATGATTGACTACCTGCCAGAAGACGACGAAGTTGCCGTGGTGCAGCAGACAACATCCAAGCGTCGCGAAAAATTGAAGTCACTGTTCGAAGCCAACGTCATCGGTGATCTGAATCAGGTTGTCCAACGCGTGCCAATTGCCGAAGAAGTTGTGCGGTACGCGGTGCGACTGGCCTCTGCCTCTCGACCGGGACAAAAGAACACACCGGACTTTATTAACGAACTGGTTTCGTGGGGAGCTGGCTTGCGAGCCGGTCAGAATCTGGTGCTGGGTGGAAAAGCTCGCGCGTTACTCGACGGTCGACCCTATGTTTCCACCGCAGACATCCAAGCCTTGGCCAAGCCCGTGCTGAGACACCGGATTCTGCCAAATTACAGAGCGGAAGCAGAAGGGCTCACCACCGAAACCATCGTCGAACGATTGCTGGAACACGTCGGTCATCCAAAACAGGAAGCGGTAGCGTGATGCAACGATACGCTGTAATACCGTTCTTCTCACGGCTCTTCTCCCCCGTGGGGGAGAGATTGGCCGAAGGTCAGATGAGGGGGCCTTGGTGCCTTCGACATACCACCCCAAACAGACTCACCCAAACCTCATGACTCGCCACCGAACACCACAATACCTCCAAGAAAACCGCAGAGCGCTGCGCGCTCAAATGATTTTGGAACTGACGTCGCAGCCAACAACCCCTCACCCTAGCCCTCTCCCCGGAAAAGGGGAGAGGGGACAATCGCGGGGGGGCGTTTAATGTCGACATCCTTCATGGATCCCAAAGTGGTGATGAGCATCCGATCGCTCGAACTGCGCGCCAAGGTGGTTGTGGATGGGTTTCGGACGGGGCTGAACAAGAGCCCCAAGCACGGGTTCTCCGTCGAGTTTTCAGAATATCGCCAGTACACTCAAGGTGACGATCCGCGGTTTCTGGATTGGAAACTGTTCGCTCGCACAGACCGCAGTTACATCCGTCTGTTCGAAGACGAAACGAATCTTCGCTGCTACCTCGTGGCGGACTTCAGCCGATCGATGTCGTTCGGTTCGCTCGACTACAACAAGCACGACTATGCGCGCACGATTGCCGCGTCGCTGGCATGGATGTTGAATCGACAGGGCGACGCCGTCGGGTTAAGTCTGTTCGACGAACGCGTCCGAATGATGGTACCGGCCCGCTATCGTCCCGGCCAGTTGCGGCGTTTGATGGTGACGCTCGAACAGCCCACGTCCGGCAACGACACCAACCCGGAACACGCGCTGGAACATGCCGCGCGAGTCTTAAACAAACGCGGCTTCGTGGTGTTGATTTCGGATTTGCTGGCGCCGGTGGAACAATTCGAAGCAGGTTTGAAGCTGCTGCGAGGTTGCGGTCACGATGTGGTTGTGTTTCAGGTGCTGGACCCCGTGGAACTCAACTTGAAGATCGACGGACCGAAGCTGTTTGAGGATCTGGAAACGGGCCAAAAGATGTATGCTGATCCGGCTGATTCCAACGCATCATTTGTGCAGCGCATCAACGAACACAATGCGGCCGTGCAGGCCGTCTGTGAGAAACTGGGTGCGGCGTTTGTGCGAACTGTGACCAACGAACCGCTGGAACTGGCGTTGTCCGAATTCCTGCATGCTCGCAGGAGCAGCCGATGACCGGGATGAGATGGACAGCGGCACGTTGGATGAGCCGCACGGCGTTAGCCGCGGTTATCGGGACAAGGTCCGTGGCTAGCGCCAAAACGGCTAATGCGTTCGTGGGGGCCGTCTGATGGAATTTCTGACTCCGCTGTTCGCGGCGCTCGGTGTTGCTGCGGCTTCGATCCCTGTGGTGCTGCACATGTTGCGGCGTGCTCCCACGCAGAACATGCCGTTCAGTTTGGTGAAATTTCTGAAGCCGTCTCGACCGACCATGACCAAGCGTTCGAACATCGAACACTGGCCGCTGATGTTGCTCAGAATCCTAGCGCTGGTGCTCATCGGTTTGGCGTTTGCTCGACCGTTTCTGCGACAAGTCGTCTCGCGGGATCAGCAAAACGATGCTGTCCAGTCGGTCACGATCCTGATCGACCGCAGTGCCAGTATGCGGCGCGATGGGATCTACAACCAAGTTCGCGAGGCTGTTCGCGAAACCGTCGATCGGCTCAGCGATCAGGACTTGCTGAGCATCGTCACGTTTTCCAATGTCTCAACCACGTTGATCTCACGCGAAAAATGGCAGACGGCTACAGCGGACGAGCGGACGGCGATGGTCAGTGCGGTGATGGATGGCTACGAACCAGACTGGATGACCACCAACACCGGCGCCGCGCTGCGGATTGCGGCGGACGAGTTGGTTCAGGAATCGGCTGAGCACTTTCATGTGTACGATCGGCGTTTGGTACTGATCACGGACTTTCAGCGCGGCAGCAATTTGGATGAACTCAAGACCGGCAACTGGCCTGCCGGCGTCGCCGTTGAACTGCTGGCGGTTGCTGCGACAAAGAAAGGCAATGTGGGAGTCAGCTTTGTGAAAGATCGCCGCGCGGATCGAACGCGGGTGCGTGTTGCCAGTGCGGGTGATTCTGTGCAGCAGGAATTTAAGCTGCAACCGTTCGGCACCGACGGCGGGCCTGTCGGTGATGCGATGACCGTCACCGTTGCGCCTGGGCAGCGGCGTTCGTTTATTCTGCCCACCGCAGATGCTGCGGCGGGGCAGGCGATTGTGGGCGTGGAATTGCTGGGCGACGAACATCCTTTCGACAACGTGATCGACCTGCCAGAAACCGACAATCCTGTCGTTAAGGTGGCTCACATCGGGCCGTCGAAGTTTAATGATCCGGAATCGATGCGATATTATCTGCAGCGAGTTTTGTCGGGAAATGTTGAACGAGACATCAATCTGGTCGACCTGATCCAAGACGATGGCGTTGTGCTGCCGATTCAGGATGATGCGAAGTTTGTGGTTGTGACGGACGTTGTTCCGGACGGGTTGCTGGATTCTGTGGCCGCGTTCCTCAGCCGATCGGGAACATTGCTGGTGGCTCCGCCATCCGTAGACGCGGTGCGATCGTTGCAGAAATTCCTGCCCGCGAATTTCGATGTGCAGGAAGCCAACGTTGATGAATACGCGATGCTGGGTTATATCGACTATCAGCACCCGCTGTTTGCGACGTTTTCTGATGCACGCTTCGCCGACTTTTCTTCGATCCAATTCTGGCAGCACCGGAACTTGGTGTTTTCGGAAGAAGACCGGCAGGAAGGTGACTGGTCGACAGTGGCGAAATTCGATTCCGGCCTGCCAGCGATCGTGGAAGTCAGCGTCGGTGACACGGGCCGCTTGTTTCTGTTCGCCGCCGGCTGGCATCCCAATGACAGCCAGCTGGCGTTGTCCACGCGATTTCCTCCCTTGATCACCCGCGTGCTGTCTCTGGCCAGTCCGGTCCAAAAAGACCAAGTCATCCAAGCGGTGGGCGACGTAATCCGACCCGGAGAAATCGTGTCGGCTCAGAATTGGACGATGCGACTTCCGGATGGATCATCGCAAACTTCGGCTGATGTTGTGACGTCACAGCAGTCAGCGGTCGACGCAGCTCAGTCGGCCACCGTGACGTTGAAGGAACCTGGTCGCTACACGATCACGGGGACAAGCAGCGCGGGTGAGTATTCCGTTTCGCTGATCGCGGGCCTGTCGGCTGCCGAATCGCGGACGGAAATGCTGCCGGTGGGACAGTTGCAGGTGCTGGGGATTGGCGTCGAAACGATCGATGACGCACAATCGGATTCGAACAACGGGACCGATGAAACGAAGTCCAAGCAGTTGAGTGCCACTGATCTGGAAAAGAAGCAACAGTGGTGGCGTTGGCTGCTGCTGGCGGGTTTAGGATGTTTGCTGGTGGAGTCCATTTGGGCCTCGATGATACAACGCAGACAAACGGAGGCGACCGCTCAATAATTGTCGGTAGTGGATCTTGCCCAAAGATCCTTCGGTTGCGGGGTCTTTAGCAAGATCCACTACCGAAGTCCGACACTTGTTGACCGTTCGTTCCGAAATCGTACAGCCATAACAGCAGGAATCTCTCATGCACGGAACAGTACTCGAACGCAGCTTAAACGCAGTCGCCACACGACTGTACAAACTGCGCGTGTTGCGTCGACAGGCCCTGTGCTGGATCTTACTGCTAGTGCCTGCCATTGCGTTGGTGCTGTGGCTGCCGCAAGTGCCCGGCTTTGTGTCCACAAATCTGGTGGTTCTGCTGGGCATCACAATCGTGGGGCTCGCTGTGGCGCGCTGGAAAGTTCCTGCCCCAACCACCATCGAAACAGCGCAACTGATCGAAAAGAATCGGCCGGAACTGAACGATGCCGTGCTGACGGCTGTTCGTGTCGACGCCGCTTCGCGCGGGCAGTTGCAGTCGTCTGTCATGAATCAGTGGGTCATCGACGAAGCGGATCAGCTGGCGCGAAGTTCGGACTGGAAATCGGTGGTGCCGAGTCGACAGATGCTGATGTGGTCGACGTTAAGCTTGCTGGCGTTTTGTTTTCTGATCACGGGAGTCGTCGCGGCAGGCCGCTGGGGGCGAGAGATCATTGTTCCGACAACTCCGGTGTCGCTGAGTGAGCTGGGCGAAGCGGCGGTGATTGGTGATACGGAACTGATTGTCGAACCAGGCGACGTTGAGATCGAGCGGGGTTCGGCGTTAACGGTTGTCGCCCGCTTCGGCAGGGTGCTGCCCACAGACGTGCTGCTGCAGCTGACTTCAGAAGCCAAGGCAGCCACGTTTACGATGGAGCCGACTGTCGACGAAGGCGTGTTCGCCGCGCGAGTCAACGCTGTCGACGGCGACGCCACTTACCGTGTTTTCTTCGGTCACTCTGTCACAGAATTGGCCAGCATCGATCGTCCGGATTTCGAACAGAAGTCTGACAGCTACAAGGTGCTGACCTATGTTCGTCCACGACTCGAACAGGTCGACGCGCTGATAACGCCGCCCGCGTATACAAAAAAGGAACAGCAACTGGTGGAAGACACGTTGCGTGTCACAGCGGTCGAAGGTTCGACTGTTCGGCTCACACTGCATCTCAACAAGCCCGTTGCAATCGCGGAACTGCGAGCGGAAGGTGACAGCGTGATTCCACTGACGTCCATCGATGCCGAATCTGGCCGAGTAATGGCGGAAATCGAAGCCGTCGAAAACCGGAAGTTTCGTGTCTATTTAGAAGACGATGCTGGTCGCACAGCGGCTGAAGAACAAACGATCTCGTTGAAAGTGACCCACAACGCCCGCCCTAAAATTAAGGTGACCTTTCCGGGTCGCGATACGAATGTGTCGCCCTTGCAGGAATTTTACATCGAAGCCGAAGCGACCGATGATTTCGGATTCACTGACTTTGGCGTGATGTATTCCGTGACCAACGGCACACCGGCAGAAATTTCGCTGTTTGAGCCACCGACGGACGTGCCGCCAGCAGCCGATGCGGCGGTGGTGTCTGACTCAACATCGCCACCGTCGACAACTTCGACGAAGTTGAAACTTCAGCACATGATCGAAATGGAACAGCTGCAAGTTGGCCCTGATGAACTGCTGTCGTACTACTTTTACGTCGAAGACATCGCGTCCGACGGAGAACCTCGCCGAACCTACAGCGATATGATGTTTGCCGAAGTTCGCCGCTACGAAGAAATTTTTCGAGAAGGCGAACAACAGGATCAGCAGCCAAAAGAAGAGGAAGAGCAGGAGGAGTCGAGTCCAACGGAAGAGCTGTTGGAACTTCAGCGGCAGATCATGATTGCCACTTGGAATACTCAGCGCACGCTGGATGCAAATCGCTCGCGTCAGAAGTTACTCGACAAAGCCGCCGCGGACGCCACCGTTGTGCTGGAGTCTCAGCAGCAGGCGATCCAGCAACTGCAGGAAGTCAAAGAAGCAGCGGCTGATGATCCGGACTCAATGAAGATCGTCGACGGTATCGAGCGTGACATGAACAAAGCGGTGGAGTCGCTGGCATCCTTCACTGCAGAACAACACGGCGATCGTTTGCAGGCCGCTTTATTCGCAGAGCAATCGGCCTTTGCCGGCTTAATGCGACTGCGCGCCAAGGAACATCAGGTTTCCAAATCACAGTCGCAGGGGAAAGGCAAGGGCCAAAACAGTGCGTCGCAACAGCAGCTCGATCAGCTGGAACTCGACAACGAACGCAACCGCTACGAATCAGAAAAACAGGCTCAGGAACAACAGGCGCAGAACGCAGAACAAAAGCAGGATCTGCAAATTCTGAATCGATTAAAGGAACTCGCCCGACGCCAAGAAATGGTGAATGAACGCCTGAAACAACTCGAATCCGAACTTCGAACCGCTCAAACAGAAGAGCAGAAACAAGAAATCGAACGTGAACTGAAACGTCTTCGCGAAGAACAGCGTGAAATGCTGCGAGACGTCGATGAACTTCGTGAAACGATGGACCAGCAGTCGGCAGAACAGCAACAGAAAAATCAGGAGACCCGCGAACAAGTCGAAGACGCTCGCGAACGAGTTCAGCAGGCGTCTGAAGCCATGGACGAAGGCAAACTGTCGGAAGCCATTGCCGAAGGCACGCGAGCCGAACGACAGTTCGAACAGTTGCAGGAAGATTTTCGCAATCAGACGTCGAATCAGTTCAGCGAAGCGATGCGAGATCTTCGCGATCAGGCACACGACATCAGCGAACGCCAAGACGAAATCGCTAGGGAACTGGCGGGCGAGTCTCAGGCAGCCGAAGACGGCGAGCCTGCCAGCACCCGCCAAAAACCATCATTGCGCAACGATCGTGATCGCGAAGGCCTGCAAGAAAAAGTGGCTCAACAGCGCGACGATCTAGAACGTGTGCTGGGTCAGGCCAAGCAATTGGTGGAAGAAGCCGAAGACAGCGAACCACTGATGTCGCGACGGCTGTACGACACGATTCGTGAGACGCGTGAAAAAAGACCAGACGAAGCGTTGGAAGCGACGGAGATTCTGGTGAGTCGTGGGTTGTGGAATAAGGGACAGCAAGCCGAAAAGATCGCGCGGGAAGGAATCGAAGATCTCGCCCAAGGCATCGAAAAAGCGGCCGACGCGGTGCTCGGCAGTCAGGCGGAATCGTTGCGTCGCGCGCAGGATGAGATCGAAGATTTGGCGAATCAGTTGTCGGGGGAAATCGCGGAAGCGACGGGCGAACATCCCAACGCGCCCACTGCCGACACGTCTGCCGCTGCCGAAGGGCAAGCTGCGATGCCGCGTGACGGTCAGCCATCCAGCGAAGCATCGTCACAGCAACAGGGAACCCAGCGCGTGGCTGCTCCGCGGCCGCAAACCGAGCAGTCCGCCAACGGCGAAAACCAGCCGTCGCAGGACGCTCAGCCGGGGACCGGTCAGACTTCGCAGCGAACGCCGAGTGGATCGAGTCCGGGTGAGTCGTCGCCGAACACGGAAGAAAAGCCAAGGCAACAACCGGCAGCAGCGAATGTTGCCGGCGAACAAGGGCAAGGTCAACCTAGCCAACCGCAGGAAGGTGAACCTCAACAAGGCGAAGGCGAAGGACAACAGCCGGGAGCGGGACAACAGCCCGGCGAAGGACAACAACCGGGACAGGGTCAGCAAGGCGGAAACGGTCGCCCACGCAATTCACTGATGAACGGTGGCCGCGAAGGTCAGGGTGGTTCAGCCGCAAATCAGGGACGGCCGTTGACGGGTGACGAGTTCCGAGACTGGTCGAACCGGTTGCGTGAAGTGGAAGAGATTCTGGACGATCCGGAACTCCGCAATCAGGTGGCTCAGGTTCGTGATCGAGCTCGCGCGATTCGCGCAGAATTCCGTCGGCACGGTACCGAACCGAAATGGGATTTGGTCAAGTCGCAACTACTGGATGAAATGACGTCTTTGCAAAAACGCATCAAGCAAGAACTGTCGAAGATCACGTCCGATCGTTCGATGGTTCCGATTGATCGCGAACCCGTGCCGGAAGAATTCGACGAACTCGTCCGGCGCTACTACGAACTGCTCGGCCAAAGTCGTAACGAGTCGAAGTGATATTTGCGAATCTTGTTCTCGGCGATCGCAGCTGGATCGCGCCGGCCATGGTTGTGGCAGCTGTCGGTGTCATCATTGCGCTATGGGTCAGTCGCCGTCATTTGGCAGCGCTGGGGCTGGCGACGTTTTGCCGGATTTGCGGTTGGTTGTTCATCGCGGCGTGCTTGGTGAATCCCCTGTGGAGCAGTTCTCGCCCGCGCCGTGGAGCCAACGTGATTGCTGTGGTCACGGATGTCAGCCGCAGTCATCAGGTGCTGACAGATGCGGCGAAAACACGCGCTGATGTGTTGAGCGAAGTGCTGAATCGCGGTGAATTGGCAGATCCGAACGGTTGGCTGAATCGCATCGATCAGGACTTCGAATTGCAGCGTTACGTGGTCAGCGACCGACTGGAACGCGTTGATTCGTTCGAAAATCAGGCATTCGAAAGACCAGCCTCCAACCTGTGTTCTGCCTTAGAACAACTACAACAACGATTCGCGGGCCAACCGCTGGCAGGTATTGTGCTGCTGTCCGATGGCAACGCCACAGATGATTTTGCATCGCTGGATTCGCTGAAGACTCTGGCACCCGTGCATTCGGTGATTGTGGCGGATAACAGCGCAGCGGTCGACGTCGCCATCGGTGCGATTACCGTAAACCAAACAGCGTTCGACGATGCGCCGGTGACGATTCAGGTGCAAACCCGACACCGCAACGCCGCCGGCAAGACAATCCAGCTGACACTGCTGGATGCGGATGGCACGCCATTGGAAACAAAGACTCAAGTCGCGGGCGACGAATCGGCCGTGCGGTTTGAAGCTCGCCCGGAAACCGGCGGCACGGTGTTCTATAAAGTAAAAGCCGCGATCTTAGACGAAGACAACCCCCCCATTCAGTCAGAAGCCACCGAGGTCAACAACGAACGACTGGTGGCGGTCGATCGTGGCAGCGACAAACGTCGCGTGTTGTACGTGTCCGGGCGACCAAATTGGGAATTCAAATTTCTGCGACGCGCGGTGGAGACAGATCCGCAAACCGAACTCGTCGGCTTGATTCGCATCGCCAACAAAGAAGCGAAGTTCGACTTTCGCGGGCGTGAGGGCGAAACCTCGAACTCGCTGTTCCGTGGTTTTGACGCAACAGAACAGGAACTGGCCGAAGAATTCGACGAACCGGTTTTGGTGCGACTTGGCACCAAAGATGAAGACGAATTGGTCGGCGGTTTTCCTGAAGATGCCGAGGATCTGTTCGCCTACGATGCACTCATTCTGGATGACATCGAAGCGGCCTTCTTTACGGCCGATCAGCTGCAACTGATCTACGAATTTGTGTCAAAGCGTGGTGGCGGATTCCTGATGATGGGCGGCCAAGAATCGTTTCGACAGGGCGAATACGATCGCACTCCGGTGGGCGAGCTTTTACCCGTGGATTTACATCGCGACGTTGCCGGCCCGAATGGCCCGGTGGCTTTGAGTTTAAGTCGTGAAGGCTGGCTGCAACCTTGGGTTCGGCTGCGTTCGGATGAAGATTCCGAACGTCAACGCATCAGTCAGATGCCGGGTTTTGTGACGCTGAATGCCACCAGCTTTATTCGCCCCGGAGCCGTCGTGATGGCGAATGTGGCTGATCAGTCAGGCAACGAATTCCCGGCCTTGGTGACGCAACGATTTGGTCGTGGCCGTTCTGCGGCGCTGTGCATCGGCGACTTTTGGCGGTGGAGAATGAACGAAGGCCGTCGACGTTTGCTGGACTTCACAGATGAAGCTCGTGCTGGCGTCGAGCGTCCGATTGCTGCGGGTGAGCAGCCAGAAGAAGACCTTAACGATCACGCTCGCGCCTGTCGCCAGATGGTGCGTTGGTTGGTGGGCGATGTTCCGAAACGACTGAATGTCTCTGTTGTGCCCGAACCGTCGCTGGGATTGGGAACGGTCCGGTTAGTAACAGACCTAAGAGGCAGAGACTTTGAAGTTCGTGAAGACGCCAGCGTGCGGTTTGTGGTGACGAAACCGAATGGCGAGACGGTTGAAATTGCGGGCGAACCGTCCGAAAATACGATCGGGATGTTTGAAGTTGTGATGTCGGCGGTGGAGGCTGGCGCATACACCGCAGCAGTGAGTGCGACGCTGAACGATCCCGATCAGGAACCGGAAGAACTCAGCGGTTCCGTGGGCTGGGCCAGTCAGCCGGATCAGGAAGAAATGGCGTCCGTGACAGTAAACACGCGATTCTTAACCAATGTCGCGGATGCGACGGGCGGCCAAGTGGTTTCGATCGATGACATCGACAGTTTCGTTGCCGATTTGGCTCGCACAGACGCACCGCTGGTTGATATCGAACTCGATCCCCTTTGGCATCAATGGTGGGTGTTCGCTTTGGCGGTCGGCTGTTTTGTGACGGATTGGACAATCCGCCGCCGGAATGGAATGCCGTAGGTTTTTTATGGCTGAGTCGCTGCTTTTGCGATAGGAAAACAGCTCAGATGAAATTCTTCGTCAAACGGTTTCGGCTGTTCTTGGTTGCGATGCCGTTGCTATCGGTGACGTGCTGTGACATGGTGCGCGCCGCCGATCAGCAGGTGATTGTGGTTATTGGCGCGGAAGGAACCTCTGAATACGGGCAAATGTTTGATCAATGGGCGGATCAGTGGGAAGCCGCCGCAACGACTGGCGGTGCCTTGTTCGAAATCATCGGACGCGGCGAAGGTGGCGATGATCTTCAGCAGTTGCAGAAAAAAGTTGCCAGTTCAATCGGAACTCCATCCACTGAACCATTGTGGTTGGTTCTGATCGGGCATGGCACTTTTGATGGACGGACGCCTCGTTTTAATCTTCGCGGCCCCGATCTTTCGGCAGGCGCCGCTGCAGAAATGTTGGCCTCTGCGGAGCGGCCCGTGGCCATCATCAACTGCTCTTCGTGCAGCGCCCCGTTCATCAATGCGCTTAGCGCACCCAACAGAATCGTTATGACCGGAACTAAAGACGGCGGCGAAATTCAGTTTACGCGGTTCGGCGGATTTCTGGCTGACGCAATCGGCAAGCTGGAGGCCGATATCGATCGAGACGGTCAAACATCACTGCTAGAAGGCTGGCTGTTTGCGGCACGTCGAACCGAAGAGTTCTATAAATCCGATGGTCGTCTGGCGACGGAACATTCCTTACTGGATGACAGTGGTGATGGCAAAGGCACGCGAGCTGAGTTATTTGAGGGCGTTCGTCTGAAGCCAAACGTGAAGGATCAAGAGACTCCAGATGGCAAGTTGTCTCGACGCTGGCACTTAATCCGCAGTGACGCAGAACGCAGTTTGACAGCAGAACAACGCACCCAACGCGACCAGTTGGAAGAGACTCTTGAGAAACTGCGAGAGCAGAAGAGTGAGTTATTGGAGCCCGATTATCTTCGGGAACTCGAAAAAATCCTGATTCCATTGGCGCAGCTTTACGAAGACGCAGCCACTGAGAATCCTAAATAACGAAATAAAGATGTACTTCATGAAAACACGATTCAACATGTTCAGTGCGTGGGCCCCCCTGTATTTAGTGCTGGTCACGCAGTGTCTGCTGTCGACCGAAACTTGGGCGCAGGACACAGCGGCACCAGACGAAGAAACGTCTGCCTCAGCACCTGACGCCCCTGAGGAAAAGAAGGATCTGTTTCCTGTTCCTGAGGGAACAGCAGACGAACTCTTCGCATTTATGGAGCAGGTTCAGCAGTCTCCGCTGCCAGCGGATCAGCGAACTCGACAAGGGTCCGTCGCATTCTTTAAGGCGCAGATCGGTGCGATTCTGACGGCCTGTGAAAAAATCGATGCCTTAAAGCCGCAGGATGACGCGATTCAAGTTCGAGTCATCGAAGAACGATTCGGAGCCTACCAGAATTTGTCTCAGGTCGACGAAACGGCAGCAGCGAAGCTGGCCGAGATGGTGCAGCAGCTGCAGTCCGACAAACGCGACGACATTGTTCGCCTAGTTGCGGGTTACCAGTTGGAGGCCACCGCACCGAAATTCTTTCGGCTGGAAACGGCTGAGCAGCAGCAGTTGATTAAGGATCTGCTGGTGTATATGGATCGTTTCGGGCTGGATAGTACCAGCTATGCTGTCGCCACTGGTTTGGGTGATGCGCTGGAAGGTTCCAATAATCCACGTCTGGCCGCACCGATTTTCAATCGACTGGTTGAAGAAATGAAGAGAGTGGGTGACCCACGGCTGGCTCCGCAAATTGCGAAATACGAAGGTGTGTCGCGGCGGCTGAATTTGCCCGGTCAATTTATGGATGTCACAGGCACCACAGTCGACGGCGAAGAATTCGACTGGTCGGCTTATCGTGGCAAAGTGGTCCTCGTCGATTTTTGGGCCAGTTGGTGTGGGCCGTGTCGGGGCGAGATTCCAAACATGAAGGCTCAACTGCAGAACTACGCCGACAAAGGTTTCGCGATCGTTGGGATTTCGCTGGACAAAACCAAGGCAGACTATCAGCGGTACGTCGACACGCAGGAAATCGAATGGGTGAGTTTGATGAGTCAGGACGAGAACGAGCGTGGCTGGAACAGCCCGCTGGCGAACTATTATGGTGTTGGCGGAATTCCCATGGCAATTCTAGTCGATCAAGAAGGCAAAGTTGTGTCGCTGAATGCGATCGGCCCCGAGCTCAACAGACTGCTTGTAGAAATGCTGGGCGAACCAGCGCCGGCACCGGAGTCAGAGTCAGAGGAGTAGATACGATTCGGTCACTACAACCCTCGGCTGGTGCGTGCGATGTAGGCTGTGTATTGTTCACCGAACGTTTTCCGAAGCGCTGATTCTTCCAGATGAATTCGCCAGCGAGCCACGGCGTACGCTGGCGGCAGCAACACCATGGCCGTCCACGCCGCACATAGCAGAATTGTGAACCCTAACATGACCAGCAGCAAACCTGTTTCCGAGGGATGTCTGCAGCGAGCGTAGATTCCGGTCGTGATCAGTCGAGTCGTCTGCACCGAACTCCGAAATCCGGTCGCCAGTTGCTGAATGGCGGTCGATCGCACGCCGATTCCGATGCAGATGAAGACGCAACCCGCGATAATGCGGGCGGGGTGACCGCGATGAACGACAGTCGCTGCGGTTTCGAATTCCACAATCGCCGCCCATTGAATGAACAGCAGCAGCAGGGCTCCCATCAAAGCGGCCAGCCCATAGCGATCACGACGCGGCAGGTGTTCCGAGTGTCGCAGGGTGTGGTTGAATTCCATGGCACACAGAACCGAACTTCCAATCAGCAGCAGCAGTACGGGAAGCCCGTTTCGATTCTGTAACCCCGTCACGGCCAGCGGCGCCGACACGATGAGCGCGTTCAAAATCACACCGCACAGAATCCATCCGCCATGGCAGCGAAGTGCCGGGCTGTCGGCCACCAAAATCGTCACGATTCGCTGTCTGCCAAGTCCGCCTCAAGAACTTCCTTGACCGTCTTCACACGCAGGCCCATCGCTTTGCCCAGTTCTGTTAGCCGCGTTTTTTCGTGTTCCTGCAGCGGACCTTCCACTTCCAGAATGCGCCGCAGTGTGACGATCAGCAGAAACTTTCCCTCTTCTTCGTAGCCACTGGTTTGGGTTTTGAAGAATTTGACCGTGTCGGGCGCTGCACTTTGAGCCTGCTTGACATCTTGGGCGATCTCTTCGCGTTCTACATCATAGTCCATCGTGTCGCTGACGATTTCCTGAACGGCCTTCAGCGTTGGCGATGTGCAGCGATTCACGTCCAGCAAAAACAGCACGCTGAGGCGACGGAACGTGGTGGCCATTTGTTCCCGTTCCACTTCGGGATCGTATGTCAGGATTTCCGGAGCATACGTGCCTCCACAACCGCCACATTCAATGAACTCGCCCGCCTTGCCCATCGGAATCAGCGGGATGAAATACAGCGTGAAGTAGTTCTTGACTTCGATGTGCTTGTACGACTGTTCCGTCGCACAACGTGGACAGGTAAAGTCGCCGCTGTCGACCTGTACGTTCTTACCGCGAGTTCCATAAATGATCATGTCGCTACCTTGATAAACAGACGCATTCCGAACGTTTCGTAAAGTACCCGTAGGAATGCTGCTCGGCAAGCCGAACTCGGGAAACGAATCCTTTCGCAAGCAGTCTGGGGCGACGCGCCGTCTTTCGCTATCATCCGCAGCGTCCGCTTTGGCGGCGATCACATTTCCGCAAACAGGTCTGCTCATGCCCCGCGATTTTACGACTGAGAGTCTTTCTCACGACCCCATTCACGGATACATCCCGTTCATCTCACGCGTCGATTTGCCGTCTGACGAAGCTGCGGAACAGGAACTCATCGACCATCCGTGGGTGCAGCGGATGCGTCAAATCCATCAGCTGCAGACCGCGTGGTGGGTGTTTCCATCCGCAGAACATATGCGGTTTCAGCACGTGTTGGGCGTCATGCATCTGGGCAGTGTCACTGTTTCCGCGTGGTACGAATCGCTGGCCACGGTCTGTCGAAACGCGCCGTCTCGCGCGTATGTTGAAAGTCTCGTTCGAATCGCCGGACTGCTGCACGATGTCGGTCACGGTCCGTTCGGGCACTTTTTCGACGACCATTACCTCGACCAATACAAGCTCACGCACGAAGACATCGGCAGTCACATCATCGAACACGAACTGGGCGACATCATTCGCCGCATTCGCCGCAATCCCAACGGCAAACTGCAGCCACTGGAAGAACTCGACCCCCGACAGGTTGCGTGGTTGATCCGTCGCCCCAGCGGCCAGCCGGAAGACGAAGAAGGCCACCCCGACTGGTTGCGAAAACTACGTTCGCTGTTCAGCGGCATCTACACCGTCGACAACATGGATTTTGTCCTGCGTGATGCGTACATGTCCGGCTACAACACCAAGGCCTTCGATATTTCTCGCCTGATTCACTATACGTTCTTCACCGCAGACGGCCTGACCATGCACGCCCGCGGGCTACCGACACTGATCAACTTCATCGAAACCCGCGCCAATCTGTTTCGCACCATCTATTTTCACAGAACCGTTCGCGGCATCGACATCGCTCTGGAAGATTACTTTGCCGAAACCATGCAGCGACTGTTTCCCGGTAATCCGCTGGAACATCTCAAGGCCTATCAGGGACTCACAGAAACCTCCTTCTTAGTCGACGTCCTGCGCTGGGCTGACAGCGACGATCCGGAAACCAAAGAACTCGGCCAACACTGGCGCGCCATCGTCAACCGTGACGAAATGTGGCGCATGGCCTGCGAACGCACGATGCACTTTCACACCGGTCAGGCAGAAAGCACCACCATCTTTTCCGAACCGGATCTTGTCGAACGCCGCGTGCGAGAATACCTGCCGGAAGAACTCAAAGACATCCCGCTGCGTGTCGACGTGGCCAAACACTATCACCGTCCCAGCGCTCGCAAGCCGTCCGGCAAACAAAATTTTTGGTTCGACCCCGCCAGCGGCGAATCACACGAACTCGACGACGACGAACTTTTCCGCAGCCTGCCCACCAGCTTCATCATCTTCCGCATCTACAGTCGAGACCACGGCCACGACAAACAAATCAGCGCCGCTCTGCAAAAAGTCGCCGACGGCTCCGGCGGCGACACCAAAACCAACATGTGACCGGGAGGCCCCGGCTGGCCATGGCGTGGGGGGATGGATGTCTGCGTGGGACGCGGTGGGCGCCGAGGGAGAGGAATGGGGAACACGGGTGGAGTGTTGGGGATTTGATTTCGGTGAGTGTTTTTTTGTGTCGTTGGCTTCTTGGTTTTTCACGCGATTCAGTCCCGGTCGGGACGGTAGAGTTTTGCCGTCGGTGGTCGCCGACGGATGGCATCCCATCAACGAAATGAGTCTCGGAGGGCAACGCCGTTAAGTTCTTTATTTCCGTGTTTTGCAGGGATCTTGTAACCCGAACGCGTAAGCGAGGGACCCTCATCGGCCCACAGATCCCTCGCTTACGCATTCGGGTTATAAAACAAAATCCTTAACGGCGTTGCCCGCTGGGACTGAATCGATAAGCGACAGCAGACAACGCCATGCGGGAAGACAAGCGTTCAATCGATGTTCGGCGAACATGGGGATTTCGTTTTTCGGTGTTCGACGCCATCATCCTTGGCGTGACAGCGGTCGGGACACCGTGGCTTGTTCGTAAGATCGGAGCGGCCGGGTGGATTCCGGCCTTTGTGGTGCTGCACTTCTTTTTGTTCTGCAATGTGTTCCGGATTCGCCGAGTTCCCGAACTGGTGTGGGGGCTGTGCTTTGTGCTACTCGCAGGCTTATTGACAGTCGTCCATCACTTTCATCCTGCCATGCTGATGCTCTATCAGCTGCCGGTGACGGCGATTCTGATCGTTCGAGAGATCCGACACCCGAGTTATCATGGCGTGTTCGCTGGTCGCTTGAATCCTGACGGTCACTCATGATGGAGTACGAACAGCCCTTATTCACCGACAATGTCAGGGAACCAGTGGATGTGCTTCGCTGGTTTCTATTGTTGGTCACTTGGGATGGGATTCTTCCGCTGTTGCTAGCCGCTACTCCGACATTGATTGGAATTATTTCAGTGTCATGGCCTTTGTCTTATACCCCGGCGCGAAGCCTTGTGCTTAAACCCGTTTTTCGGCCAAGGCGGATTTGCACCGCTCCACGGCATTGTAACGCCCCGAGGTGTGTACTGTTGATTCTACGATGTTGGACCGTGGTCGGGCTAGCAGCCAACCCAACGTCAATGTCACCAAATAACAGGAATTTGAAACTTGGCTATCCCGGATTTCCAAACCATCATGCTGCCGTTCCTTGAGGTTCTCGACGGCGGTGGTGAGATGACGACAGGTGAGGTTATTGATGCACTGGCCGACCGTTTTCAGCTGACCGATGAAGAACGGCTCCAGATGCAACCCAGTGGATTGGTCAAGCTGTTTCAGAATCGGGCGCATTGGGCGAAATTCCACTTGACGAAGGCGGGGTTGCTCGAGAATCCAGCGCGTGGCGTGGTTTGTCTCAGCGACGAAGGCCGCGAGGTCCTTGCGGAGGCTCCGGAACGAATCAATGTCCCGTTCCTGAAACAGTTTGATTCTTATGTCGTTTTTCAAAACGCAAACAAAAACGCGACCGAGGAGCCTGACGCGAACGTCGAAGAAGGGGAGCTTGCGGCGCCATTCGATCAGCTATTCGGAGACCTCGAAAACGCAAATGTTGTTCTAAACAGATTCGCTGAGGTGCTTCAGGAACTGAAGTGCGATCCGAATGTCCAAGACGGCCGCACAGCATTAGTCTTCAGCGATGGAGCGGTCAACGAGTCCGGATGAGACTCAACTATGCCAAGTGGGCCGTGTTTGGGTACAGGATTGAGCGAGGCAAGGCGGCCTATCAGTTAATCCTTCCACAGGGAGACCCAGGTGAACGGCTAATGAAGAAAGCCGGACCCTTTAATGAAAAGTTGGACGAAACGGTCTATCTGTTGGGTTGGGTTTCTCAAAGTGACTTTGAGAAACACTTCGAAACTCTCTGGGCTTCCGTTCTTAGGTCGCTGGAAGCAGTCTTTCGAAGCTTTTCCCATTGGGCTTCGACTCCCTACAACAATTCAAATCGCCCGGAACTGTACTCTATCTGCCTGAACCCAGATCGCCGACTGGATGTGTTACTGTCGGGGATAGAAGAGCCGGGCAGTTCTGACGTTCTTTCCAAGCAGAAGTATTGGTTGATTGCCCCGGGACGTGGTGCGGAACTTTGGAATGAGTGGCAGCACGATGGCGTGATGAGCATTGGTTGGGAGGAGACTGCTAATCTCGATGAGTTTGAGTCCAAGACGGAAATTGTCGAAGCCTTGAACACGGCTTACCCTGACGGTGGCGCCAAGAACGTGGCCTACATGCTGTGGGCTTTCCGCAGCAGAATTAAGACGGGCGATGTGATTTTCGCGAAACGTGGCAGATCGAAGATTCTTGGGTGGGGCGTGGTCACTTCGTCGTACCAATATGACCCAAGTCGCACTGCGCATCCTCATGTTCGCAATGTGGACTGGAAATGCAGCGACGAGGTGCCGGTGCCAGATTCGTATAACAGCATGCTGGCCATGAAGACGCTGACACCGATGAGTGACAAGCCGGAATTTTTGGATGCTATTTCCAATGTCTACAGTAATATCCCAGGCTTGGAAGAATCACCAGATGTAAGCGACCAAGATGGCGTTCAACGGTCATGGTGGCTGAATGCCAATCCATCTCAGTGGGATCCTGCGAAGTTTCCGATTGGGCATGAAGAATTCTATACGCCATACAATGCGCAAGGCGCATTGCGACGGATTCCACAGGCATTCAAGAATGCCAAGTCCGGTGATTCGATCCTGGTCTATGTGACGTCTCCGCAGCGTTACCTATGGGGTATGGCCACAGTGACGGCGGGACTGTCGGAGACGGATGCAAAGGAGTTGCGTTTTCGTCTGGAAGCTCAGTTTGAGCGACGAGTGCCTTTGGAAGAAATGAAGGCAGAGGCAGGATTGTCTCTGTGCGTACCACTGATTCAGCCTCAGGGTTCGCTGTTTCCACTTACCACTGATGAATTCAAAGTCCTGATGTCATTGGTGGAACGCGACAACGTCACGGAACGTTTGCCAAAATTCACGCGTGAGGATGCACTGAACGACCTGTTCATGTCCGGTGAAAAGCTGGACCGAATTGTCGGACTCCTCAAGAGAAAGCGAAACGTGATTCTTCAGGGAGCTCCCGGAACAGGGAAGACCTTCGTGGCCCGGCGGATCGCGTACCTGCTGATGGGTGAAAAAGCCCCGAGCCGTGCACCGATGATGCAATTCCATCAATCGACAACGTATGAAGATTTCATCCAAGGGTATCGCCCTGACGGCAAAGGCGGATTTACGTTGAAGGATGGTACGTTCTACGACTTTTGTCGCCGGGCAGTGCTCCACCCTGAACACGCGTTTGTCTTCATTATCGATGAGATCAACCGCGGCAACCTGTCAAAAGTATTCGGCGAATTGATGATGTTGATTGAGGCTGATAAGCGAAGCCCAGGTTTCGCAATTCAGTTGAGCTATTCGACCAAAGAAGACGGACCATTTTATGTGCCACCCAATGTGTATCTGCTCGGTACGATGAACACTGCCGATCGTTCCTTATCGTTGGTTGATTTCGCGTTACGACGGCGGTTTGCCTTTGTGGAACTCGACCCCGGTTTTGCATCGCCTGAATTTGAAGCTTGCCTTGCTGGAATGGGTGTGTCGGCCGACCTTGTTGCACAGATTCTACGTCGAATGGATGAGCTGAACGAGTTTATCCTGCAGGACGTGCACAATCTTGGGCGGGGATTTTGTATTGGCCATAGCTTCTTTGTGCCGTCGGAGTCCGTCAGTAACGAATCACAGTGGCTGCACGACATTGTGGAGTACGAAATCGTTCCGCTCATCGAAGAATACTGGGGCGATGACGAGAAGCGGAGAAACACGGCGTTGGAAATGGTTCGAGGTTAGTTATGGATAGCAGCAAGCCTTCGATCCCCATCGCAAACCTGTATTACTTGCTCGCCTATGCCTGGGATCAATACGTTCCCGGGGACGAGAACAATCAGGCTGCAGAGGATTTTGACAATATTCATGACCTGCTGACGTCGGTACTTTGTCGCGGCGTGCGGCGACTTGCTGTACGCGGCCTAGACAAAAACTATGCCGAACACACAGAGCAGTCGCCGCGTTTACGAGGCAGAATTCTGTTGGCCGACAGTTACCGACGGCTCACACATCGTTCCGGCACGATGATCTGCGAGTTCGACGAGCTTGCGACGAATACCCTTCCAAATCGAATTCTCAGGACGACCGTAGATCGACTTCTTAGTGGTCAAGTTATCGACAAAAAGGTTCGCCCCGATGTTGCGCATGCTCAGAGATTGCTGGAAGGCATTACGCCAACGGCGTTAAGTTCGCGGATGTTCAATCAAGTGCAACTACACCGCAACAACAAGCATTATCGATTGTTGCTTCATATCTGCCGTCTACTCCACGAATCTTTCTTGCCGGACGAAAGCGAAGGGCACAGTCGATTCAGAGATATCCTGACCGACGAAACAAGGATGCCTCAGTTGTTTGAGAAGTTCGTTTTGAACTTTGCGCGAGCGCACCTGAAGAAGACAAAGGCTTATGCGGAGCGGATTCATTGGAACGATGCAACGTCGGACGACATTGTTTTGGGTGTGCTTCCCACAATGTTGACAGACGTCACGCTTGAGGCACCGGATCGAAAGACAATTCTCGACTGCAAGTTTTACAAAGAAGCGTTGGTGGCTCGCAAAGACAAGTATAGGTTTCACTCCTCGCACCTGTATCAATTGAACGCCTACCTGCAAAATAAAGCGAAACAGCCGGGGTGGGAGCAAGTCGATGGGATCCTGCTTTATCCAGCAGTGGACCACAACTGCGATTACCGGTTTCAGCTTCTTGGGCATGATGCTCAGGTTCGAAGTGTTGATCTCGACAAGCCGTGGCAGCAAATAGAAACGGAATTGTTGGACATTCTGCGGTGAGATCCGATTTGAACCGTTCTCGGCGGTTAGCCCGACGGATCTTTCCCGAGTGAAATCCTAAGCACCCGGAGCGGACAATTAGTCTCCCGGAACGACTCCGGAGACTATAGTTTTCGCTCCGATCACGTCTGTACAGCCAACTTTGTCTGCAGCCATCCCCGTACTGATCTCATCAGATCAATCTGTATAGCCGATCAGGTTCTGCCAGCGTATGCTCTGGGTTGGAAAAATAACCTCTGCCATGCTTTCAGGCGACGGACATATGCTACCACTGTTTCGATCCAGACTTCTTCCGGCGGTGTGTGTTCTGCTGATGGGTTGGTATTTCCCGGCCACCAACGCTGCCGATGCGGTGCTCGAACAAGACGTGGCCGCAGCGATGCGGAAAGCCGGGCGATTCTATGTGGAAGATGTGGCATCACACGGTGGCTACGTTTATTTTTATTCACTGGATTTGCAGCAGCGGTGGGGTGAAGGGGTGGCGTCGCAGGATCAGATTTGGGTTCAGCCGCCGGGGACTCCCACTGTTGGTCTGGCGTATCTCACAGCGTATCGAGCCACGGGCGATGCGTTGTATTTGAAGGCGGCCACGGCTGCGGCGGAAGCCTTGGTCTATGGTCAGATGCAATCTGGCGGCTGGACCAACTGTATTGATTTCGATTCCCGTGGTCAGCGCGTCGCGCTGTATCGCAATGGCAAAGGTCGCGGCAGAAATACGTCTTCGCTGGATGATGGTCAGACTCAATCAGCCATTCGGTTTTTGATTCAAGTGGATCGTGAGTTGAAGTTTCAGGACCAACGCATTCACGAGGCGGCTGCGTTCGCGTTGCAGTCGTTGCTGACCGCCCAGTTCGCAAATGGTGCGTTTCCGCAGGTTTGGGATGCGGAACTAGTGAACCGCCAACAGAAAGTCGTGAAGGCGTCTTATCCCGATTACGATTGGCGAACCGAAGGCCGCATCAAAAACTATTGGGACATGTATACGCTGAACGACAACGTCACCGGATATGTCACCGACACGTTGCTGGAAGCTCGTCAGACGTATGCAGACGATCGTTATCTGCAAGCACTAAAGAAGTTGGGTGACTTTTTAATCATCGCGCAGATGCCGGAACCTCAGCCCGGTTGGGCTCAACAATACAACGACGACATGCAGCCCATTTGGGCTCGCAAGTTTGAGCCTCCTGCCGTGTCCGGTGATGAATCGCAGGAAGTGATTCAAACGCTGATCAAGATCGCAGCGGCCACCGGGGACGAAAAGTATCTGGAACCGATTCCAGCCGCCGTCATGTATCTGCAGCGATCATTGTTAGCCGACGGCCAGCTGGCACGCTACTACGAATTACAGACCAACAAACCGCTGTATATGGAGCGCAGCGGCAAGAATTATCGGTTGACTCACGACGATTCCAACCTGCCTTCACACTACGGCTGGAAGACGACAGCGCGGCTCAACGAATTGCGAGACCAATATTCGCGTGCGAAAACCGGAACGATCGCACAGCCGGTCAAAATCACGGACGACGAAGTTCGAGACATCGCGTCAGCTCTGGACGAACATGGCCGCTGGGTGAGCACCTACGATGGCGCACGACTGGTCGGCCAAGCAAAAATGGCGGTTGGTGCGCAGTACATTTCCAGCGAACGCTTTAGTGAGAATTTGACCATACTGAGTCGATACCTGCTGCAGCAAAAAGGCGTAGGGCAGGGCGTGGGAAATTGAACGCATGCGGGCCAGATTACAGCCAAACATCAGAATACCGGCAGGCGAAAGCGAACGATCATTGGTTTTGATTGCGGCGGACTGTCAGCCTGAGTTTCCCGTAGATTTGGTCTACGAGTCTGTGCTGTAACCTTTGAACAGCTTGCGTTCGATCCGTGGGCTGTAGGGGGTCCAAGCGGAATCCTTGTTCATGTCGTCTTCGATCGAGCGCGTGAATTCGTGCAACTTGGCGTCGATGTTGTCGATGTAATGCAGCACGATTGCTTCGGGTGTCATCGGCAATCGCGGGCTGCCGAATTCTAGCGTGCCGTGATGGCTGAGAATCATGTGCTTGAGTCGTAGGATGTCTTCTTCATCCAGCGGTTCTCCGCCTAGTTCACCGCGGACCAGCATCAATTTTTCGTTCAGAATTTCGATCGCGATATTCATGTGACCCAGCAGTTGGCCTTCGTCGGTGTAGGCCAGTGTGGGGTCCCAAGACAGTTCGCGGATTTTTCCCAAGTCGTGCAGCAGCACACCCAGCAGCAGCAGGTCGCGGTTCAGCTTGGGGTAGTGATCACACAGTCGTTCGGCCACTTCGCACATGCTGACAACATGTTCAACGAGCCCGCCATGATAGGCGTGGTGTGCTTTGACGCCCGCTGGTGCGGCGCATAGGTCGTCCACTAGGTTTTTGTCTTCCATAAAACACGTGGCGAGTGCCAACAGTTTGGGAGCCTTGATGGACGCCATCAATTCGTGCAGTCGTTCCAACAACACAGCGACGTTCGCTTGGGGTTCGATCTGATAGTCTTCGGCGTTGTAGCTGGATTCCGGGGCAGCGTCGATGAAATTGATGATCATCTGCAACCCGCCTTGATACAACTGCACTTTGCCTTTGACATGCACCATGTCGCCGCTGGAAATGTGCTGCATCTTGGATTCGACAACGTTCCACATCAAGCCGTTGACGACGCCGGATTTGTCGCGCAGCGTTGCCAGCAGATACATGTCTGCGTTGCGGTTCGCGCGGAGTTGCTTGTCGGCCAGCAGAAAAATTTCATTGACGTTATCACCGTCGGACAGATCTTTGACAAAAGTGTGGGGCATGAACAACTTTCCGCGAAGTCTCAGCGGGAGGCCCGCGACCAATGCGAGCTGACGTTCGGAAACGCTCCGTGGTCGCTCTGCAAAGCTGCCCGCAACGTGCGAGCATAGATTGGACTTTCGAACGGGGAGTCTAATCGTCCACGGAATGATCAACAACCGGCAGCGAATTGTATCTGATCCTTTACCGTTCTTCAGACACCGACCCCCAAAACCCTACTCGAATCGGGGTCGCAGCGTTTCGCCGTGGCATTTAATATCCAGCGGTCGGATCTCTATTTGCATTCGAGGGAATTCGCATGCATCGTCTGCCTGCACTGTTGCTCATACCACTCATCACCGTCGCCGCAGTGCCAGCATCCGCCTCTGCGCAGACGCTGAGTGAGATTCGCGATCAAGTGCGAGAACCCACCAAGGCACCTCGCAGTAGCGTAGTTTCAGTCGGTTCCCCAGCATCAAAGAAACGACCTTCGCGGGGCGGACATCGTTTTTCATGCGACGATGACGACAGCCTAGAACAGTTTGTGGGCGAAGCTCGGGGTGCCGTCGTGGTGGCTGCCGCCTCAACCCCGTTTGTCGTGCCCCGCGCTGCATTGAATGACGACGGCGCACGCGGCTACTTCCCCGACTATCCCTACGATGCCAATGCTGGCAGTCAACTGGATGGCTGATGAATTCGGCACCGACGCCGGCTTCAATCCAACCTATGGCGTTGAGTGGTTTCCGAAAGATCCTGTTGTGTTATCCAGCACCATCGATTGGGGCCGCATCGGCGATTCGTCCATTTTCCATTTCCGCAACACAATTGGTGCGACTCACAACGGCTGGGGCCTCGTCACCGGCCACGATTACCAAAGCGTGGGTGGTGTGAAGATCATTGCCTGGGTGAACGGCATCGAATATCGGTTTTGACTTCTGTCGGCATGCGAACGGCTCGAGTATTCGCTTGGGTTGTTAAAAATTTCGCGTTGACAGAGGTGTTTTGGTTCCGCGATCCTTCTCGGCGGGTGGCAGATGCTGGCGCAGCCTGCTTGTGTGGCGCAGCCATCGGAAACCGGTCTGGAAGGTCCACACCACGGCCAACGTTGTTTGTGAAAAGAGCCCGTCAGAGCGGTTTCCGATCGCTAAAGCGACACCGCTAGCCTGAACGGCAACCGGTGCTACCCGAATGCCCCAGAACAAAACTTGCGCAAACCGAATTCCGTGGCAACACCACGTTTTTTACAGCCCAGTATTAGTCCGAGGTCAGGCTATGAATCGCCAGCGTCGTCCTGAGCTTTTTTTCGTCGACGGTTTCGTTCGTTTTTCCGTTGCGTCGCCGTCGGGCGAGGCGGGGCGAGATCCGGAACAATCGTGCGTGGTTCTTCCGGGACGTCTTCTTGCACAGGCCGCGGACCTCGGTTTTTTCTGCGCCGTCGTCTGCGATTCTTGCCGTCTTTGGCTTCGTCGTCATCGTCTTCATGCCGGGGCCGTTCTTCTTCCGCGTTCAGCACGACGGGCTCGGGTTGACGTCCATCTTCCAGAATTTCAAAGCCGATCATGCGTTCGATCCGCTTCAACATTGTGCGTTCGTCAGGGCTGCACAGCGTGATCGAAATCCCTCGCGCGCCCGCTCGGCCCGTCCGTCCAATGCGATGCACGTAACTGTCCGGTTCGATTGGCAATTCGAAATTCATCACATGCGAAATACCTTCCACATCAATGCCTCGCGCGGCAAGATCTGTCGCAACCAGAATTTTCAGGTCGTACGATCGAAAGCTGTCCAGCACCTGCTGTCGTGCCGTTTGCGATTTGTCACCATGCAGAGCCACCGCATCCACTTTGTGCCGGCGCAGGAAATCCGTAATCGAATTCGCCCCGCGTTTTGTCTTCACAAAGACAATCGCCTGACCGACTTCTTCGTCTTCGATCAGTTTTAGCAACAATAGCTTTTTCTGACTGTGATCGGCAAAGATAACTCGCTGATCAATCAGGTCAATCGTTTTCTCTTTCGGAGCGACGTCGACGGTCACCGGATCGTGTAGCAGTTTTTGAGACAACTGCACAATCTTGCCCGGCATCGTCGCTGAGAAAAACATCGACTGCCTGCGAATCGGCAGCAGCTTGATGATTTTTTTCAGGTCCGGCATGAAGCCCATGTCCAGCATGCGATCCGCTTCGTCCAGCACAAAGAACTGCAGTCGATTCAAGTAGATGAATTCCTGACCAATCAGGTCCAGCAATCGTCCGGGCGTCGCGACCAGAATATGAACGCCCGTTTCTAGGCCGGTGACCTGTTTCGACTGTCCCACGCCGCCGTAAACCAAGACATGGCTAACATCCACATGACGGCCATACGTTTCGAAACTGGCACCGATCTGAATCGCCAGTTCCCGCGTCGGAGCCACAACCAACGCCAGTGGCCGTCGAGCGACAGGTTTGAAGTCATTGCCCGCCAAGTGGTTCAGAATCGGCAACGCAAAGGCGGCCGTTTTACCAGTGCCCGTCTGAGCGCAGCCCAAGATGTCTCGCCCAGCCAATGCAGCAGGAATCGTTTGTTCCTGAATCGGGGTCGGGGTTTCGTAGCCTTCCTCCTGAATCGCCTGAAACAGCGGTGGAATCAGGTTCAGTTCCTGGAATGTCATCACGGGAGATTCAATGCGAATTTGCGGGTCAAAATGGCGGTCAAACCGAACGTTTCGTGCCGCTTGCAACAAAGAGTATGAGCAACCCAAACGCAATCCCCGCCCAATATCACAATATAATAAACGGAAATCACAAATCGGCCGGGACGCCCCGGCAGGCGATGGCGTGGGACGTTGGGTGGCTGCGACAGGACGCCGATCCGCCGAGGGAGTGGGAGGTGGCTGTCAGTCGCGGCGTTGAGGGTCTCCCCGAGGGAATCCGTCGTACCCGCGTGTGGCCGACGCGCGGTGATACGAGTTGGAATCCTGAACGGCCTTCGTCCGCAAGATGAAATTCGGGAATCGGCGTTTTTCGGCTGTTCAGAGGAGCCGGTTGAGGGAAGAATAGTGGACCGAAAGAACTTCTTTGGCTCGTTGTCCACCACCAATTTTGTAAACAAATCAGGTATTTACCATGCGGTCTTCCAATCCCGTGCTCTCAGAGAGCGTCTTTCGGAACTTCGAAGACTACGGCGACAACACAGTCATGACCGTCACCGGCACGGCCATGAAGACGTTGATCTCACTCGTGCTGGCGTTTCTAACGGCAGGTTGGGTGTGGTTTAAATTCCAAGAAGCCGGCGGCCTAGAGCTCGGGGGTGGTGCCTACAGCGCCATCGCTCCTTGGATGCTGGGCGGTCTATTTGTCGGACTGGGGCTATCCTTGGTCACCGTCTTTAAGCCCGTTTGGGCGGCTTACACGACCCCGTTATACGCTCTGGCAGAAGGCTGTTTTCTCGGAGGCATCTCGGCCGTTGTTCAGGCTCAGTTTCCTCACGTCGAAATCGTGTTTCAGGCCTTGGGACTGACCTTCGGCACCGCCTTTGTGATGATGATTCTGTATCAAACGGGAACCATCAAAGTCACCGAAAAATTGCGGTCGGGCATCATGGCGGCGACCGGCGCGATTTGTTTGGTGTACGTGATTTCTATGGTGATGCGAATGTTCGGCATGCAAATGCCCTTTATCCACGAAGCCTCTCCCATCGGAATCGCTTTTAGTGTCTTTGTCGTCGGGCTGGCCGCATTCAATCTTCTGCTCGACTTCGACCTGATCGAACGCATGGCCGCTGAACGAGCCCCCAAACACATGGAGTGGTACGGCGCCTTCGCACTCATGACCACCCTCGTCTGGCTCTACATCGAAATCCTCCGCCTCCTCGCCAAACTCAACAGCCGCGACCGCCGCTAGCCGGGACGCCCCGGCAGGCGATGGCGTGGGACGATGGGTTGCTGCGACAGCAAGCCGCTCCGCCGAGGGAGGCCGGGACGCCCCGGCAGGCGATGGCGTGGGACGATGGGTTGCTGCGACAGCAAGCCGCTCCGCCGAG
>JBDNHJ010000110.1:0-16444 GCA_041688835.1 Fuerstiella sp.
AGGGCACCAGCGTCGACCAGTTCGGCCGCGATCAGAGCACTGGCCCCGGCGTTGCTGACGGCAAGAGCGTTTGGGAACACCGCATCGTCGGTTTGTCGAGCACCGCACCCGGTCCGCTGGGCAAGCACGGTGTCGTCTTCAACGGCGGCACTGCCGGCACGTTCACCATCTACCTCGACAACCTCCGCATCCGCCACGCCAACGGCAGCACAACTCCACTGTGGGCCGAAGGCAGACATACTCGCGAGGGCAAGTTCAAAGCGAATGATTTCTACAAAGACTTAGAGATTCACACCGTTAATGTTGCGGATGTCGGCAAATGACTGAACTCCAAGGCGCACTTCGAATAATGACCATCATGCAAAAAACGAGGCTTCAACTCTTCGTCTTGTCCATGCTACTTCTGACAGACAATGTCTTTGCAGTTGACCGGCCTAGATCAGAGCAACCGAACATCATCTTTCTTCTAGCTGACGATCTGGGAGGTGGTGACTTGCATTGTTATGGACATCCGTATGCTCGCACTCCGAATATTGACACACTCGTGCGAGATGGAACTCGTTTCATGCAGTTCTATGCCACCGGTGCGACCTGTTGTCCGACGCGTACCGGGCTGATGACATCAAAGTTTCCGGCAACGTATCCGACCTACCCTGCAAACGGTGGCTTCGCGGAATGCGTCACGATTACTGAATTGCTGAAGCAGAAGAACTACGCCACAGGGCATTTTGGAAAATGGCACATCGGGCTGGAACAGAAACCGGGGACCTACGGCATTGATTCCATTGGATCGGACGACGAAGCGCAGGGCGGAAAGAAGAAGAAGCACTCCGATGACCGTGGGCGTGACGCGCACATTTATGACGATGCCATCAAGTTCATCGAGGAGCACAAGGATGGTCCGTTTTATGTGAACGTGTGGGGCCACATCTCACACAGTCCTGTGAATCCCACCGACACGTTGGTGAACCGCTGGAATGAGTTGAG
This sequence comes from Fuerstiella sp., assembly GCA_041688835.1. Taxonomy (GTDB): domain Bacteria; phylum Planctomycetota; class Planctomycetia; order Planctomycetales; family Planctomycetaceae; genus Fuerstiella. The sequence goes on from JBDNHJ010000110.1 coordinate 988, forward strand.
CGTGAGCGACGACGATTTCCCAGCACCGATGCGGATCAAGTTCAACGAAGTCCGCTCGGCCGGCGGCGACGTTGACGACGCAATGCGCCGGTACCTAGCTGATGTCGAGTCGCTCGACAACGGCGTCGGCCGACTGCTAAAGCGACTCGACCAACTTGGCCTGAGAGAGGACACCATCGTCGTCTTCAATAGCGACCAGGGCGCGGACATGACCAAGGCCTCGCTCGGCGGACTTCGTTTCAATCAAATGGGCTTCAACGGACCAGTCCGTGGCGGCCAGCACACGCACTTGGAGGGTGGCGTGCGCGTGCCTTGGATCGTGCGTTGGCCGGGACATGTACCTGCGGGACGGACGGACGAGCAATCCGTCATCAGCGGTGTCGATTGGCTGCCGACGCTGTGCGCGATCGTCGGCGTACACGTCGATGCCGACGACTTCGATGGTGAAGACACTTCTGCCGCATGGCTTGGCAAGAGTCCTCATGTGCGAATCAAACCGCTTCTCTGGAAAACCAGCTCGCCCGGCAGCGCTTCCTTCATTCGCGAAGGCAAATGGAAACTGCGTCATCCCACTCGCAAGAACGATGGCGATGTTGAACTCTACGACATCACCGATGACCCCGCCGAGTCGAACAACGTCGCCGCTCAGCATCCCGAAATCGTGAAAAAACTCTCAGCGAAAGTGAATGGCTGGGTCGACAAGCTGCCCAGCGAATATGTCAAAACCAAGGACAAGCAAGACTGATCCAACGCTAACCGTCAGCGTTGCGGTAGCCGGCAAGTAATCCTCCAACGCGCTCAGACACCCAACATGAAAATCACCACCATCATCATTAGCACTCTGCTGTTTGCGTTTGCACCGGGACAGGTTATCACCGCCACCGCACCGCAGACGCCCAACAACGGTCCTTCGGTGGAACATGATGCACCGATCCCGCAGTTGGCCTTCGCGACCCAGGAACTCAAAGCCGCATTGAAGGAGTCGGGCCGCGAAGATTTACGGGTTCGTTTGATCGTCAAGCCGGATGCGTCATCGCCAGAAGGCTTCGAAATCAAGACCAGTGGGCCCCAGCTCGAGGTGATCGGCGCCGAGGCATCTGGAGCGATGTACGGTGGGATCGAAGTGGCCGAGTATCTGAAATTGGGCCTTCCTATTGCGAACGTGAAACGCAAGCCGTTCGTGGGGAAGCGCGGGATCAAATTCAATATACCGCTGGATGCACGCAGCCCGTCGTCTGACGACTCGGGCGCTGCCGCCAATGAGAACATCGCAAACATGTGGGATTTCGAGGGGTTTTGGAAGCCCTACCTCGATGACCTTGCGCGCTACAACGTGTTGAGCCTGTGGACCTGCCACCCGTATCCGCACATGGTCAAGACGCTAGGATACGAGCAGGCCGATCCCGATACGATTGCCTACCTCCGTGCTGCCGTCAAAGAAATGGTGCTGAACTATCCGTCGATCACCGCAATCGCTGTCGCCGCTGGCGAGAATGACCATAAGCACCTGAAAGGGGACGATTCCACCGAGGCCTATATCTTCAAAACCTCTGGTCTCGGTGTCATGGATGCGAAGGCTGATCCGATTTGGGATCCCGATCGGCAGATCCGCTTCATCTTTCGCAATCACAGCACCGAGATCGAAGATGTTCAGGCGCAGTTCGCGGACAAAGACGATGGTCCAGTGGAGGTGAGCATCAAGTATTGCGTGGGCCGTCTCTATTCATCGCGGCGACCGTTGGAGTGGGAAAAGCGCGCCATCAAAGATGGATGGGGGGAAGCTGGCGACAAGGCTTGGCTGCACATTCGCAACGATGATGTTTTCATTCATCGTTGGGGTAGCCCGGATTACGTTCGCTATTTCATTCGCGAAATGCCGCATGATCAGTCCCCGGGTTTCATGATGGGATCGGACGGCTATGTTTGGGGACGCATGTTCAATTCCACAGTCCCAGAGCTGCAGGAGCAGCTGGAGCAGCTGGGAATCGACAAGCACTGGTACAACTTCCGGTTATGGGGTGAGCTTGCGTATCACAATGAACTCGGTGACGACTATTGGATCGCGTGCCTGAAGCATCGTTTCAGTCTGAGCGACGGGGCCGCCAAACTGCTCCATGATACTTGGCAAACTGTTTCCGAAGTCGTGCCGCAACTGAATCGGTCAGTGTATGAGGGCGTCGATGCCGCCTTTGCTTCCGAAGGCTGCATAACGGGTCTGGCGACAGCCACGGGATTTTTGACGATCCCACACTACTATTATGGCGAAGAGCCGCCTGTCTATCGGCGCCAAGCCATGCGGCTGAGCAAGAATCCGCCCGCTGGCGAAGTGCAATGTGTTTCGGTGCCCGACTGGAGGAAGGCCTATCTGGAGGGCAAGCTCGAACGAGGAACTGCATGAGCGAGCCGTGGAGCATATCAAGGACGCCCAAATCCATTGGGAAGTGTACGCCGCCATCCTAGACAAGCACTACAAGCCACAATTACTGGCACGCACGCACACACACACTACCTAGATTGGAATAGCATTCTCAATAACGGCGAAGGTATCTAGGCCGCGCACTTCGGCGTAAAGAGAGAGGTGCAGGACATTATTGAAAAAGCATATCCACAGAAGGAGCGAACTCAGAAAAAGAAGAAAAGACCTGAGCGTCGAAGGTGACGCGAAGGTGCTGAAGCTGGTCAAGAAGATGTCGATCGACGAGAAGGTCACACACTGGCAGCGCGTGTTCCAGTATGCGGATGAGCGAGAAAGACCATCGACCCACAACACCCCAATCACAGTGAGCAGAGGAATGAAAAGATTCAATCGACGACAATTGCTGCGTGGAACCGGCGCCGCAATCGCTCTTCCGTTTTTGGAATCACGAGCCGCACCGAAACAATTGCTGGCCGCGTCGAGTTCGGTGGAAAAGCCGATGCGGATGGTGTGCGTTGGGCTGGAATATGGCCTCTATCCAAACGACTTCTTTCCGAAGGAAACTGGTCGTGATTACCAGTTGACTCGGTTGCTGTCGCCGCTGGCCGGACTTCGAGACGACTTCACTGTCTTCTCTGATCTGGATCATCCGGGCGTCTCCGGCGGGCATCAGGCCACGCACTCGTTTCTGTCGGGTATAAAATCCGACAAAGCCAAATCGAAGCCTGAAGGTAACGTTACTATCGACCAGAGGGCAGCGGAGTTCGTGGGTGCAGAAACTCGTTACCCATCAATGCAACTGGGCCTTGGTGGCGGCAGCGTTTCGTGGACGCGAAACGGCGTTGAAATTCCGCCGATCACGAGTTTACAAACCATGTTCGACGCATTGTTCTTGGAAACGCCTGACTCCAAACGCCAGCGGCAAGCTGCTTCGTTTGCCGTCAACCGCAGCATTCTGGACATCGTCAGTGAAGATGCGACTGCGCTGAAGAAACGCATCAGTGGTGGTGATCTCACGAAGTTGGATGAGTACTTCACATCGATTCGTGAAGTGGAAAAGCGGCTGGAGCAATCTGAAGCGTGGTTGAATAGGCGGAAACCGACGTCGAAGTACAAGTTGCCGAGACAATTGCCGACCAGCTTCACGGAGGAGGTCTCGCTGTTCTATGATTTGATGAAGCTGGCATTGCAAACCGATTCGACTCGCGTTCTTTCCATGGCCATCCACGGATGGAAGGGGGATTCAGGACTGACAGGCGTTTCCAAAGGCTATCACGATCTTTCTCACCACGGTCGTGATGAATCGAAACTGCAGCAACTCGCGATTATTGAGCAGTTTCATACTTCGCAGCTCGCGCGATTCTTGGATGGACTCAAGAATTCCCAGGTTGCCGACGACGCATCGATGCTGGACCGCACGATGGTGCTGTTTGGTAGTGGTCTGGGCAATGCGAGCTCTCACTCCAACCGCAATCTACCCTTGATACTGGCTGGCGGTGGCTTTGCACACGGCGAGCACAAAGCGTATCCGGCTAACGGAGGCAGGCAAACGCCCGCTTGTAATTTGTACTTGTCAATGTTGCAGAAGTTTGGCGTGGAAGCGGATCGGTTTGGGACGAGTACCGGAACGCTGGAGGGGCTGAGCTGAGGCGAGAGAGCGATTGGAAACATTTGGGATTAGTCATTGGGGAGGGGCGGGTGATGGGAGATGCAGCGAAGGCGAATGAGATTGAAGAGCGCCTGATCGACTTTGCTGTTCGGGTAATTAAGGTGGCCAACGCGTTGCCGAAGTCACCGGCTGGAAAACACATTGCGAATCAGTTGTTGCGATCAGGCACGTCACCAGCGTCGAACGATGCGAAAGCTCGTGGAGCCGAAAGTAATGCGGATTTCGTTCACATGCTGAAGATCGCCCTGAAGGAACTGAACGAAAGTTGTGTCTGGTTGGAAATGATCTGCCGCGCCGAATTAATGAAGTCGGAATTGCTCAACGACCTCATCGATTAAAACCAACGACTCTGCCGCATCCTCAACGCATCCATAAAAATCGTCAAGCAAAAATAGACAACAACACTCCGCCTCCCACTCGCTCATCAATGATAAATGATTAATCCTGAATAACTAATGACAAATCGCCTCCTCCCCCTCCTCGTGCTGCTCCCAACAACGCTCATCGCTGCCGAAGCTGACTTCGACACGATCGGCTACTTGAAAAACCATTGCATACGCTGTCACGGTAATAAGGAACAAAACGCGGATCGACGATTTGACCTATTGAACACTGAACTTTCAGATCAGCAAACTGCCGAACAATGGCAAGAAATATTGGACGTCATCAATCTCGGCAAGATGCCTCCCGGAGATGAGCGGCAACCTTCGGCCGACGACACCAAGCGTTTCGTCGCCACGGTCACGCGTCAGCTTGACCAAGCTCGCGAGTCTCTGGCGGCCGGTGGTCAGGCCAGGTTCCGAAGGCTCAATCGCTACGAATACCGCAACACGATTCGCGATCTGCTAGGCGTGAATATGGATTCGTTTGATCCGACGACCTCCTTCCCGGCGTACGATCGAGTAGACGGTTTCGAGAACATCGGCGAGCACTTGGTTCTATCGGATTACCTGTTGCAATGTTATCTGGAGGCGGCTTCGCAGAGTATCGACAAAGCCGTTCAGAACCGAGAAACGGTCCAGCCCATTGCCGAAGTGCTGCGGGCCAAAGACATGTGCCGGGATAAGTATCATTTTCGTCCGCTGGTCTATTTTGAAGTCAATCCGACGGGAGACTATGTCGACGTCGCCCACAGCGACCCAAGTCTGAAACGCATTTATGCCGGGCGTTTCAAAGGTGTTCCGGCCGACGGGTATTACACGATTCGAGTCAAGGCGGAGGGAATCAACCGCGAACATCCGTATCCGCCGAAGCTCCTGCAGGTCGATCGCGCCGAGCCCATCAAAATGCAAGTCATCGTGACCGATCCACAAGTGGCCCGTCCACCAGCGGGGCAAAATTCTTCGGACCGGATCGTGGCGACCGTGCCGCTGGCGGATCACCAATCGACGGTCTATGAATTCCGCACATGGATGGACAAGGGGTTTGTGCCTGTCATTCGCTACGCCAACGGGCCGCTGGACTTCAAGCCATCCTTGATTCGAATATTGAAAGTCCATCACCCCGATTCACTGACGAGCAACTGGCGAGATGTCTTTGCGACGAAGCCTGCGGAGATCCTCGACGTCTGGTTGTCCGACGCCTACCAAGGACCTCGCATGCGAATTTATCAAATGGAAATTGCAGGCCCCGAGGCTAGGCCAGTCGCAGCAACTGGTGTCCCGCCGCACCTCGATTTCAGGGTGGTGGATCTTGCCAAAGATCCTCTTGCGGCGGGATCTTTAGTAAGCCCCACTATGGCAGAGCCGAGAGAGACCGTGACGCATACTTCGAGTGCGCTGGCGCACGCAAACGGGAAGGCAATCCAAGGATTTCTATTTCGAGCTTTTCGACGCCCGCCTTTGGGATCAGAAATCACCCGGTATCACACGTTCTTCCGGTCACGACTGGATGGTGGCGAATCCGCAGAGACCGCATTTCTGACGACTTGCAAAGTGATCCTTTGTTCGCCGAATTTCCTATATGTGGACACTCCACCTGAATCGAGTGAAACAGACCAACGTTCGTTCAGGCTGGCATCACGGTTGTCCTACTTTCTGTGGAGTTCCATGCCCGATCAGCCATTATTGGACGCTGCCGCAACCGGCAAGCTGAACGTACCGCAGACGCTGGTTGCCCAGACTCGCCGCCTGCTGAACGACTCGCGATCCGAAGCGTTCATCGAGCATTTCACGAACAGTTGGCTGCACCTGAATGAACTTGGATCGATGCCGCCGGACACGTTGAAGTTTTCGACCTACTACGATCGGCAGCTTGAGCCATTGATGCGGCGGGAAACTCAATTGTTCTTCGCAGAGGTTCTCCGCCAGAACCTGAGCATTGAACACTTCATTGATTCCGACTTTACGTTCGCCAATCGCTATCTTGCTGCGCACTACGAGCTGCCCAGTATTGTTGGCGACGACTTCCGACGCGTTGCACTGCCGCAACAATCGCTTCGCGGAGGGTTGCTCGGTCAGGCGAGTGTCCTGACGGCCACATCCAATGGAGTCGAAACGTCGCCGGTGACTCGCGGTATCTGGGTACTCGAAAACATTCTCGGCTCGCCGCCTCCACCTCCGCCAACGGATGTCGAACCGCTGGAACCTGATATCCGCGGCGCGACCACCATCCGCCAGCAACTTGCCAAGCACCGCAACGTCGCCACGTGCGCCGAGTGTCATCGCAAGATCGATCCGATCGGCTTTGCCATGGAGAGTTTCGATCCAGTCGGCTCGTTTCGCCGCGAGTACCTCGATAGCACCGGAAAGCCGGTCAGTGCAGTCGACACCGCCGGAACGTTGCCGACCGGAGAATCCTTTGAGAACATCGCCGAACTCAAACAACTGTTACTGAACCAGAAAGATCAATTCGCCCGTTGCCTGACCGAAAAGATGCTCACCTACTCACTTGGCCGAGAAATTGGCTTTCAGGACCGGCCGGCGGTCAAGGCAATTGTCCGCGAACTTGCCGCACGAGGTGACGGCTTGCAGGACTTGGTTGAACTGATCGTTACCAGCGAAGTGTTTATTGACAACTGACCGCAGGATAGGCTTCCCAAACTGAAACGCACTATGAAAACGATTCCTGTACATCTCATCGTCCGTGCTACTTTGCTGAGCTTCCTTTGGATTGCTTCTGGACTCTCAGGCCTTGCGGATGAAAAACCGAACGGGCAATCGAACCAAACGGCTCGTGCTGACGGCAAGACGGTCATTCCCCAAGCCACCTTGGATCGGTTGGACGAACGACTCGACGTGACGTACGCACAGTACGGCAAACGAACTTTGGAGATGGACATTTTCCGTCCGAAAAAAGCTGCCGGCCCATTGCCAGCGATCGTCTGTATCCACGGTGGCGGATGGGGAAAAGGCAGCAAGGTCCATCATCGCAAAGTCGCTCAAGCTCTGGCGGCCGAAGGCTACGTCGCGGCATCAATTGATTATCGTCTGAGCGGCGAAGCGATCTTCCCAGCTCACATTCACGACTGTAAAGCGGCCGTGCGATTCCTACGTGCCAATGCAAAAGAGTTCGGCATCGATGCGGACCACATCGGCGCGATAGGTCACTCGGCGGGCGGTCACTTGGCAGCCTTGCTTGCAACCTCCGCTGGTGTTACGGAACTGGAAGGCGACGGCGGCAACGCGGAATTCAGCAGCGCCATTCAAACGGTCGTTCCCATGGGCGGCCAGACAGACTTCCTTTCGGAACGAAACCGTGAGAAATCGGCAAGCGGCGCCATTTGGCAAAAGTTTCTAGGTGGTTCGCAAGATGAAGTCCGCGAGACTTACCGACTCGCATCACCCCTAGTCCACCTCGACAAAAACGATCCCCCCGTCTGGTTGATCAGCGGTGAAAAAGATGACCCGAGCACTCACGGCGACGAGTTGCGAAAGCAGATGGACAACTTTGGCACCCTCAACGGACTGACCGTCATCAAAGACGCCCCGCACCCGTTCACCGTCAAGCAAGTCCGGTTTGACCAGATGATGAATGCTGCAGTTCCGTTCTTCAAACGAACGCTGAAGAAACAAGACTGAGCTCGGAATCCCTCTCCTCTCAAAACGCAAGCATCCCCACGAAAAAAGAACGCCCTGCCTCTTCATATCGATTCGCAAACGTTTCGACGGCGCGATTTTCTAACGCTAACGACCGCCACGGTTGCCGCAACAGGTTTAGCCATAAAACCACTGGACGGGGCAGACACCGAGCACTCTGCTGGCATCCCTCTTGGGCTGGACGCCCACTCGATGCGCGATAGGAAGTGGAAGGCGACTCCGTTGATTGAATTCGCCGCAGAGCAGCGTCTCAACGCTGTACTACTGAACAATCTCAACTATTTCGAGACCCTAGAAGAATCGTATCTACTTCAGCTGAAACAGTTGGCTGACAAGGACGACGTTCGAATCTACATCGGAGCAGGCGGCAGCTGCGCGAATGCGGCGAGGTTCTCCGACACATGGGGCCATGCCGAAGCCATGCTGGCGACTGGCATCCGTGTCGCCACAACTCTGGGGTCACCGATCGTCAATGTAAAAATCGGCAGTATCGACGATCGTTTCCTCGAAGATGGTATCCAACCCCGTATCGACGAAGTCGTGCCTGTTCTGAAGGCTCCCCCCAAAAAGTGCTCTAGATGCTGGTATCAAATTCGGATTTGAAAATCACGCGGGCGACCTGCGCAGTGAAGAATTGCTGGAGCTCATCGAAGCCGTTGGCACCGACGTCTGCGGGGTGATGCTTGACCCCGGCAACGGACGGTGGGCCATGGAAGACCCCATGCTGCACCTGCAGGCACTGGCTCCGCACGTGGTCTGCAACAGTTTGCGAGATTACATGGTTAGGGACCACACGATTGATGGCGAAAGAATCTAACATGAAACGGTCTCACCTCCACAGAAGGCGGCCGACGCCGAGCGTCCGAATAGGATCGAGAGGTAGGACTCGAGCCGAGGTCCGTCGAGCAATGCGACTCGAAATATGGTTGAGGAACAAATGCAATCCGACACAAGGACAAAGGCGTTGAGAGTGCCGACGAGCAAGAGGCGTGTCGCTCTTGGCGTGTCGATTCTTCTGCCACTTGTGGCAATTATCCTTGTGGCCGGTGTGACGGGATTCTTCGCTCCGCACTTCGGTGCCGAGCCCGGGCGCAAATTTCGCGCAGCCATCGTGATCCGTGACGACGTGACAGCATTTCAGAAGTGGGGAACACGTGCATTCACGCTCGGACAACTCGGCGCGAACTACGACCACGTCGACTACTTCACACAGTCACGCGATTCCCAGAAACAGAAGGAGTTCGTGGCCGCGCTCGAGGCGGCACTCGGACGCTACGAAGCCGTCGATCTCTTTCTGCTCGCGCACACGAACAGCTATGTAGAGTGGGTGCAATCGATCGACCGCAAACGGCGCACGAAGATCCGCCTCGTCGACAACACTGGCTGCTGGGGTGCGCAGCAGAGTGAAGACTGGCTCGATGCTGGGGCTGACGTCTACGTCGGACATCCCGGTAGGAGCGAGTCGCCGGTCTTCTACATCTACTTCCTCAGGCGCTGGCTTCGCGGTATGCCGATTGACGATGCCGTGACGGCGTCAAACGAGAACACGCGCTCCGTGCTTGCCACGACCGGAGGGCTCATGTATCGCGGTCGTTCTTTCGACCGGGCATGGGGCGCGACGAGGGCGACCATTTCCGGAGTCAAAGATCTGTCGATCACTCGAGGAGTGTCCCGATGAAACTCCTTGCCTACTTGCTGGTCGTCGGCGCCACACAGGCGACGGCACCCCTCGCGATGTGGTGGATCAGCGAGACGAGCTACAAGTCGCGCTCACTCTCGGGGAGCGCCGAGGACTGGCTATCGATCACCACGCTGCTCATCGGCGCCTCGGGACTTGTGTTCGGAGGGCGCGGTGTCTATCTGACGATTCTCCGAATGCGACCTTGGCTCGCGGCTGCGTTCACCACCCTTGTCTGGCCGCCGCTCCTGCTCGCAGCCGCGGTCTATGGCTACGCATTGCTTGTCTTTCTCTCCTGGGCCTGAGCTCGAAAACTGGGAGCTAGCCGTTCAGGAAATTCATCTTTCCTACGGGTAAAAAGTACCGTGAGAGAAAAGGGGGAGGGAGTATTAATTGGTGGAGGGTTCCAGCCGTCGCCGACCGTAGACCGACGAACCATTCGATGCACGCAAGTCGCGGAGTCGGGGCAAATTCATACCTTTTTCAACACACACACTGACAACACACGAAATCTCTGTCATCAATCCCGTGAAGTTTCTGGGAATGAGCCCCAAATTGACCGGCCGCGACTGACCGAGCAAAATCGTCGAATCTGCTGAGCGATCAAACCAACGTATTACGACACTTGCTTAAGTAACAGCCAGCGCGCTGAGAGAGCGGCAGACGCGGCCGATGTCAGCTATAGTGCCCGAATGTGTAAATTAACGAAAATCCTATCGGCCATTGATGGCGACTATTAGAAGGCCGCTGACAGACTGCTTCCTTTGGTTTATCAGGAACTCCGTGAGCTGGCGGCGGCGAAATACTCTACGACTACAAGAGGTCTGGAAAGACCATTCAGGCCGCCGTGCTGGTCCACGATGCATGATTGCGACTGGTGAGAGTAGGCGTGGATAGCGGGATCAGCTGACCTATGCGTTGCATCATTTGAGTGACGTGCTTTCGTGGCAGCGCAAGTTCGACTCTGAATCGCCAGAAAACAAATTTCAAGGGCAGCCAGACGAATATGAAAAAGTAGGCCACCAGTAGCAGGGTGACGGCTATGGCTTGTTGCAACTCTGGATTCCCCAACGGGACACCTGAACAAAGATTCAGGTGTAGTGACCGAGATCAGCTTTCCGAGTGCAACTCCTAATCAAAATTCGTGACCGATTGCACCCCGGCTGGAAGACACTAAACCCCGAGTTTGTGTAAGCTGAGTCGGGTTTTTCCGACGCAGGTTGCGAGCCACCTTCCTTACTGCCGACGGCAACGCAGTGAGTGTAAAAGTTTCCTCAGGAACGCGAAATATATTCAGTTATTGCGCCCTGATCCGACCATCGCCGCGATTTGTTCTTGTAAGGCAACTATTATGACTCGGCAAAGCGATGATCGGCAACGACTTTTAAGCAATGCTCGTGGAGGTGATGATGATGCGTTGGGACAGCTTATTGAAAATCATCGCCCCATGTTGCGAGCTCATGCCATGCAGTCTTTAGCTCAGGTTCAAGGCCGGATTGATGCGTCAGATGTTGTGCAGATGACATTGTGGTCCGCGTTTCGAGCTTTCCCGAAGTTCGAAGGCGATGTCGACGGATTTGTTGGCTGGCTGTGTAAAATCCACGATCGCAACCTTCACGATGCGGTGCGTGACCAGCACGCCGAAAAACGGTCCATCAAACGCGAGGTTTCCGGATCGACAGCATTGCCGCTGGCAATAGTGAAGGCCACATCCCCAAGCCAGCGACTACAAAAACTGGAACAACAGGAACTACTGAATCAACACGTCGAATCGCTTCCGATGGCTCAACGCGAGGCCGTTCGACTTCGGTATTGCGACGGAATGACCATTGCGGAAATCGTGGTAAGACTTGGCCGCAGCGATACAGCCGTCGCCGGTCTACTGAAACGTGGACTTAGCAAACTCCGCGAACTGATGAGCAACACAGAATAGTCTTTTACCAACAGAGACGTTCGTTTCTGATGACGCAACAACACAAAACTCTTCGAAACATTTGTCACAGCAAATATGGAGCCTGGCGTGCAGATCAGTTCACCAGCAAATTTTCGCAACTTCAGACTTTGGCAATGTGTAGTCGCAATGGGATTACTCGTTACTTTTACGACTACAGCCAACGACGCACAAGCTCAGGACACGATTGACGGCGCATTCTGGAAGTGCACCATGAAGCCAAAGACTTCCGATCTGAAACTTTTGAAAGGGCAGTTTCGAATTTCAAATCATTGGTTGTTTCAGAAGGAGAAACCCAGTCTTGAAGAATTCAAAACGTTTAACGGATTCAACAAGCCGAACAACGGAAAAACCGTCATCGCCTTCAATGACCTTCGGGCGATGGATAAGGAAAGAAATTGGCACAACGGCATCAAGGGGACAGCTTTCCTGAAACTTGAACGCCTCGGCTATTGGAGCGGACGGTTTGTTGATGCGAAGGGACGGCACTGGAGCTTCACCTGCACTCGGGTTCAGGAATAGCCAAACACTTTGTAACGCAGACTGCTCTCTCTTCCGCTTGGAAATGCAGCGCAGCGCGAATCAATCGGTCTTACATTTCAAAGCCAAAATTCAGGCAACCCCGTTGGAAAGCCAACAATCGATGACTTCTCCTAAACCTCAAAGTAACACGCCCAAAGAAAATCGACTGAATGCTATCATTGCCGAATACCTGAAGCGGAAAGATGCGGGACGGCCGGTTGACCATGACAAGTTGCTGGATGCTTATCCTGATCTCAGGGACGACCTTCAATCATGGTTCAGCGGCGAAGCGTTAGTCGAAGACTCGAAGATTGCGGCGACGAAACTGCGAGCGGGTCCTCGCCCCACCGACATGCGTGACACAATTCAGCCGGGTGCGATTGATTCTGACACAGCTTCGGAATTCAACGTCCGTAACTTCGGCCGCTACCAGTTGCTACGGCCACTCGGCGAAGGAGCGATGGGAAGCGTCTACCTGGCCAAAGACTCAACTCTGGATCGGCTTGTTGCCCTGAAGATGCCCAAGGTTGAAGGCTCCAACAACTCCGAATTCATGCTTAGGTTTACCCGAGAAGCCCGAGCCGCGGCCGCGCTCAAGCATGAAAATATCTGCAGTGTTTACGATGCGGGAGAGCAAGACGGCGTTGCCTATATCACGATGGACTACATCGAAGGTGCTCCTTTATCAAGGTTCATCGCTTCGACACAGTTAAGCTCCCTGGACAGTATTCTGGCGATGGTCGATACGATCGCAGATGCGGTCGGTCATGCACACGAAAACGGGATTGTGCATCGAGATCTCAAGCCGGGAAACATCATTGTTGATGGCCGTCTGAAGCCCTTCGTGACGGACTTCGGGCTGGCTCGTCGAATGAATTCAGACGACGAATCGCGGATTACTCAGGAAGGATTGCTGATCGGCACACCGGCCTACATGGCACCAGAACAAATCAAAGGTCAGCAGAAAACAGTTGGGCCGCGAAGTGATATCTATTCGTTGGGTGTCATTCTGTTTGAACTGCTGACGGCACGCCTGCCATTCGAAGGACGAATTGCCGAGCTGCTGGCCAAATCACTGCGTGACGATCCACCTGTGCCCAGCCGGATTCGCAAAGATCTGCCCGAAGACGTTGATGACATCTGCCTGAAGATGTTGAAAAAGGACCCCAGAGAGCGGTACGCGTCTATGGCCGAGGTGAAGCAAGCCTTGCAGCAATTGAGGCAAAAGATCAAGGCCTCTGGCAACGCCAATGTTAATGACAATTCTGTGGTCGAGGATCAGTCGCCGCTGGAAAAATATGAGTCGCACATTGGCTTGATGCTGAAGAACGGACAGTACGCAGAAGCAATTCAGAATCTTCGCCAAATGACGACGGATACTCGCGAAGGCTCCAAAACGATTGTTGAATGGGCTCGAAAGAAGTTGCCCGCCGTTAAAAAGGAATCCAGAGCACTGGACCCGGCGGGAATCAACGCACTGCTCGCAACCGCAGAAGAAATGTTCAAAGGGCATGACTATCGCGGCTGCATTCAACTGATTGAAGACGTGCCGGAACTGAGACGCAACGATGAAATGGAAGACCTGCTTCGACGGGCTGAGCAAACAGAGATTGATGCCGAAGGGTTGCTGGCAGAAATCAAAACACTCGAACGCAAAGAATCCATCGCGGGGCTGCAACCAAGACTGAAGAAGTTCCTGAAACTCAAGCCCGGCAACAAATACGCAAGAGGGCTCTGGGAGGCACTGCAGACCTACGGAAAAAACCCAGCCGCTCAGCGAAGATATCGCTTCGAAGCCGGTCGCCTTCAGCCAATACCTGAAACCAACCTTTTCACGAGATGGGTCATTTATGCGGTGCTGACCGGGCTGCTGGTTTTTGCGTCCGTCTATTCTTACACGATCATTTATCTGAGGAGCGGCCAGCAGACTCTGGCCGTTCATGTGGATGACGATTGGCTGCAGAGTCAGGGAGGAGATCTTACGCTGTCTGTCGATGGCAATGCATACGCGATTTCTTCAGACTCAGATGGAAGTCAGCCGGTTTCGGTTGTCGTCTCGTTTGGTTCGCACAGCTTTTCGGTAACTAACGGCGGCGCAGTGGTGCATGATCCTCGAACGTTTGAAATCACCAAGGACGGTCGGCAAGTGTTGTATATTTCGCCGGTCGATATTGAGCTGTTGAGTCGTCCGAAGACCCAGGGCCTGTCTTCAGATGAATCGAACACGATGAAAACGGCAAACTCTGACACGGATAACGGCGAGAGAACCATCAGTGAGCACACCGAAGATCCTGCTAGTTCAACAAGTGAATCAGCATCAACAGTTCCGCAACTGGCTAAAACTCCGTTCTTGCGTCGCGAGGCACAGCAATATCAGAACGATTGGGCTCAATATGTCGGAGAGCCTGTCGAATGCACAAATGGCTGTGAAATGAAGCTGAAACTCATCCCAGCTGGTGAATTCCTTATGGGGGCTGCTGAAGATGAGGAGCCACGCTTTGAAAACGAAGGGCCGCAGCATCCTGTCCGCCTTACCGAGCCGTATTACCTTGGGGTCACAGAAGTCACGCAAAAGCAATGGTTTGACGTCATGGGCACCAAGCCATGGCAAGGCATCGGTGCGGAGGGTGATAATCAGCCCGTCGCGTTTATCAACAGAACCGACGCGGAGGCCTTCTGCGAAAAACTCAGTGCCCGCGAAAAGCAAACGTATCGTTTGCCAACTGAGGCTGAATGGGAATTTGCTTGTCGCGGCGGCACTCAATTGCCCTACGGATTCGCCAGCTACCCAGCTCGCCTGCGAGAATTTGCCTGGTTCGAAAACACGATTTATGGTGATCTCAATCCACCGGAAGAACCAGGCGCTCAGCACGTAGCACTGAAAGAACCAAACGTCTTTGGCCTGTATGATATGCAGGGCAATATGTTTGAGTGGTGCAGGGATGCCTATTCAGATTTGTATCCAGCCGACACCAAAATTCGGGTCAACCCCGTGAATCTCAGCACGTCCGATTTCGGGATCATTCGTGGTGGCAGTTGGGCAAATCCGGTATTCGACTGTCGCCCGACTACTCGTGGCAAGTACGAAGTGACCAACCGCGGAGGTGGATATTTGGGCTTTCGTGCAATGCGAGTGATCAGCGGTTCAACAGCAACAAACGCATCCGTCACCACAGTTGCGACC
>JBDNHJ010000111.1:0-2962 GCA_041688835.1 Fuerstiella sp.
CCGCTGCCGTGGTCCCAGTTCAGGCCACCCTGTCGGTCATTATTCCAGCCTTCAACGAAGTGGGTACTGTCGCGGAAATTCTGCGACGTGTCCTGCAGCAGTCAGTCGTGTCCGAGATCGTGTTTGTGGACGACGGTTCTACGGACGGCACATGGGATGCCGTGCAGCAATTCATCGAAGCCCTGCCGGCGGATGACTTGCAGCGTGTGGTTGCGTGGCAACATGCCGCCAATCGAGGCAAAGGGCGAGCCATCCGCACGGGACTGGAGCATGTGACCGGCACACACGTGCTGATTCAGGACGCAGACCTCGAATACGATCCCGCCGACATTGACAAACTGTGGAAGGTCATGCAGTCCGGCGACGCAGACGTTGTGTTTGGCAGTCGCTATTTGGACAACCCCAACCTGCAACAAGGTCGCTTCGTCCTGCAATCTGGCGTACGGTTTCTGAATCTGTTGACTCGCCTGCTGTACGGCATCCGCCTGACCGATCAAGCCACCTGCTACAAACTGTTCCGCACCACAGACCTGAGATCCTTTAATCTCAATTGCGAGCGTTTCGAGTTCTGTGCAGAAGTGACGGCAAAGGCAAGCCTCGCACATCGCCGAATCGTCGAAAAACCAATTGCCTATCACCACAGGAACGAAGATCAGGGCAAAAAGTTGCGTGCTTCTGACGGACTCATTGCGCTGTGGACGCTGTTCCGTTGTTGGCTTTTCCGCCCTTCTGATGCCAATGAAACTCTACTTTCTGATACTTCTTCGCGGAACAAATCCCGTTCGATGCTCACCATTGCCGTCGCGGCTACGTCACTTCTGGGGCTAATCGCTTTTTTCGTAGTGTTTTCGGCTACCGACGGTCCCTCAGATGGGAACTTGTCGGTGGTGGCTGCCCCCGTCATAGCTGTGCCCGAACACGACTTTCCACAGCATGACTCGCAGTATCCCCGACAGGATTCGCCCCGTGATATGGACCTTGGACGGCTACGCCTTGGGCAACAACCTGAATTTGTCTTTGCAGTGCAGAATCAAACGGATCAGCCGTTTCAAGTGACCAGAGTACGCACCACATGCAGTTGCGACCATGTGGAAGTGACTGAAGGGGCGATCGTGGAGCCCGGAGATTTTCTTCGTGTGCCGTATAAACTGAAATCGAATTCTGGCGGACTGGTCGACGGTCGCGTGACAGTGTCAACCAGTTCTTCGGCGGCGGATTTCACGCAATTCGTATTCAAGCTCCAAGCGAGAATCCCTAAAGTTTTGTGGTGCGTCCCAGAGTCGATCCATCTGAATAATCCACAGGATACTTCTACCGGAGACGAATTGATTATTCATTCGGATATTTACAACCTCGTCGAAAGTCGTGTGGAGATTTCGTCGCTTCGAGGCACCGTCGATCTCCAAGTAATAGAGAGAACGGCAGATTGGCTCAGGCTTGCAGTGAAGGCTGGAGCGACGAGCGAAGTGCGGACTTCGCATGATCTGATCCGCGTTGTGGTGTCGAATCCAGACGTCCGAACTGCCGACCTGAAGCCGCATTCCGTTTCCACGACAACACGAGTAATGGTCGACAATCTTTCCGTCACCGGGGGCTCTCAATGATCTACAGGATTTATTTTTGCGTCATTGTTTTTTTGACTCAAGCCGCGATCCCTGTTGGATTAGTGGCGGCTGAGCCTACTTTACGTGAGGTCGTCCGCCTGAGCCGTGAAGCCATGCAACCGCCGGTGCAATACAGAATATCAGTAGATGATCGTGAACTCGAGGTGGCTGAAGGACTGCTGGGAGGCGTTACCCCGGTCACACGGTGGCGAATGACCAAACCGATGCCGCTTACGATTATCAAATATCCGGACGCCATCTATCACGTTTTTTCGAAACAAAAGCGCCGTTGGATGCCTCGTTCATTCTTAGTGCGACGCAGAAAATCCGCGAAGCACAACGTCCGGCACCTAACGAGAATTCTACCGTCGCTGGATCAATGACCCGAAAACGGCAAGGGGGAAAAGAATACTTCGTTGTTGAGGAAGCGTACGACAGTTCGTCTCTGGTGGGGCAAGCGCCAACCATGTTCGAAGTTTCCGGTCCAACTGAGGGTGCGATTAAGACTGTTAAGTGGATTGACGCCGATGACTACACGGTTTACGAAGTATTAGTGTTTGGGAAGAACGGTGCGGAACTGGATCGAACAACGTACTCTGACTACAGCCGGAAGAAAATCTCTGACGAAGAATTCGTTGTTCCGGACGGCTACGAAACAACTAAGGTTGATAACTTCCAAGCCTATATCAGCGAAGTTTCGGCCATTCTACGTCCGGATTTTGCTAAGACTGCAGCAGCCGCGGAAAGGCGGAAAGAGCTCTACCGTACTGCCATCACAGAGACGGCCGATCGAGCGCGAAAGAATGCTCGAGAGACGGCGGCCTCGCCCGCCGCATCCGGCACAAAATCCATCGTTCTGCCGCCCGAAGCCAACAACCGTTCGCGATTCTGGTTAGCAGTTAACGTCGCGGTTATTACTCTCAGTTTCTTGTCTTATGGCTACATGCGTAACCGCAAGCGTAGTCAATTAAATGAAAGTTCTACGGATGCGAAATGATATGAGTTCGTGGGTGTGCGTCGTCATGTCTGTCACGATGATGGTTCCCCATTCCGTCTTTGCGGATTGCTCCGCTGATTGTCAAGCAACGGCGAACGGAGAAATCCAAGATTGCCTAGACGCTGCGCTCAGTCACATTGATGACTGTGAAACTGAGGCGCTGGAGGACGTAGAAAACTGTGCAACCTTGTATTCATGGGAGCAACAAACGTGGCATCGTTGCCTTCGGTCATGTCCGAAGGCGAAATCAGAACGGCACGCGGTTCCGGTTGCTATCAAATGAAATCGGTGGAATGCGAAGGCGGGGAATTGACCGGTTGCGAGGGGAAGCCGTGTACTTTCCATGAAGCCCAAGGCGAGA
>JBDNHJ010000112.1:0-24777 GCA_041688835.1 Fuerstiella sp.
ATGGTGATCGCGATGATGTTTTCAACGGTATGGAATATGTTGATGGGCGTGCGAGGATCGTTGAGTCAGCCGGCGATCGTTTTCAAACCTTCAAACTCGTCCAAAGAGACTTCCATGAGAATGCGTTCCAAAATTTAGGGTGACAAAACAACAACACCCTATGATGACATCCTCAACCACTTCGCGCAAGTCTACCCATATTCACACCCCTACCCAAAGTGCGCGCCCGATCTGGATCATCACCCAGCAAAAAGCAACGGCGTACGACGCGATTCATCACATGCACAATGGCCACTTCGTCCGTAGCGAAAACCTCAGCACGAGCTAAACGAGCCATCAAAACACCTTCCCAACCAAACACAATACCAGCAGTCAGACACGCAGACTAAAGAATCTCGCGGGGCACGTCAACAAAGTGCCGTGTCCCCATAGTTTTCTCTCACCGACTACGCCTCACTGCGTCCGGACATCTGAAAGCAATCATACCCGGAATCCATCCGCACGTATCGAGACGAAGAACGACGCCAAACAGCCGCCCGCCGAGACCGCACACGGCTCGAACGCCGACTCGCCAGACTCAAGCAAAACGCCGAAGCCTGAGAACCAACGACCCCCGGCAACGGATGGTGCTGGTGGGCGCTTACCAAGCATCAACAGGCGATCAGCGGAAAGAAATTTTTCCCAACGCCGAAGGCGTGAAGATCACACCATCGACGCAACTCGAACTGTTTTGAACGGAAGTACGTCTTCACGATGTTCTGTGCACGGGCCAACGGAATAGTGTGTAGCGGACCATAGGAAAGGAGTGTGGTTTTCAGCAACAATCTTCCACGCCATTGTGAACATTTCGCCGTGGGGCGTGGGGCGTGAATTTATTGAGATTTGATGCTGGTCTGTGATATTCTGTACTCAGGAGCAAAGACATGCAGATCCCGATTTCTAGCGAAGCCGAAGTTCAACAAATGGCAATGTCAGCTGGCTTCGACAACGTCGAAGACTACGTCAATCGCTTGATCAAGAAGGAAGCAGACCTTCAGGCAGTTCGTGAGGGCATAGAAGACGTTGAGGCCGGAAGACTTCCACGCTCGACGAATTCAACGCAAAATTCCGTCGCCAACGTGGTATCACTGCGGACGCCGTCTAGTGTTCATTGTCCGCCTGACACAGAAGGCGGAGCTGGATAGCAACCGGAATGCTGACTGGTGGGAGGAACACCGATCCAAGGCTCAGGCCGATCAGTGGTGTCTGGGCATCTATCGGTCAATGAAAAGCCTTGTCAACATGCCAACTCGTTGTGGGATGGCTCCTGAAGCGGCATCACTGGACAGACCCATTCGCCACTTGCGGTAGGGCGTTTCGAAGAAGCTCACGCGTCGCGTGCTCTTCACGATCGACGGCAAGGATGTGATCATTTACCGAGTCCTGCATTTCGCTCAGGACGTCCTCGACGGCGGCGAAGAACTTTGACTCGCGTAGCTAGTGGTCCAGTCTGTTCTTTTCCCATTGCCCCGCCGCCGTCCCACGCTTGGGACCGCGGAAACGAGCAATTGACTCGTCACGAAACACCTCGGAAGAGAGTGCTTTTGGTGCGCTCAGAACGATCAGGGGCCACGGTCAAGGGGACGGCATGAGCAATAAAAATCAGAGAAATCTGAGAAATGCTGGAATTACCGTGCCCTCGCACTGAGCGCCGCAGACGCCCGGAAATGCGAAAAACCACTGTAAAAACAGTGGTTTTCGAAGTGGAGGATAAGGGGCTCGAACCCATGACCTTCTGGCTGCCAGCCAGACGCTCTCCCAACTGAGCTAATCCCCCGCGTTTCTGGACTTCCATCCTGATTTGCGAACGCTACCACCGGATTTCGTGGGTGTCAAGCTGTTTGCTGCGCACATCTGATCGATCGGTGCGTATCTCAACTGTTGACACGACTCAAACGACAAAGTTCGCCGAATTCGGATCGCCGGCCCGTCATTCCGACGCAAGATAGACTCCCAGAGACACTGCGACGTGGTTGTCCTACTGCTGCAGGATGTAGTCGGTCGCGGCGGTCGTTGTGTCCAAGCGGCCATTGCTTGAAGAAACCAGGTCCGAAGGGTCCACTCCGGCGGCCTTGTAGGCCGTTTTCACGATCGATGGCGGTGCGGATTCGCCGCCAATCCACAGTCGACTCGGGGCGGACAGGGCCAGTAACGTCGGCAGGTCGCCGTACTTGACGGCTCCGGGAAGGAAGTCGGCGTGTTTCCAGTCGGCCAATTCTGCAAACCGAAAACCCTGAGTATCAATCGCGGTCGCGTCGAATTTTCCACTGGCGATCGCCCCAGCGGCCGCCAGTAGCGGACCACCACCGTTGACTCCGATCGCATGCAGTGCCTGAGCACTGTGTTCGTCGCCATGAATCCAGGCGGTCACCGTCAGGATGTCGTGAACTCGGCGAGCGAACAATGTTTCGTTGTAGCAGTAGGTGTAGCCGGCAAACTGGCGAGGATTTTTGACCGTCGGGTTTTCAACACGTGCGTTTCCGTCGGTGGTGAATTCCCCTTGCCCGAATAGGTCGACACCCACCACAGAATAGCCGGCATCGATCAGTCGCTGCACGTCTGAGTGCACTTCGCCGTTAGGAAATAGGCCAGCTTTGCCCTGCCCGTCGATCCACAAAACGACTTTTTGATTCCAGTCGACAGACTTGGGATACAACGAGATGATCGGCAGTTGTTCGCCGTTGGTTTTCAGGGTCAGCACGTCACCGAATTCGACATAGCCGGCGCGCGTTTCTTTCCAGACTTTTGTGCGCTGCACGTCAGTAGACTTCGGCAATTCGCGTCCGATCATGGTTTCCCAAGCGGACTTCACAGTCGCCAAATAGTTTTGCACCTGCGTACTGCCCTGCGGCGAATGCTGATGCAGTGCGGCGCGGTCGCGTTCGTCCAGTTGTTGCAGCAATGTCCGCTCATAGTCATCGCCACCGATGGGCGCTGGATGTTGTGCGTTCCAGACGGTGTATTCCTGTTCCGTCAGCGGCTTCCATTCGACTTCTGTGATCGGTTCTTTGATACCTAGATCTAGGTGCTTGTTCATCCACGAATACATAATGCCGCGGGTCACAGCGTTGTAGTTGTGCGGGAAGTGCAGCATCTGTTCGCAATAAACGTGGTCCGGGACTCCCAACATCGAATACAACTGCTGCAGTTCTGGATAGCCTTTTTTCATCATGTCTTTTGTCCAGTCGTTGGCCGCGGTCATGGCCTGCGGACGAGGGGCAAACACTGCGGCGAGTTCCACGTTGCCCGTGCCGATTCTGAGCAGGCTGCAGTTTTCGCACGTACAGCCGCCCTGCATGCTGGTCGACACCATGCCGTTGGGAAAACCGGCGATGTGACGATCATCGATGGCTCCCAGCAGAATCGTTTGAGTTCCTCCGCCACTGCCGCCGGTAATTGCGATGCGGGCGGGATCGACGTCGGGCAGACTGGCCAGAAAGTCGAGTGCGCGAACACCGTTCCAAGTCTGCAGCCCCATCACACTGTGCAGCCGCGATTCTGCTTGAGCACTATAGAAGCCCCAGCCCTTGTTGGTTTCGAAACTCGGCCGGCGGTCGGCATGACGATGAGCCAACTGATAAGACACCTGCTGGCTGTCGACGTATCCCATCATGTCGAAGATAAACGTCACACAGCCCATGCGTGCTAGCTGAGCACATCGCGCGAGTTTCGGAAAACGACCGGACTCCGGATGCAGCTCAGCGCCCGATTCGATCAGCGCTGGCATCTTGTCGGCACCGTAATCATGGTTCCGGCCGCCGTGACCGTGCGGTGACAGCACGGCGGGGCGTTTGGTGATTGCCGTACCCTCTGGCCGAAACAACAGACCGCTGACAAAGTGCCCTGGGAGGCTTTCGAAGTAGACTTTCTCAACAGTAAATCCATCTCGTAAAACCTTGCCGTGAATCACAGCCTTCAGAGGCGTGCGTTCGGGCAGGGGCCACAACCCCGTGGCCACCAGTACGCGCTGCCTGAGTTCCGCTTTGCGTTGTTCCCATTCGGCCTTCGAAGCTGGAACCTCGAACGGAAAATAGCCGTTCAGATCGGTCGGTTCCTGCAAGCGAACGTCGTCAGGTTGCTGACCGACGTCGAAGACGCGACGATCAGCACCGTCTGCATAGATCGCTGCAGAAAACAGGCTGTGAACGACAGTTACGGCCAACAGGCCAAGCAGCGTGATTCGTGGAAGCAGGGAGTTTTTAGGCATCGGTGGGAATCTCAGAATCAGGAGGGACGTCACCAAGTCAGCGACGCGGGTTGGAAGCGGTATCGTTAAAGGTTACGTAATCGTTACAAATTGCATAGCGACAGCGGACGCATCGAGCCAAAATCACAGCCGGAATGTCGGTCGAGTGGGCACCCTGATTTTCTAATTCCCAAGGTCGCGGTTCAGATTTCTGAGCATCGAACGGCTTCCGCTTGTTCGCGCATGGCTTTCGGCAGAAGGCTTCATATAATTCAATTGTTGTCCCGCCAAAATTTCCCACCTCAGACCGCCACAGGTCGTTCAAATCTCAGATCAGCCCTGCATTTCCTAACGTCATGATCCTACGCTGAGCGATCCCCACAATTCATGGCCGCCCATCCAACAGGCTCGACCTGTCCGTAAAGAACGAATTCCACTTGCGCCCACTTCATCCACATCTCCTGCGAATTTCGATTCCGCTGCTGCTGTTTTCTGGTTGCCAGCCGGTTGAAGAAATCCGCGAATACGTTGTTCCCATCGAGAACGAACGGATTTTCACCAGCGACCTGCTGAAAAATCAGTTCGGAGCGATCCCGTTTGAGTGGGAAGTCCCCGAAACGTGGGCGATCGCCGACAACGATCAGTTCAGCAAGATCGCGTGGCAGGTCGGGCCTAAGGGCGACGAAGCTCGTATCACTTTAAGCGACTTACCAATCGCCGCGGGACTGGTACCGCAGCTGACTCGATGGCGGGGCCAAATTGGCATCGAACCAGGCGCAGAAGATGACCCGATGGCGGGAACCGAATTGATCAAGCTAACAGGCGGCAATGGCACTTATGTCGACTTCAAAGGCGCAGAAGCGTCCATTCTGGGCCTCCTGTTGCCTCAAGGGAATAAGCTTTGGATTTTCAAGTTTCGCAGCAATAATGAAGTGGCCGAACAACAGCGAAAAACGTTCAGAGAATTTTGTGAATCTGTGAAGTTACCGTAAGACGGCAGAACGCCAACTCAGCATTCTGGCTGACGGTTTGCCGTTAACCGCTTTCGAATAAGAGATCTGACATGTCGACAACAGCACTCCCCGGCAAAGTATCTTCGAGCGACAACACAAACTCCTCGGAGGATTGGTTGTCGGCCATGGCATGGCGCTGCGTCCAAGTGTTCGCGTCGATGAAGCTGACCTGCGTCCTGTTTCTGATGGGTATGTTTGTCGTGTTCGTCGGCAGTTTGGCTCAGGCGCGACGCGATGTCTGGCTGGTTGTCGGTCAGTACTTTCGAACCTACGTGGCGTGGATCGACGTGGCGGATTTCTTTCCACCATCCATGTTTCCGTCGCTGGTCGAATTCGACTGGAATTCGCTCGGGATGCTTCGCAGTTTTCCGTTTCCGGGTGGCTGGACCATCGGCTGGATTATGCTGGCCAACCTGCTGACGGCCCATGCACTGCGTTTCAAAATTCGAGCCGCAGGCAGCCAGTTGATCGCAGGCCTCAGCATTCTGTCCGTGGGTGCTTTGTTGACATTTCTGGTGGTGTACACGGGGAATGACCAAACGGGCGTCCAGCATGGGAACTCCGTTCTATCGCCGACGCAGATCTGGCATCTGATGTTGGCAGTGCTGGCCGTTGCCGCCGCTGTTCCGATCGGTGCCGCCTTGATCAAATCCAATGTCTCACTGCCAGAACGCATTGTACTGGGAACGATCGGCGTATTGATTGGCAGCGTGCTGGCCTACTTTGTGGTCGGTGGTGAAGCGGCTCGCTTGAATTTGTCATCCATGCGAATTCTGTGGCAACTGCTGAAGGGATTGGCCTGTGCCGTTGTGATGTTGATTGGCTGCCAGTTGCTATTTGGCAGACGCGGCGGAATCGTACTGCTACACATTGGTGTCGCACTGTTGATGTTCAGTGAACTGCAGGTCGGCTTCTACGCCAAAGAAAATATGCTGGCACTGCAGGAAGGCCAAAAGCTGTCGTACATGCGTGACACACGGCAGATCGAACTGGCTGTCGTCTACCGACAGGACGACAAGGATCATGTCTTCGCGATTCCTGAATCACGAATTGTGGCCGCCAGCGACGCCGAAGCCCCGGAAGACAAAATTATCGACCAACCATCACTGCCCTTCAAACTGCGTGTGGAAGGCAAGTTTCTGCGGAACGTCCAGCTACGTTCTAGCCTACCGGGAGAAGACAAACTGGCCACCGCAGGCTTGGGAACCTTTGCGACTCCGGTTGAAATCGACACCGTAACCGGCATGGACGATTCGCACGATATGGGAGCCATCCGGTTCACCTTGCTGGATCGCGAAACCGGCAAAGAAATCGAAACTCTGCTGTGTTCTCAAGATGTCAGCGAAGCCCGCAGTGTGCCGATCGCAGAACAAGCCACCGTGGACGGCCAAGACTATCAGTTCTATCTGCGTTTTCAGCGTAACTACAAAGACTACGAAGTGGAACTGCTGGATGTTAGTCGCACCAACTATGTGGGCTCATCAACACCGCGAGACTATCGGTCGAAAATCATCATCCATGACAACAAGACGGGGGAAGCCGAAGAGTACGCGTTGTGGATGAACAATCCGCTGCGATACAAAGGCGAAACCTTCTATCAGTCGGGCTACAACGAACTGCCCGATGGCACAGAAATGACCACGCTGTCTGTGGTGCGTAACACCGGCTGGATGCTGCCGTACATTGCGTGCATGATTGTGGCCGTCGGCATGTTCGCTCAATTCGGTCTCACGCTGGGACGCTATCTTTCGCGTTTCGATCAGACGAGTCCGCAGGGCAACGGCGATCGCGAAAATCCGTTCGACGCCGAAGCCACACCGAAGTCGAACCTTCCGGCTGGCATCCGCGCGGCAGCCAGCAAGCCGAAGCCGACGACCGGATCAGGTCAGCCAGATACCGAAAAATCGATCTGGCCGGTTG
This sequence comes from Fuerstiella sp., assembly GCA_041688835.1. GTDB lineage: Bacteria > Planctomycetota > Planctomycetia > Planctomycetales > Planctomycetaceae > Fuerstiella. Next base: position 7,159 of record JBDNHJ010000112.1, read on the forward strand.
TTGTTCCGATTCTGATTGTGGCCCTGAGTGCCGGGTGGCTGCTGAGTAAAACTCGCACGCCTAAAGCCGATCCGAACGCCATGAATCTATACAGCTTTGCTCAGATTCCAGTCGCGTGGAAGGGCCGGTCTCAGCCGATCGATTCGTTCGCTCGCACAGAACTATTGATGACGTCCCACAAGACGACCTTCAACGGCGAACTTTCCGAAGCAGAACTGAACGATCCAGAAGTCCGTGAAGAGCTACTGCAGAGCATCAGTAAGTATTGGCCTTCCGTCGACGAAACCGCACTGGATGGTTTTTCCGGAAGCTACGAAGCTTGGATTGCACAAGTCATGTCACTGACAGCTTCGGGGCGTGAAGCCGTCGAAGAACGTTTGCGAGGCAACATGACTGCACGCATGTCGGCCGTCAGATGGTTTCTGGACGTCGCCGCTCGCCCCGATCTTGCTCGCCGACACCCCGTGATCAAAATCGACGACGATCAAGTGCTGTCCCTACTGGGACTCGAAAAACGGGCCGGGCTGACGTATAGCGTCGAAGAAATTCAGAAGAACCTTCCGGAACTCGAAAAGATCAACCGCGAAGGCCTGAAGCTAGAAATGGCCGAGCAGCAGCATCGCATGAGCCAAGTGCAACGACGTGTCGTCGCCTTGTTTCGTACGGTCGGTCGCGTCGATTCGATGCAAAACATTTTTCTTGTGCGTGATTCGGAGAGCCTGCTGGATTCGATGGTCAAAGCTTGGTGGGTTCTAAATCGTCTGGGCGATAGCCCGGCCATCATGGCTGTCCCGACCGGGTCAGACAACGAACAACGTTCGTGGGAAACCATGATTGCAGCCAGTGCTCTGCGAAACGTGATCGAGGAATTCCGGGCGGCCGGGATTACGCAACGCGATGATGTGACGAGGTACATGAGTGATGTGTTGCCGCGAAAACTGGTCACCGACGCAGTGGACGGCAGTGCCGCATTGCTGCTGGAAACAGTGAAAGCCGCCGCGACACAGGCGGGCGAAGATCTGGCCCCAGACGCATTGAAAAACAAGGCTCGAGAAGCCTCGGAATCGAAAAATCTGGACGGCTTCTTGAAGAGCATCGTCGGCATCATTGCTGACGCGGAGCCCGGTGCGACAACAGCAGAAATGATGGTGCCTGTGTCCGACGAAACGATTCGCAGCATTGCGGCGGAACGAATTTCGGCCGATATGTTTCAGGTGTTCGAAGAACTCAATCAACGCGACTCGGACAAACGACTAGCTCAGATCCGCACCCGACTGCAGTCAGTTGCCACCAGCGACGAAGCCGCCTTGGCGGCGCAGATGAACATCGAACTCGCCAATGTGGTGCTGGATGATCTGGACAAGCGCGTCGGTGACTTGATCTACGATACAGACAAGTCGGCCGCTTTTGAGAAGTCAGCGGAATCGATGGTTTCCATTCTGACGGCTTGGTCTGACGGAGATGTGAAACAATTCAACGAGAGTGTCACCGATTACAGGACATACTTGAGTGCCAATCCGATGCCTCACTTGAATGCGGCGATCGTCAGCGAAGAAGCGTTCTTCAATTACTTTGAACCATTCATGAAGGCGATTTACCTGTATTTGCCAGTGATGCTGATGTCGTTCTTTAGCTGGATCATCTGGTCGAAAACGCTCCGGCGGACCGCGTTCTGGTTGATGGCGTTAACGTTTTTGATCCACACTGGGGCCCTGTTGATGCGAATGCATATTTCTGGCCGCCCCCCCGTGACGAATTTGTACTCGTCCGCGATCTTCATTGGCTGGGCGGTTGTCGGATCTGCCTTTGTCGTGGAGCTGATCCTAAAGAACGGCATTGGCAATATTATGGGATCTTCCGTGGGCATGGGCACGCTGATGATCGCTCATTACTTGGCCCGTGACGAAGGCGACACGATGGGCGTGATGCAGGCTGTTCTGGACACAACCTTCTGGCTGGCGACGCATGTGGTGTGCATCACGTTGGGATACGCCGCCGCGTTTTTGGCTGGCGTATTAGGGATTGCCTATTGCGTGATGTGGATGGTCGGCTCCAAACAGAGTCGCGAAGACCTAACCGGACTGGGCAAAATGATTTACGGCGTCTTGTGTTTTGCCCTGTTCTTCAGTCTGGTAGGAACTGTCTTGGGTGGACTATGGGCCGATGATTCGTGGGGACGATTCTGGGGCTGGGACCCTAAAGAAAACGGAGCCATGTTGATCGTGATGTGGAATGCCTTCATCCTGCACGCTCGCTGGGACAAGATGGTGCGAGACTACGGAACTGCCGTGCTGGCCATCTTCGGAAACGTGGTCACAGCGTGGTCATGGTTCGGCGTCAACGAACTGAAGGCTGGTCTGCATACCTACGGCTTCACCGAAGGCCGACTGCTGGCACTGGGTGTTTTCATCGCCGTGCAGATGATCATCATTGCCGGGGCCATGATCCCCATCATCGGCAAATCAGCGAACGACAAGATCAAACCGGTCTAGCCACGTAGTTCCTTGTCGTAGCCCAACGGGTCTGGCTTCCAGATGGCTGCTTCCATAGACTGGTGTTCGTCAAAATCCAGCGGAGACATTTCTCATGAATACCGAAACAGCATCAGGCTTAATGACCGCGGAAGAGTTTCTCGCTCTGCCCGACGACGGAATTGATCGTGATTTGATTCGGGGTGTCGTTGTCGTTAAGGGAGAAACGGAAATAACACGACGCAATCGCCGACATACCAAGACAGAAGCCGCCACGGCCAAGCTGATTGGGAACTGGGTCGACGGTCAACGGGACCAACCCGGCGAAGTGCATTCCGGCGAAGTCGGTTGCATTCTGCACGGCAAAGCGGACAGCGCCGTCGGCATCGACGTCGTGTTTATCACCGCCGACCACGCGGCTCGTCAGAATGACGATACAACGATGATCGATGGAGCTCCTCTGTTAGCGGTTGAGATCCTATCGCCGTCTGACAAGCAGGAAGATATCGGGCGGAAGGTCGATGACTACCTAGCCTACGGCGTGCAGGTCGTTTGGATTCTGGACACACATTTTCAGACGGTGATTGTTCATCGTCCTAGCCGCCAGCCGGAACTGTTCAACGCCGACCAGACTCTGCGTGTTGCAGACGTATTGCCAGGACTAGAAATTGCTGTCCGAGATCTGTTCTGAAGCAGAGTTCACGCCGCGATCGAAAACACAGACAGAATCGCCACCCAAACGATCCCCAAGGCGTGCCAAAACCAAGCGGCAAAAGTGACGCCAAAATAGTACTCGTGATCGTAGCGATCAGAATAGGCAGCCAAAGTGACCCACAGCAGCACCGACTGGGCCACCAAAAAGTGCATCGCGTGCAACGCGGAAAACATGAACACGAAGCCATGCGTGTTCAATTGTGGATTCTGATGGTCCTTCGTGCTGTGCATGAAGCCCCACAGCCCATACGACTGCACTCCCACAAACAGCACGGCAAACACCAACGCCAGTAGCAGCGATCTTCGAAAGTCGGCCTGCCGTTCGATCTTCACGTAGCCCAGGCTGACATGCAGAAGCCAACTGCCGAACAGCAAAAATGCGGTTCCAAACTGAAATGCCATCGGCAGGCGAATTCTGTCTGATGGCGGCGGCGATTCAAAGATCCACGCCAACAGCAGAGACAGACCGAGACACACGGCCGCCTGAACGATCATCGCCAGAAAAAACCGGCGCGCCATGAGGCTTTGATTTTCAGCCCAGCGTGAGGACATTGAGTTTGTAAAATAAAACAGGTTAAGAAGCGTACCGACGTCTATACTATTATTCGGCCAGAATAGCGGAAGCCTTGGTCATTCCCGGCCTTCGCTCAGAAACCCTCAAACTTCGCCGCTTGAGCCAGATTGTAGTCTGGACGAGGCATGTTGTCCGGTCATTTAAAACAGGAGTCCTTGCAGAATGAAACGATTCGTTGCAGCAGCATTAACCGTATTAGTCGCCACAGGAGCACACGTGTCAGCAGAAGACGAAACCAAACCGACAGCCGCGCCTCAGGCTGCAGAAACCGTTCATGAATTCACGGTCAAATCTTTAGACGGCAAAGACATCGATCTGTCCAAGTACAAAGGCAAAGTATTGCTGGTTGTCAACGTCGCCAGCGAATGCGGGGCGACTCCACAATATCGTCAACTGCAGGCGATGTACGAAAAGTACGCCGATCAAGGGCTGGTTGTTATGGGTTTTCCGTGCAATCAATTTGGCGCACAGGAACCGGGCGATGCAGACCAGATTCGCCAGTTCTGCTCTGCCGAGTATGCTGTCAAATTCCCCATGTTTTCCAAAATCGACGTCAACGGAAAGACGGAAGCCCCGTTGTACGATTTCCTGAAATCGACCGCTGAAGATCACAGTAACGTTGGTTGGAACTTTGAAAAGTTTCTCGTCGGCAAAGACGGCAAAGTCGCCGCGAGATTCAAAACACGGACCCAGCCGGATGCACCGGAAGTTGTCACACTGATCGAAGAAGCACTGGCGAAGTAGTCGTCACATTCCGGTTGAAGATCTGTCGTCCGCCAGCGAAGACTGCCCAGCGAACGAAGCGGATGCGATTTAGTCCCCGAGGGACGGCAGACTCTTGCCGGTGACCACATTGACCGGTTCATACTTTCCCTGTTTTGAGTCCCAGCGGGACGACAGACGTGGCCCGTGCCTGACCTTCTGTCGTCCCGCCGGGACTCGTTTCGTGGATGGGATGACACCCATCGACTACCTCAGGTGACTCGAACCGTGAATCGCCGCCATTAACTTTTCGATATCGTCGCTTGAGCTGTACAAGTGAGCGGATAGTCGCAGGAAGCGTCGCCCCTTCCACGCAGCCACCAGCACTTCAATTCCGTGTTCGTCCCGCAGCTCGATCTGTAGCGGGTCGGGCTGACCGTGATAGCCCGGCTGCCAACCAGCGGGCTGAGGCAACTCAACAGCACACATGCATACGAAGTCAGATTCCGAGGCGGTACACAGGGGACCGACGCCATCAATCGACAGCAGTTCGCGGCGGGCGTAACAGGCCAATTCGTGAGCGTATTCGCGGAACTTTTGCAGCCTGACGCCTTGCAAAAAACGGATCGCGGTTGCGATTGAAAGTAACGCGGCGGGATCTCGCGTGCCCAGCCAATTGGTGCGATCTTGCCAACAGGCAGAACGCCCCGCCATCGATCCTCCCCAACTGACAATCGGACACTGCAGCCGATGATGGTGTCGCGGATGAGCCCACAGGAAACCGCTGCCAAACGGCGCACACAGCCATTTATGACAGCTCGCGCAATAGAAATCGCAGCCGAGCTCGTCCAGATGCAGATCCAGCATCGCAACGGCATGCGGGCCATCAATGATCGTCAACACGCCCCGGTCCTTTGCCAGTCGGCAAATTTCTCGAACCGGCAGAATCGCAGCGGTCGGGGACGTCACATGACTGACCACGAGGACTCGCGTATGTTCCGTAATTGCGGCCGCAATTGCATTCACAGTCCCTCGGTCATCCAGCGGAAACGGCAATTGCGCCGTCACAATCTTCGCGCCGGTCAACTGGCATTTGCGATTCCAGATATTGCGGACCGCCCCGTATTCGTGATCGGTGAACAGGACTACATCGCCAAGCTGCAGTTCGACACTGTCGGCGGCAATATTCATCGCGATCGTGGCATTGTCTACCAGAGCCAACCGGGCGGCTTTGGTATGTACAAACGTGGCCAAATCTTCGGCCGTCCGCTGCAGAAGTTCTTCCATCTGCTGACAAAAGAATCTCATCGGCTGCCGTTCGAGCTTCGCCGACCATTGCTCTCGAGCCGCACGAACTTCAATCGGCGACGGACCGAAAGAACCATGATTCAAATAGATTGTCTCAGGGTCCAGATCCCAGAGAACAGCATAGGGAGATGTCATCATAGAGTTTTCAATATCATCCAGCACGCTTCCACGTGCCAATTATCTTTGCGATCCGCGCCGCGATAAATTCTTCCGCAGGCGAGTCGCCTACGTCACTTGGATCAGCTTCCACCGGCCTGACAGAAACCGGAGCAACATCGAGATCCCCATGAAGAGGATGTGAGCCGTGCAGGTGAACCACAGGTGGTCAATCGTAGCAGTCTGAGACTGTACAATCAGCCATGCGGGAACTGTCATCACCAGCCAGCTGGAAATCATGGTGATCAACATCGGAAACATGGTATCCCCTGCCCCGCGCAAGGCCGATGCGAACACCACCGCCAAAGCATCGAATATCGAATAGATCGCCACGAACTTCAACAGGTCAGCCGCGGCCGGAAGAATGGCCTCAACGTTGCTGCCATTATTCGCGAAGGCCAAAAACGGCAGCAGAGTAAACGCCGGAAAGTAAACCAACAACACGGCCGCCGCCCCCGTCCAAACAACGCTCATGCGGACAGCATTCCAAGTCGTCCGAGCAGCCGCTGCTGGCAATCCAGCGCCGATGTGATGCCCGACCAGAGTTTGCACCGCCGTGCCAAAACCCAGCAACGGTATGAAGATCACACTGTTCACGCTGAACGCCAAGCTTGTCGCCGCCAACCCGTCACGATTCAGACTTCCAACGATGAGCAGAAACGCTAAGAACCCCGAGTTATCAACAAAATAGTGCAGCCCGCTGGGGACGCCGAATCGCAGGTATTTTTTCAGCAATCCACGATCCAGCCTCCATGTCGAACCCAAGGGATAATCGCCCTGTCGCGCTTCTCGCCAGATCAGAAAGCTGAACATCCCCACGTCACACGCCCGAGCCAGCAATGTGGCAATGGCGGCCCCCGTGATCCCGAGTGAAGGCAGACCCCAATGACCGTAAATCAGCGCGTAATCCAGCACCACATTCACCACAAAGCTGATGACACTCACGTACATCACAACGCCTGTCTTCTGCCGCCCGCTGAAGAAACAGCTTAACGCTGTCGAAACCAGCAACAACACACTGCCGCCGCACAGCGTGTTAAAGTAAGCCACCTCCTGAATGACGACCGTCTCGGAATGGCCGGCGAAGGTGAACAGCAGGCCAGAGAATGGAATCAAAAATGTCAGCAGCAAACCACTGATCACAGCCAGCCAGACAGCTTGCCAAAACGAGGCTGCCAACTGCCGCGTTTTTCCGGCCCCGTCGAACTGTGCAATAAACGTGTTCGCGTACAGAATCGTTCCCAGAGGCACACAGGCGACCGTCCACAGCAACATGCCGGCGGGAGTCACAGCCGCAATCACATCCAACGCCGTCCCTTCGCTGATATCTTTCGGACTGTAGCCCGCCAACATCACACGGTCTGCTACATTCATCAGCGAATGCGAACCCGCGCTGATGATCAGCGGCAGCGACACGACGAGGAGTTCCCGAAAGCTGCCAGCGTGGTCCGGACTGGGCGAAATTCGTTCTGGGGCAGACAAATTGATGTTCGAATCCGAAATGAGCCATTGACGATTCCAAGCTTTCCAACTGGGAATCTCTCGCGTAACCGCGTCAGCGTCGCCCCGCGCGCCTCAGTAGCCCACGCGGTGATACGAGTTCAGAATTTTGTAACACTTCAGCCGACTGAAGCAGACGACAGGAAAACAGCCGGTTGGGCGCTAGCCCCGGACATGCACAGAAGTTCGCACAGTCCGGGGTTAGCGCCCAAACGGCTGGAAAGCAGGAACCACTTCAGACGGGGTCGTTTTCTGCCGCGACGAACACACCGGCCAGCAACATGCCCAACCACACCAGCAACAATCCAACAATCAGACTCACACTGATTTTCATCATCGCCGCCCCGTACCGACCATCCTGAATCAGGTCTAGCGATTCGAACGCAAACGTCGAGAATGTTGTCAACGATCCTAGCAAACCGGTGATCAGAAACTTCTGCATCACAGGCGAAACAAAAGTCGTTTTCGCAGCAACTGTCATCAACACGCCAATCGCAAGGCAGCCAACTAGGTTGACTGTCAGCGTTCCCAGAAACCGATAGTCGTCTCCGCTAAATCGAATCACAACCGCTGAGATGTAGAACCTCAGCAATGCGCCAACGAAGCCTCCGATACCGATCGCCATGGGAATGTTGAAGTTGGACATGTCATCCGCAGCAGAATGTCTAATTGTGAAACGGAACAAACGCGGCATAGGCTTCCAGCCTGTGTTTCCGTCTTCACAGGCTGGAAGCCTATGCCACGTATTCTGCAGTCGCCACTTAAAACGGCTTCGCAAACTTCCACAAGTGCCCATCACTGCGAATATACAGCGCGTTGTCTGCGACGGCGGGGCTGGACAGGATGGTTTCCGCAAGGTCCAGCTCCGATACGATTTCGCCTTTTTCGCGAGTCGGCTTCACCACGAATGCCAGACCGTTTTCGTTGAAGTAAAACAGATGCCCATTCGCCGCGACAGGCGTTCCACTGAACGGCCCCTTCAATCGCAACTGCCACAGACGCTCTCCGGTTTCGATATCACCTGCCGCCAACGCGCCCGTGCGGTTCACACAAAATGTCATGCCATCCATCACAACAGCACTCGACGTCGATGGCGACAACGTTGACGATGCCCACAACTGTTCGAACGATTTTCCATCGGCTGCCGGCTTTAGCGTCGTGATGCCATTCGAGGGAATAAAAATACTGCCACCGACCACAGACGATGACGGCGTGGTGGATGCCCCGTCGGCAAAGTTCCAGACCACGGTTCCAGTTTCCGGATCAACGGCGGTCAGTCCAGCCGATGACTGCAATAACGCCAGCGCCGGACTGCTGCTGGAAGCTGGCAGAATTGTGGGTGACGTCCAGTTGGCTTTGCGAGGTCGATCGATCTTCCACTTCGTTTCCCCAGACTCCGCATCAACACCGATGGCGAACGCCTCCGCATCACTTTCCACTTGAGCAATCACGGTCGAGCCGATGACGATGGGCGACGATGACATCCCGAGACTGTTGCTGGCGTTCGGAAATTCCGAACCCAAACCACGGTACCATTGCAGGTTGCCGGCGAGGTCCGTGCAGATCAAATCGTTACTAGAATAGAAAGCGAACACTCGTTCACCATCGCTGGCGGGTGTGGGAGTGGCCACCGACATCTTTTCATGACAAGCCGTCCGGCCGGTTGCCTGAAACTGACGTTCCCATTGAGTTTCCCCGGTTTCTGAATCGAAGCTCAGGATGTGCAGGCGATCCTGAGCGTAGCCGGAACTGGCGGTCAGAATGATCGACTGCCCGACGGCTATCGGACTGGCAACACCGCGTCCCGGCAGTGCAACCTGCCACGCAATACTGCCGCCGCTGAGTTCTGTCGGTGGCTGTTCGTCGACAGCCACAGAGTTGGCCGCGTTGCCTCGAAACTGACGCCAATCGCCAGCCTGACAATTGGCAGCCAATGCAAACAGCATCAAGATGGAAAAGATTCGCTGACTGTTCATTTGGTAGCTCCCTGCACGTTTTCGTGTCGAGCGGTTTTGTTAGTTGACGGAATGCCGGAGCCTGTGCTGTCGCAGACGCGCAGCTGAAACTGATACTTCTGAGCCCAAGAATCGTCCTGTTCGTTCTGACAGACTTTCAGCATCACGGTGTTGTCTCCCGCTTTCAAAGACACGGGAATTTTGTACTGATCCATGCTTGTACTGCGGTGATATTCTTCACGTTCGAAAACCAGTTCGCCATTGACCCACAGCTTCCACGCATTGGGCGTCCCCAGCCGAAACTCAACCGACTGGTCTTTGCTGCTGGTGTATGTGGTCGTGGCGTACATCAATGAGCCCTTGTAGTTTTCGATCTGTGTCGCAATGTCGACCAAGCCATAGTCGTCTTCCGTCGAAATCGGAGCCCATTTCACTTTGCCCAACTGACCGTCATATTCCGCCTGCAGATCAATCGACTGTTCGGGCGGATAGGCAACCGGATAGCCTTGCTTGTCCTTATTGTCGAAAGGCCCCACGATCTGCCACTCATTCAAAAATCCGAAGTGGCTCTGAATGTTCACTTCGTCACCCGCGTCGCGCAGAGCCTTCGCGATTTTCTGCACATGATCTTCGTGAACAGCCCCCTGCAGTGCAGTGCGATACAGGGCCACAGCAGCGTCCGCTTCGGCTGCGCTGGCCTGATTTAACAGACGATCAACAGCATCCCGTCGGAAGTCCGATCCGGGATCCAGCAACATCTCAGGAATCAACTGATCGGCAATCTGCGGACTGCGTTTCAAGAGCCATTCATAAGCCAAACGTCGGGCGGCGGGAGATTCTGAAGTCGTCTTCACGAACACAATCAGATCATCTTTCGGGATGGCGGCTCCGGCTTTGATTTCCGCATCAGCAATCGATTCGAAACTACTCCGCAGCCAGTTGCTGGCCAATGGAGAACTGCCTCGAAAGGCCTTCAAAATCGGCAGCAAATTTTTGACGCCGCCTTTGGCCAACGCCGCACTGGCGGCTCGAGCATCCGCCGCGCCGGACGCTCCGGGACCGACGGCTTTGATGGTGGCGATGTCGTCTGCCTGAACCAAGCTGGCCAGCAGCATGACAGCCAGAACGAAAGGAGTTATTTTCATGACGGTGTTTCCGAGTGGGTTGAATCGTTTGAAATTGTAGACGAACGGCCTGCTGTGCGCAGTCGATTACTTCATTTTTCGGATCACATAGTGTCGAGTGATCGGCTGATTGACCTGATAGATTTCGTCTTCGATCTTCTTGGCAGCCGCTTCGGCCTGTTGAATCTTTTCTTCCAGACCTTGCAACACAGCCCGCTCCTTTTGGGTGACTGCGGTGAGTTCTTGGTTGTTGGGTTGTTCGCCGACCTGTCGGTCATGCCGCGCCCACGACTGAAACGTGCGCCAACCGTCGCGAAGTTCTCTGACAGGCCCGTCGTTCTTCCGCTTATTCAACATCGCCACCTGCAGCGCCTGCTGGTACTGAGGCGTCGCGGAATTGTTCTGCAATTCGATGTGCCGCGACAACGCCACATCAACGTAGTTGCCGATCACGATGTCATCGATCACAACTTCGTACTTGCCCGCCGCCAAGCCGTGAACTTCCAGCCCTTCTTTGCTGGCTTTGTGTCCCAAGTTCAGCAGCTTCACGCCCAACTGAGCTTCTTCGGGCAACACCCACGGCAGTGCCTTGGCCGTCCAGTCGAATTCGATTCGGTCACTTGTCCCCGTCAGATTTTCAACCTGACCGCCAGCGGCGTTCGCCTTAAAACCACCGTTTCCATCCGGCTGAATGCGAATGTTGGACACCGGACTTCGCAAACCAAGATCGTCAATCATCGCATAAGCCATCACCACCTGCCCTGGGGCATCAGGATGAATGGCGTCCTTGATTAAAGTGAACGCGGGGTCTTTTTCGCGAGCGTCAATCGTCAAGTCATTCAACAGACTAAACATATCCACATACGACGCTCCCGATTCCACGGCCACGTCCTGCAGCCAGCGACCGTAATAGGCCAGCACGCTGTTGTATTCCGCCAATGTCTCCGGCGTTCTTGGTCGTCGAGCGTTCGGACGCAACCGTGCGGCTCGCGCGTCAAACATGGTCGGCGACATCAGGATCGGCGTGGCACCAGACGCTTTGATCTTCCCCAACAGCTCTGTCATGTCCTGCTTGTAGGTCGCGAAAATTTCAGGATTGAACGGCTGATACGAACCATCATTCATCCCCAACAGAATCGACACGTATCGAGGCTGATAGTCCGTCACATCGCGACTAATACGAGCCAACGCATCCCAAGCTCTCGCGCCACCGACGCCCGCGTTGTGGAACCGAATCCGACGTTCCGGAAACCGTTGGTAAAAGAAATCTTCGACGTACTGCGTGTACAGTCGTTGGTGAGTAATACTGTCACCCAGAAACACAAACGTGTCGCCATCCTGCAGATCGATCTTTGCTGGCATTGGCGGAATTGGCGGTAAATCAACGGCCGCATCTTCAGCAACCACGTTTCCTGAAAACGCAGCTGAGAACAGACTGGTGAAAAGGAACGCCAGAAACAGTCGTTTATGCATGATGAACTCCAAGGTTCGGCCAAAATTGCTGGAAGTGGGGCGCGGCGGGAAGCAGAAGAACTTTCGATGGTGATCGAAGAGGTCATTCGTGTGTTGGTGGGACGAGCTGCAAACTAACCTGCACGGTTGAGACACCAGTTGGTCGCTCACAGAATCCAGAATCGTCGACAATTCGACGGCGATTTGCCAGTCACCAGAAGTACTTCACTGCGAAACTTCCCGGACCACTCCCATGAAACGCCTCGCCTGCCTCTGCCTGCTCCTGATAACATCCACAGGCTGCGCCAGCATGATGCACGAACTTCAGCCACACCGACTGTGGCGCATGAACTATCAAGAACCCGCCGGCCGCACCGATGGCGTCTATTTCTCAATCGACGACCCGCTGGAAGTGGCAGTGCCCGGTGAGCAATCGTAGCTTGACCGCTGAATCAAAGCTCACAAAGCGGCGAAGCGGCGAAGCTCAACAAGACACTACACCGAAACCTGACCGGACAGTTCCTGCCATCGTGTGTGATTTTCTTTCATCGCAGCCACCACATCATTCGGAACTTGGCCGTCTTCCAGCAACGTCCACCCGGTAAATGAGTTGGCTTCCGTTTGCTTCAACAGCGGAAACAATTCCGACCATGGATACTTTTCGTTGCGCAGATCGTGAATATGAATCGTTCCCATTCGATCCTGCAACAATTCATAGTTGTGCAGCAGACCTTCGCCGTCTAAGTCTGTGGGATTGCAGTTCCAGCACACGACAACGTTCGGATGATCCGCCACATCCATGATCGTCTTCATGTGAGCAATCTCGGACGTCCCGCGACCATGCACCTCAACCCGGATCTGCACACCATGATCCGCTGCAAAACGTCCGACTTCGTTCAGCGATCGGCCGATCTGTTCTAGTGTTTGCTGCACTGGTCGCTCTGGCGGCAGACCATTCGGACGAACTTTGACTCCCGTACCACCCACGTCTTTGCAAAGCATCACGAACTTCTTTGTCTCATCGATGTTCTTCTGTAAGACGTCCGAATCCACCGCGTGATATTCACACGCACTGCCCAGCCCCACCAGCTGCACGTCACTGTCGGCGAACTGCTGACGCACCTGCTGCCGACGCTGATCATCAATCGTGATCTCAACCCCATGCGCATGAGTGCTGCGAAGTTCTACACCCGCGAACCCGGTTGCCGCACAGTTGCGGATGATCGTGGGAACATCCCAAGCTTTCCCCCAGTTGTAAGTCACCAGTCCCAGTTTCAACGGAACGGCTTGAACTGCTGCGAAGGCAGAACTGTGCGGGACCAATACGGCTGCCGCTGATCCGGCAAGAAACGAACGACGGCTGAACAACATCAGAAATCCCCTAGCAAATTGTGAATGACGCAGACAATCAGATGAGCACGCGCCTCGACGACCACTGAAAGTAGACAGGGGCCGCTTGTTTTATATCGCTCCACAACTTTCGCCACAACAGAACGCCCAAATCCATGTCACGCCCCTGCTTTCAGACAAAAAGACGGCCAACACAATAAGCACCTATGCAGGAGTTATTGAGCATGACTCGTTTAACCCGTGGCCGAAGGCGAGGTCGATACGCAAGCGTATTCCTTGCCTTCGGCGGCGGGTTAAACAAGCAAACTTATGCCCTAGGGCTGACTGGTGCAGGGTCGAAATTCCGCATACACTGAACGGACCGTCGCACCGACCATTCCCCACGAATTCCTGCTGCGGCATGAGACGCAGTAGCAAGGTTTAATAATCGAATGGCAACGCTGGAAACAGACATGAAGATGCGAAACATAATCGTCGTCGCGGCAACGATTCTGGCTGTCGGTGGAACGTCGGTCATTGTCAGCACTTCGAACGCTCAGCTACTGCCGTCGCCAACCAACGCCAACGTCTTCGCTCAGCCCCGAATCTTCCGCGAAACCGCAGCCCTGCAGCAACAACTGTTGGTAGCATTCAGTCAGCAGAAGTATCAAGTCGCGGAACATATCGCACAAACTCTGCTAGCATTGCAGCCGGAAAGTTTTGCGTCGCACTACAATCTGGCGTGTGCTCAGGCCAGGTTCAACAAACCCGACGCCGCACTGGATAACCTTCGCAAAGCCATCGAACTCGGCTTTCGCAGCCCACAACAATTGCAACAAGACAACGACCTCGCCAGCCTACGAGAATTAACTGGCTGGCAACAGCTGCTGCAGCAAGCCGCCCTGCCCGCCGCGGCACCTCAGGTTCGTCGCCCCACACCCGCAGCCATCACCAACGGCGTCGCGATGGTATCGCAAGACAACACTGTTTGGTCGCCAACGCTCACGCAGTTGCAGGTTTATTTTGAACCGCCCGAAACAACCACCGCACCCGACACCGTTGCCACCGGAAAGGATGCAGTCGCCCAACAACTGAACGAATGGTACGCAGCCGGCACCGCCGCAGGCCTGAATTCCATCCTGTACGATAATCACGACCGCGATCATTCGAACATGAATTACGCGCGCTTCCCGCAGCTGACCCGCATCGAATATTCGCCAGCCGCCGCCGCCGAAAAACTGTCCAACGGACTGCAACACCATCTGTACTTCAGCCGCACAACGCTGGGCAATTCGTCGACGTCTTTGGTGGGCGGAGCGTTCTGGCGCAGTCAGCCGCGATTCGCGTACACGAACACTCGCAACGCCGAGCTACTGGCGTTTCAGTATTTCCGCAATCATCTTTACGTTTACCCGGAACACCGTGACTACGATCCGGGAAAAAACGGCGCTGGAGGCTACGGGGACATCTATCCCGCCAACACGCCCTACGTTGTTATTTCTCAGGGATCTTCAGGATCCGACCGCGTGTTTCTGGACGCGATTGCCAGCACGCTGGCCGCCTTTCATCCAGACGTCCTGAACACACTGCAAGCCAACGGAACCGTGTTCCCGTGCGTGCAAATGATTTTAAGACGCTGCCTGAAATCGGTCAAAACGGACAAGGACTATCTTTCCGGAATCGCTCACCCGCCGGTCTTCGATGGACAGCAACTCGATCCCCTGCGAATGATTCAGATGGCTCACAGCATCACTCCCGGAACAATGCCACCGTTGGCCGTGCTGAAAGTCCAGCAGGAAACGAACGCTGTTGTGGGAAAGGACTACTTCGACATCGCAGATCGAGAAATCCTGTTCACGACACCCGCCGCAATTGCGCGCGTGTGTCGCAATGTCAACGGCCCTGCCGTCATCACGATCGACGCATCGCAGAGTCTACGAAAGGCAGACGTCCATCTGAAATGGCATTGGCAGATCCTGCAGGGAGATCCGGCACGCATCAGCATCACACCACAAAATGCAGATTCGTCCGTTGCCACAATCTCCGTCAAGCACCACACACGACGACCGATTCGCGACGGTTCGAAGATGGAATCCAGTCGCGTCGACATCGGCGTATTCGTATCCAACGGAACATATTTTTCGCCGCCAGCCATCGTGTCGTTCTACTGGCCAGAAGATGAACAACGTGTCTACAACACCGACGGTAAGATCCAGTCGGTGCAATACACCGATCATGTCCACGGCGGCGACTACACAGACCCCATGCTGGTCACACCTAAAACATGGAAGGACGAATACCTGTACAACGCGGCGGGCCAGCAGATTGGCTGGACACGAATCCGCGAAGCGTCAGAACAACGATTCACAACAGACGGCGCACTGGTACTGACTGTGGATGACCAGCAGCGGCCACTGACGGCAGCCACAGTGCGGTACATCGCCCAAGCCCGCAGCGACCAAGCACCGATTCTGGAACAGGTTCTCGGCGATGAAATTCTGGAATACAAATACGCGTCGCCGGACGATGATCTCGGCATCAGCAGCAAACGTGTCCGGCGATCAACCGAACCAACGCCTGCGTCAACTACGAACTGATCGTGCGGCGATTCAGCGAATGCGGTGGTCGAGGAGGCTGAGCTGGAATCCGACCGGCGTTCGCGGTGATGTTGTCGGCTGGTGATTGCATCGTAATGGCGCGGTTGGCTGGCGTCATTCGCTGGCCATCCGCTTCGATTCGGTCGATGCCTTCGATCGTAATCGCGAACAGACCCGTTTCTTCGCGGCGAATCCATTGCTTTTCACGGAAGTACCACAGATGGAATTCCAAAACTTCGCTGGGGCAGCCAAGAACTTTTTCCAGAGTGGCAATACCAACGCCCGGATGTTTCATGTCGCGCCGTCGCTGTCCGTAAAACATGGATAGCAGGCGGTGGCGATCGTCATTATCGCTGCTGACGGCGCCCGCCCCGCGCACGATTTCCGCACGACCTTCCTGCTCCGCGCGATACCGCGCATCGTAGGCGGCGCGTTTCTGCGGATCTCGCAGCGTCGCATAGGCGTCCAACAGCTGGCGGAATTTTGCGTCGTCGCCCGTGTCCGAATTGTCCGGGTGCAGACATTGCCCAAAGTAGCGAAAAATTCGTTCGATCGTCGTATTGGCCGCGTTGCGGCTAACCTGCAGAATCTCGTAATAGTCGACAAACTCGTTGCTGTTCATGATTCTTTTCTTGTAGTAAGGTGTGCCCTGAGTTTCGCTTGTTCGGTGCTGTAGGAATCAGGAGTTGTCGGTGTCTTGTGAAGCGAAATGTCGCTGGCCGAGAACCTGAAGGTCCGTAAAACCATGCGATCGCAGAAGGAGTAATGTGTAACTTTCGAAACGTAGATTGCAGAAATACCCCACACGGGGACGTTTGCCGCAGACGCTTCACTTCGGGTAAACCCGAAACCCTCAAAGCGCGATCCTGCCGCGTGTAAGGTTTCTAACGCCCCGCAGACTGGGGAATTCCCGTCGTCAATGCCGGAGCAACAGCAAAGAAACGTGAGCAGGATCATCGCAGCAACGGCTTGACCTGACGCATCAAAAAACAACAAACGTGTTTTGTCCTGCGGGCGTCAACCGCGTGTAGCTCCGCCTGACGGCGGAAGGCCATCCCGGCAGGATGGCCCTACTGTCGTTCCTGCCTGCCGGGAAGGAATTCGCAGCGCAGCTGCGACCTTGTCCTAACGCGTCACTTCGGCACAGCCCGCTGGAGACTTTGACGACGCGGGTCTAGCCGCATAATGAGTACCATGCTGGCAATCAGCAGCAGTAGGCACTGCAGCTGTGCCACAGTCAAACCGCTATGCATGACAGTCGGTTTGTCAATGCGTAGTTGGTCGATGAACCCGCGTGTGATCGCGTAGCCCATCGCCGTGGTGAAGAATATCCAGCCGTCTCCCGTTCGCTTCGCGTACAAAAACCAGCCCAGTAATCCGATGGCCAGACAACTGAAAACGCTGTACAGCTGAGTCGGGTGTAGTCCCACGGTGCAGTTGCCCATGGCATCGATCATTTCGGTATGGGCCAGTGCCTGAAACGCGGCGGAGCCAGCAGGAAACTCAACCGCCAAAACACTTGAGCAGGGACCGCCGAAGCAACAGCCTGCCAGAAAACAGCCGACTCGCACGATGGCAATTCCAATCATCATCGGTGGGGCGATGATGTCGAGAAATGGCAGCAGTCGGATCTGAAAGCAGCGACAATGCACGGCAACACCAAGCAAACCACCGAGCAGTAATCCATTCAGTGCAATCTGATCGCCCTGATCGAAAACGATTGTCGCTTTGGTAGCA
>JBDNHJ010000113.1:0-30050 GCA_041688835.1 Fuerstiella sp.
ATGAGTCGCCATTGACAGCTGGTTCGACATGCGGACCTCCCCCGACACTTCGCGTGCCGAAATTGATCAACATACCCAACCCCTCAGTGGCCGGTTTTAACCCGCACATCAATGGCTGGTTTTAAGCGCTCACTGACACGTCACAGTTGGTGGAGCGTCCTGTAGGGTTCAGTTGAGCGGCGTTCCTGGGGTTGGAACGGTACATCTGTTGCTTTATGACATATCAGGTGAGGCATTTGACACGACAGGCCAGCTCGGGAGACACGCTTTCTATGTTCCACGCAGCGAAGTCATCACACTTATATTGAGCCTGGAAGACTTGAAGAGTGGTCAGGAGCTCGCGTTTCTTCTTGCAAGACTTGTGGAATCCATTCGGCTGAATGGGCAGACTCCCGACGAAACATCTCTCGTAGTAGTTTTGACCAAAGGGGACCGCTTGAAAGCCGACGTGTCGCTTCCGAAGTCGGCTCAGCATTTTCTTTCAAAAGAGGTGCCGACTGATCCACGCAACATGGAGCAGCTGCAAATTCTATCTGATGACCTAGAACAATGGCTGACCAACCATCCAGAGAACTATTGGAATTTTGTCGAGAACGCAAAGGCGGACTTTGCGACGGTTCGGTACACGGCCATTTCAGCTATTGGATCCGACCCACGTAAGTTTGGCGCACAAATTGAGTTAAATCCAAGAAACGTCGTCTCCCCACTACTTTGGTTATTCAGACTCAGCCTGCCCACGATCACGGTGCGAGAAGAGGAAAGAAAATATACATTTCATGATTTTTTCGAAGCATCCCGGGTAGCGGTGACTTCGTCGAAGCAAACTGAGATCGAACTTGGGGCAGGAAGGTTCCTGCTCCAACAGTCAGTCAAATTCAACAAGACCGTGGTCCTGAAAGGAGCCGGCAAAGACAAGACTCAGCTTGTGGTGAATAAACCAAATGTCAGGTTGTCGGCTGCGGGTGCTCGCCTGCATGCGGACGGGATTTCCATTGTTATGGAAGGAAGTGCGGTCGGTTCGGCTTTGACGATTTCGGGCTCTCGTCTTGAATTGACCAACTGTACCTTCGTTGGTGGAATATCCGCAGGCAGACGGCGAGGAAACGGACTGTGGATCACCGGAAAGAGCATTGGGGAAATCCGCAAGTGCAGTTTTTATTCGAATCAAGGGGATGGACTGGCGGTGTCTGATACAGCTCAAGTGGACGTACAGGATTGTTCTGCATCAAGAAATCAACATGCTGGTTTCGCATTCTCCGGTGCTGCCGAAATAGTTAGCACACGAAACCTTGCGTTCGAAAATCAAGCTGGGTTTCATCTAACCGACAATGTAAAGGCAACGATCAAAAATTGTAAAGCATTCAACAATCGTCAGTGCGGTATCGTCTGTCTTGACGACGCGACTGGTGTCCTTGAATCGAATGTGTGTCGAAATTATGGTGGACAGCCCGGAGATCCTAAACAGGCAATTGGAATTCTACTATCAGGGAACTCCATCTTCGTTGTTGTGGAAAACCAATGCACGGGACAGCGGAAAGACGGCATAGCGGCCGTTGGGAAAGCCAAACCAGAAATTAGACACAATGTCTCGGATGGAAATGCCGTGTGTGGAATCGGCGTCTATGAGCGGGCTTGTGCTTTTCTCGACGAGAACAACTGTAGCCGGAACCTTTATGGAATTTACGTGCAGTCCACCGCACAAGGCACGAAGGTCGGCAGGAAGAATAAGTGTTTTGGAAACAGCAGATATCCAATTCAAAATCTGCGAGCCTGGGCGTGGAAGCCAATTGCGTTCTGGGCAAACTTATTTAATGACTCGATTGGGCCCAATCCACCGGTGTAGTGTCTTTCTGGACGCATCCTGCAAACAGCTTCAACCGTTTTCGGGGACAGAGTCTGTTTCTGTAGATTAGTCAATCTTCTAAGGTGACAAAGCATGAGTGGCAGGAAGACGACGTCATATGGCTTCGATCGATCGCAGCAGCAACGAGCATCTGCACTACTTGAGTTACAAACGCAGCAGCGTGATCTAAAGTGTCTGCAAGAGTCGGTCAAGCGAAGACAACAGGCCCTTCAGGCCGTGCTGCACAAACCTGAACAATCCACACTGGAGTCATCTTCCGAATGGATTCGCGATTCGCAGGCTACGGTATCGCCCGGATTTTCACTGAATTCCGCAACCAGCGATATGCTTCACGCTTCGCGAATCTGTCGCGAATTCAATAAGTCAGGAAAAAAGATTCTAGAGGACATTGAGCACCAGCTGAATTCTATCAGGGGGCTCACGACTCGATGGAAGACTCTGGTATCGAAATTCGCGGCAAGCCGTGAGGAAATGTATCGCTGGCTGCCAACGGACGATGTCGAAGGCGTGAATAGCCAATTGGACAGAATACGGGTGCTGGTCGGCATATGTAAATTGGAGGACGCCGATGCTTCTCTTAGTTCCGTAGCGAAACAACTTGCCAACCTTTCACAGTCAGCAGAATTCCTCAAGCAGGAAGCAATTCGGGATTCAAAACTTCGTACAATCGAGGCGTGCAGGGCTAAAGTTATAGAAGGATGCAGATTCATAAACACCCTTGTCACTGACTCGTCTGACGGTGTTCAGGATTTCTTCAACGCCCCAATCGAAGACTTTCGTGCGTGGCATAAGTTGGCCAGAGAGGATCTGAGTGAATGTGCACCGGATGAGTCAGACGACCTAGACTCGATTCTAAATCACGTCTCAGAGCTTCAGCGTTCGATGGAAACATATCGCGAAATCCTGGAGGAGAAACTACTTCAGGAAGCACCGATAATTTCAGCCGATTGCGAACGTCAGCTAAGTGAACTCCGCAGTGGATTTGACAGCAGCAGACCACTACTTGAGAAGTGGTTGCCTGAATTGCAGATGAGCCAGCACACGATAAGACTTGACCAACTGGCTGAGTTTTTAAATTTTGAGCAATTCAACCGTTTCTACACCGAATTCTCCTCGGCAAAAAGCACCACCAAAAACGTGATCGAAACGGCACGTTCCCAAGAGCAGGCGCACGATCGCCGCATTTATGTCATTTCGTCACTGATGCAGGTCTGTGACGAAATGGGCTTTGAAGTCTCGCAGAAACCCGCTTTCGTCGATCCTGAATTCAGAGGAAGCCAGATTAGGGTCGCCTTTGATACCGGGAATCGCGGTGAAGTTGTATTCCTGCTTTCTCTCGATTCTATCGAGGTCAATTCGTGCATGTCAGGCACGCAGTGCTTTGAAGAATTCAGGCAACTTTCAGAGCAACTCAAGAACGGCTTTGGCGTCGAAACGACCTTTCGAGGTGAAGAGATGTCGCAGCCTAGACGAATTCGGAAAGGCGAACTCGATGAACCGACTGGTGGTCACCATTCCTCCGGCGTATAGCCGCAGAAAGAAACAAAATGTCTGTCTGGATTCAGAATCTTAAAATGGCTTTGGAAACGAAGCCCGTCGTGATCGTACACGGCAACGTGCGCGACCACTATATTGACGGCGGCGGCATTCTCCATGACCAACCGCGAACGGAATTCAGGAATTTGACGTCCCTGCTAATCGCTAGTGCAAAGAGACTGCCATTCTCAATCCATGACATCGTGACGTATTCGCCGTTCAAGGCCGAGCAGATTCAAAGCATCATGCCTCAGGAAACTTCCGGGGGTACGGAACTTGACAACGAAATATCTAACGTCCGAAACAACGCAACAAAAGATGCACGAGCAGAGACTTCCGGGGTTAAGGATCCTCAGCGGGTACTCGCGCACTGGTCTCAGCGCAGGTTGCAGGATGGTACTCGCAACAGTTTTGTGATTGTTTCGTATCTGGATAAGTTAATTTCTTACCGTCAGAACTATCAGGAAAGCGAGCTTGAGATTCTGTATTGGCTGGAGAAGTGCGTAGAGAACATCAGCTCAAACAACCGACTTGTGCTTGTTGCCCTACAGGATGCACAGATTCCTACCGAGCTCTATTCACACAGTCCCAAGGCCCGATTGATACCGATTCCGTTGCCAGACAAGCAGGACCGTCGTGATTACCTGAGGGAGCGAATCGCCAGTCAGCAAAGGAAACCGCAACTGGATTTGCTGGCCGACCTGACAGACGGATTGTATCTGCTTGACCTTGACGAAGTGGGCAAAGAATTCACTGCTGCCGCAAAAGAAAATGATCTGGGTACGAGAGAAGTGCGGGCATTGATCAACCGCTACCGACTGGGAGTCCAGGAGGACTATTTCGCAAGCCTAGACATTGAAAAGCTGAACGGTGCATTTCGTTGGTTTACACAGGAAGAGGGAATTAAAGGGCAGGACCATGCCATCCAGAAGGTTTGTCGTACACTGTTTCGCGCTCGTGCCGGACTCGCCGGAATGGCCAGTGGTACTTCAGGCAAACCCAAAGGCGTGCTTTTCTTTGCTGGACCTCCCGGTGTGGGCAAGACGCTTATCGCAAAGAAGCTGGCCAAATTTCTCTTCGGGACAGAGGATGCTTTCGTTCGCGTCGACATGAGTGAACTTAAGGATGAACATTCGATGTCGAAACTGATCGGCGCACCACCAGGTTATGTCGGCTTTGAACAGGGAGGCGTTCTTACCAGCGCGGTACGTGAACGACCATTCTCTGTCGTTTTATTTGACGAGATTGAAAAAGCACATCCCCGCATTCTCGACCTTTTTCTTCAACTGCTCGACGAAGGACGATTGACTGACAGTCGCGGACAAACCGTATGGTTTACCGAGACGATCATTGTCTTTACATCGAACATTGGAAATCGATCAGAGGATCGCGAGGGACTTGACGGAATTCTTGGAAACAAAAACCTCAGTGATTCGGATCGAACTGACCAGGTCCAGCAGCATTTCCGGGACTCTGTGACACGCTATTTTGAAAGAGAGATATCGCGGCCGGAATTGCTGCGACGGATCGGAAATAACGTCGTAGCGTTTAATCACATTCAGGATCAAAGCCTCCAGAACGACATCGTCCGCACACATCTTGAGCGTTGCCGTAAAGAATTTAGTGATAGATATCTGGAACAGGGATACACTCTCGAAATCGCTATGGGCGACGTTGCGAGCTTGATGGTGGAGAAGCACGGACAGGGAGTCATGGCCCGTTTTGGCGGTGGAGGCATTACAAACGCAATCGAGGAGGATCTGATTGATGTTCTTGCAGAAAAAGTGCTCGCTGCGGAATTCGCCGACAGGAAGGGCGTTACCTTTGTCGTCGAGTCTCAGAACGGCAAACTGACAATCCAGTGCTAAAACCGGCTAAAACGCTCTTGCAAGCACGTTCAAACTTAAAGGTAAGCATCTATGAATAAAAGCTCTTCGCTGCGTATGAAGTTCCGTAGATTTAGTGGGCGCGGGTTAAGGTTATTTGAGACAGGTATTTTGTCTCGAAAAAATGGTGTGTGAGGATTTGCCTTCGTCGGATCCGGTCGTCATTCACTCACTTGCTGCCGTGAATGATGGCCGGCGTAGACGAATGGGAAAACAAAGGTGTCAAGTACCGTATCCTGATACGGAACTGCTGGGGACACAGCCCTTTAGGATGTTGGGGGCGAATTGGCAACGATTGTTGTTGCCGGTGACTGACCTTCTGCCGTCCCCCCGGGACTGAATCGCAGTGGGCGTCGAGCCTACGATGTGCAGCCGGCCAGAGTCTTGTGTGCCGACAGCAGTAACTCTTCTGTTTGCTCGAAGCTGAGACAACCGTCGGTGATGGAAACTCCATATTCCAGTGTGCTCGGGTCGCTGCCCAGAGCTTGCTGGCCGGCCTTCAGATTGCTTTCCAGCATCAGGCCCACGATCGTGTCGTTGCCGGCCGCTCTTTGCTGAATGACGTCGTTCCAAACTTCGGGTTGGCGAGTGAAGTCTTTGTTTGAGTTTGCGTGACTGCAGTCGACCACAAATCGCGGCGGCAGGTTTTGTTTTCTCAACAGTTCGACAGCTTCGGCCAGACAGGCGGCATCGTAGTTCGGCCCCAGTCGACCGCCCCGCAGAATCAAATGCCCCATATCGTTGCCCGCAGTATTGATCATGCAGGTTTTGCCGTCGTTATCGATCCCCAAAAAACTGTGTTCGGCCCGCGCGGCACTCATGGCATTCGTGGCGACTTCCAAGCTGCCTTCGGTGCTGTTCTTGAAACCGATGGGCATCGAAAGGCCGCTGGCCATTTGGCGGTGCGTCGGTGATTCTGTGGTGCGAGCTCCAATGGAACCGACGGTGATCAGATCGGCAATGTATTGCGGTGTGATCGGTTCTAGCATTTCGGTCGCCGCCGGCAAACCGGCTTTGTTGACGTCTAGGAGAATCTGGCGCGCCAAATTCAGGCCGCGAACGATATCGAAGGTGTCGTTGAGGCCTGGATCATTGATCAGGCCCTTCCAGCCAACAGTTGTCCGTGGCTTCTCGAAGTAGACTCGCATGACGACGAAAATGCGATCCTGCACCGCTTCCGCCACCTTGACCAGTTTGTGGGCGTATTCGATCGCAATCTGCGGATTGTGAATTGAACACGGGCCCACGACTGCAAAAATTCGGCGATCCTGACCGCTCAAAATCTGCTTCACCGCATTCCGAGACTCGTAGACGAATTTTGCGACACCGTCCGTCAGCGGGTGCTTGTCTTTTAATTCTCGCGGGGACGTCAAAGGCTGAATGTCTTTGATGTTGACGTTCTGAACCAGGTGAGCGTCGGTGTTCATGATTCCGTGCTTTCGTAATTGGCCACCGTTGGCCGCCGTTATGGTCTGCCGTTTGTGGGGAGAATCGCCTTCTTAAAGCCTGCACCCGAAATCGCGAGATTCCGGCAGGGTGGGAAGTATTCAGCAACGAACCCCCGCATTCAATCGCTGTGTGGAAAAACAGAGAATTGGACCGCAATTCGTGAATTTGGAATGACAACGAGGCCAGAATGCAGGAACTGGTATCGAATTCTGATCCGAGATGTACAATTCTGCTGGATCGACACGTGCTTGATCCGACTGTTGATCACCATGACCGCAGCGTAATTCACGAAGATTTGTTTCAGGGAATTTTGCATGTCTGCAGTTCAACCCGGTCATCAATTGCCTGTGCAGCAGCTGCTGGACCGTTGTCGGCGTCAGATTCTGGTCCACACCACCCTTGTCGGACTTGCGAAAATCTTCACGGTGGTCATCGGCTATCTTGTTTGCGCGGCTGTGTTGGACTATCTGTTCGGCCTGCCATCTGCAGTCCGCGCTGTGACTCTGAGCTGTTTTGTGGTGGTGCTGGCCGCTGTCACTTGGAACTGGTTGATTGCGCCGTTGAAGGCATCGCTGCCCGCTGAACAACTGGGGGCCGCGATTGATCTTTCGACACCAGAACTAAACGAAAGCTTAGCGACGCTGATTTCTATCGAACGCCCTGGCACGACTTCCAGTGAAGCGGGCTCAGCACTGATGAGGCAGCATCTGCGGCAACAGGTTGCTCACAACATTTCGCACGCTTCGCCCAATCGCGTTGTGGATACCAGCAGAACGCGTCGCCGCTGTGGAGTCGCCGGACTTGTGACAATGCTGGCGGTGGTGCCCTTCATCGTTTGGCCGTCGGGCAGCGAACTGCTGCTGCAAAGAATGGTTTCCCCTTTTCGTAATCTTGCCACAGTCAGCAATCTGTACTTTGATGTCACGGACGGCAATCGAATTGTCGCGCGAGGCTCCAACGTGGAAATCAGTGCGACGCCAAACTGGCGCAGTGGTTCTGACTGGGAACGGCCGGAATTTGTGGATCTGCGTTTAATTGGTGCGAATGGGCAAACCGAACAACTGGGCATGCTGTTTGATGCCGTCGGCGATCGGTTTGTCGCGGAGCTGCCGCGAATTGCGGAGTCCGTGCGGTATCAAGTCACTGGTGGTGGCACAACAACGGAAGTCTTCACATTGACCATCGTCGATCCGCCCCAGATTCGTACGGCAGTGATGACCGCCACGCCTCCGACGTATGCCGGCCGCGCGACAGAACGCTTTGACGGCATGCTGGGCGACATGGAAGTGTTCGAACGCAGTCAGCTCAACGTCCTGTTGGAATTTAACAAGCCCATCACGGCTGCCAAACTGGTGTGGCAGCAGCGAGACGCGCGGCCGGTCACTGAGGCCCAGGCGATTCAGTTTGAATTCGATGATCTTTCCGGCGAAGAAGTGATGGAGATCAACATGGATCCCGACGCGCCGTTGACGGTTGTGGAACCACTGGAGAAAAGCGTGGCAGGCTTAGTTGCTGGCGACGGCCTGTCGGCGACATTCGAAATGGAAGCCGATGCGGGTGGTGATTTTGCCTTCGAAGTGACTGATGAATTCCAGCTGATGAACGGCGTGGAACCGGATCGGCATCTGACGGTGATCTTCGACAAGGCTCCGGAACTGGATGTCAGTGGAATTCATGACATCGACAGCTTTCGGCCCGATGACGTGCTGCCAGCGAACTGTTTCGCCGTCGACGACATCGGCATTGGAGATCTTGAACTGCGATATCAGCTCAATGACAATGTCGAAAAAATCGTGGCGGCGGCCAGCTTCGACCGAGGTGCTTTGGAAGTCAAGCAAGCGTTTCGGTTGCAACTGGAAGATCTGGGTGTGGCGGACGGCGACATACTGAAGATCCGCATCCGCGCGACGGACGAACGACCAGAACCGGGGCCTCAGCAAACATGGTCGAAGGTCTACACGATCGGCATCGACAAAAATGCGGCCGCCGCTGGCCAGCGAGCGATGGCGGAAGACACTCAGGAAATGGTCGATGCGTTGAAAAAGCTGGAAGAACTGCTGCAGCAGGACGTTGAGAAAACCAACGCCCTGAAAGAACAAACCAAGCGCGGCTGGACGGATCAGAATCGTGACGAAGCCCAGCGACTGAGCGAAAAAGAACAACAGCAGGGACAGATTTTAGAAGCGTTGGCTGACGATGTGGCCAGCCATCCGCTGATGAAGAATTCGGCCGCCGTGCTGGAAGAACTCAGCCAAACACTGCGCGAGCAACTGCCGGAAGTGCTGGAGGCTGCGGCAGATGCGGATCGTCGTCAGACGGCTCATCAGGAACTATCGCAGGCAGAAACGCAACTGCAGGCCGCACGGCAGACGCTGCAGGATGAGATCCAGAAGATCGAAGACATCGCCAAGCTAGAACAGGATCTTGCGGAACTGAATCGCTTGGCGTTGGATGCCGAACAACTGTCGCAGGATGCTGAACAGCTCGATCAGGATCGTCAAGATAATCAAAACCAGCCGAGCGAAATGAGCGACAAAGACTGGGACCAACAATTGGATCAACGGCGGCAGGAACTGCGGCAGGAGCAAGCGCAACTCAGCAGTGAGCTCGAACGCTTGCTGGACCAACAGCAGGAATTGCGACAAGCCGCTCAGCGAGCTCAACGTGAGCAACTGACCGAACTGTCGGAGATCGCTCAGGCACTTGCAAAGCGTCAACAACAGCTGGCGGATGGTGTCAAACAAGAAGCCACAGACGCGGCCCGCGATGCTCGTGAGATCGCCAAGCAACTCGAACAAGCAACAGCCGACGCGAAACGCCTGAATCAGGATCTGCCCAAACAGGACGGCGTTCAACAGGCGGACATTGAAAAACTGGAACAAGCGATCGAACAACTCAAGCAAGGCGATCTGGCTCAACCGGATCAACCGCTGAGTGATGTCGCCGCTGAACTTGCCAACAATGAGCAACCGTTGCGCGATGCGGCGGCGGACGACGAAACGGCGGCGGAATCTGATCAGCGGCAGCAAACGGCCGACCGCTCAAAAGCACTGGCGGAACGTCTGGAAGAAATCCGCCAACAAGCGGCCGAT
Source organism: Fuerstiella sp. (assembly GCA_041688835.1). Classification (GTDB taxonomy): domain Bacteria; phylum Planctomycetota; class Planctomycetia; order Planctomycetales; family Planctomycetaceae; genus Fuerstiella. Next base: position 9,828 of record JBDNHJ010000113.1, read on the forward strand.
TTGCGTCAGCAGCGAACTGCCGCTCAAGCACCGACGAACACCGATTCCCCAGACGCTCCACCAAGCCCTGTCAACGAAGCATTGCAACGGCTACAGAAACTGTCGCAACAGGCTCAGGAAATCGCCGACGCTGTGGCTGCTGATCCAGCCGCCGGACAGGCGGCTCAACAATCCGCGCAACAGGCAGCCGAACAAACCAACAGCAGCGCGGAAGAAGCGGCCACTGGTCAATTTTCCGACGCCGCGACGGAAGCCGTGCAGGCCGCGACGGCGGCGGCGAAAGCCGGTGAACAGCTTCAGGCTGAGGCACAGCAGGAACGTCGTCAACAGGCGGCGAACCTGAGCGATGACCTGAACCAGATGGCCCAACAGCTGCGTGATCTGCAACCCGATGACGCCGCTCGACTGGCCGCTCAACAAGCAACGCAGCAACAAATTGCCGATCAAATTCAGCAGCTGCCCCAGCAATTGCAGGAACTGGCAGAACGCATGAACATGGAAGCGTTGCAGATGCAAGAACAAGGCCAGCAGGCTCAGTCCGCGCAACAGGCCGCCTCGGAAGCTCAACAAAACAGTCAGCAAGCGTCTGCTAGCTTGCAACAAGCAGACCTGCAGAGCGGTAGCGAGTCTGGCCAAGAAACGGCCACCCAGTTGCAGCGTTTAGCCGAACTGTCTGAACAAGCGGGCCAGTCACCACCGAACGAATCGTCTGCTGTGCCGACAGAAGTCGGAGAAAGCGTAGCGCAAGCGCTGCAGAATTTGGCGGCCGCCGCTCAGGCGATGCAGCAGGATTCTGATCAACCGGGCAGCGGCGAAGGCGGAGAGTCGGCCGAACAAGGCGGCCAAGGACAAGGCCAGCCGGGTGAGGAAGAAGCCATCGCTGGACAACCGGGTGAAGGACAGGGACAGCCCGGTGAAGGACAGCCGGGGGCGGGTCAGCCGGGATCTGGTTCTCAGCAACTTTCGTCGGCCGCTCAAGCCTTGGCTCAAGCCGCTCAGTCGGCTTTGCCGGGGCAATTCAATCCGGGCCAAATGTCGGATGGCGGCGAATCCGAAAACGCTGGTCAGAGAGCGGCCGGCAATCCGGGGTTATGGAACGGGCTGCTGCCCAACGTGGCGAACGGCCCCGCTGGTTCACGCGACTGGGGCCAGCTAAACGAAGAACTGGATTCCGAAACCACAGACGGCGTTGCTGCCAGTCGTGACAGTGAATACGAAGCACTGATTCGAATGTATTTTCGGGAAGTTGCCAAAGCGACGTCCGGGAAATAATTCACACAGTAGACTGTGCATCGCCATCGATCGCAGTTCAACGCAGCAAACTCTGCAGATCGGCGGACAGCGATTGTTCCCTGCTCGCTATCACCGAAATTCAGACAGCCCTTGTTCATGACGGTCCCCGTTCGCTTCATTTTCGTTTGCTGTCAGTTCGGTGCCGAAAAAACGTGTAAGCTGGAAATCCTGACACGCTACCCGGACCTACGTTTTGCATTTTCGCGGCCCGGTTTCATGACCTTCAAAGTCACGAACCCAGCGCTGCAACCGGGCCAGTTCGAACTGGTGTCCACGTTCGCTCGCGCGTGGGGCTGGTCGTTAGGAAAAGCCAACAGCAGCGATCAAAACGAACTGGCGGAAGCGATTGCCCAGCAAGTGGCCAGCGTTGCGGGCGATCAAAACTTCACCATGCTGCATTGCTGGCAACGTGATTTGGCACTGCCGGGCAGAAACGGTTTTGAACCAGGAATTAGTCCCGTGGCTGCCACGTCCGCAGCAATTTTGCACGGAGCACTCCTGCCACAATTACCGGAACTGCAACTGAATGGCACCAGCCGACCGGGTGAACTGACGTTGTGCGTTGTGTTGGTGGAACCTACTGAATGGTGGGTCGGCTGGCACGACGCGGCCAGTTTGACGCAATGCTGGCCCGGCGGCGCACCGCCGATCGAACCGCCTCAGAATGCGGTCAGTCGCGCGTGGCTGAAGATTCATGAAGCCGTGTTGTGGGGCCGAGTGCCAATTGACAGCGGTGATGTCGTCGCCGAAATCGGCAGCTCTCCCGGTGGAGCGTCGCAGTATCTGCTAGAACGCGGTGCCGCTGTGATTGCCATCGACCCCGCCGCCATGGATTCTGCCGTTGCAGAACATCCTGCGCTGACACATGTCCGCCGTCGTGCCCGAGACGTGCCGAAGCGTGCTTTGCTGAATGTGCAGTGGCTGACGATCGACGTCAATATGCCACCGTCGTATACCATCGCCGTGCTGCGAGATTATGTGCAAGCCCGAGGCCTGCCGGTGCGCGGCATCATTGCCACGCTGAAACTACCGGACTGGAAACTGGCGACGGAAATTGACAACTACCGTCAGCAATTCATCGACATGGGGTTTGGGTTCGTGCAGACCAGACAGCTGGCGTTTAACCGCCAAGAACTGTGCCTTGTCGCTCTGCGAAAACGCCGAGATCATGCCGTGCGCGGTGACGCATGAGCTGTGAATCACTCAAAAGTGCGTTCTGGCCGCTAACTTGTCAGATGAGCTCTTCGGGCCGGCGTGAGCCTTGAAGGATCCGAATCACCTCGATGCCGTCGTTGATCGGGCGATAGTAAACCACGTAGTTCCCCACGGACGAGCGACGTATGTGACGCCCGAATTCTGGAACGGCCTCGGCAGATTCAGGCATCGCAGCCAGAGACTGAAGGCGTTGTTCGATTTCGTAAACTGTTTCCGTCGCGGCAGACGGGTTATCTTTGGCGATGTACAACCAAATGTCGATCGCGTCCGTCTCAGCGCGCGGTGTCTTTTCGATGCTAGACATTAGACTGAACGTTGCTCTTTAATCTTTTGAGCCTTCGCGATGATCTCAGCGGTATTCCACGGAGTCGTTTTGCCGCCATCCGCTTCCTGAATTCCTTCCTGCACGTACTGCCGAATTCGCATCGCTTCTTCTGTAAACACAAAGTAGTTGCCCCGAGAGCCCGCAACCTGAACAACACCGGTTGGCTCGCCTTCGACAAGTTCTTCTACATCATTTGGTAGCTTTGGGATCATCACTGTGGTTCCAGTTGGTGGTGGTGGTGGTGCGCCCGACATGTGGGATATTGACTGTTAGGGATTGTACCCAGTGACGCATGAGCTGTGAATCGTTTCACCCGTGGTGGCAGACCAAGGGTGTGCTCACGGATTTCGACATTTTGTGGTGGGTGGCCGTGGCTGGACTGAACGCAGTGAAGGAAGCCCCGGGGTTTCGCTCGCACCTCGCTCCAACTCCGGCCACCCCTTCCTGCCTGGACAATCATCGATGATCGCACCCACAGACCAAGCCGGAAACCCGAGTCTGCGACTACGGGCCAAACACAAAAAATGCCTCTCTGCTTTTACAAACAAAGAGGCATCGTGATCATTCAGCAAGTGCTGTGGACAGTTAGCTGGTGATAGCCAGTTGCGTTTGCGACAGCAGGTCTTGCAGTTGGTTCAGCAGAGATTCCGGGACACCACCGTTGATCGATTTTGCCAGTGATGCTGGAGTCTGATCGCCATTTCGCAGTGCCAGCAATTCTGACAATTGGACGCATAGGGTTGGGGTGCCTTCAGCGGGCAATCCGCGAGTCATCGAGCATTGGGTTCCTTGGCCAAACCGCAGTGTCCATTGACTGCCGCCTTCGCCGTGAATGTCTAGGCCCAGCACGGCTTCTTCGGGGCCATTGAAGTGCTCAGGCAAAGCTTCAAACAGTGACTCAGCCCAAGCCTTGTTTTTCAGCGCTTCTGGTCGGCGTTTGCCCCAACGATCTTCTTCTCCAAATTGGATGTAGCGTTGAATGACGGTCTTGTCGATGGGCGGACAAACGATGTCGCCGGCGAAGCGTTTGAGATTCGTCATGTCGAACGTGTTGTCCGTACTTTCGTAGGGTTCGTAGGTTCCCATGTTCTCCATGACCAGACGTTCGAACATCCATTGATCTTCGTTGTCTTCGCGAGACACCGGTTCGGGCACAAAATCCGTCCCGCGAAATTCCACGCCGGTCGACTTAAAGTACTCGCCACACCAGTTGATCATGTCCCGCGCAATCATCGGATCCTCGGGTGCCATGTGGTATGTTCCGCCGCGTGCTTCTGGTGTTTCGAACAGTCGCACCGTCACCGCAGAAATCCAATCCACAGGAATCACGTTGCGACGTTCATCACCCGTAAACCGCAAGCGGATCGGCGTGTGACGAAAGCCGTCTTCGCCCGCAGGAATGGATGGAATCATGACGGCCATCAACCGCAGATACAGGTAGATGCCGTGGTACGTGTTGGTGTAGCCGGTGACTGAGTCGCCGGAAATCACAGCTGGTCGATAAACCGTCACGTGTTCTGCGAAGTCGATCGCGCGGACTTCCTGTTCTGCCAGAAACTTACTCTCTTCGTAATCGTTCCGGAATTTCTGGCCGACGTCGAGTGCGTCTTCCATCGCTGGTTCCGTTTGCATGCCAGCAACGTACGCGGTGGAGATATAGTTGATGTCATGAATCTGCAGATCCCGACACAGGTTGATCATGTTGCGCGTGCCGCCCAAGTTGGTCCGCCACGGCTCGCCATTGCGATCTTCTCCGTAGAATTCCAAAATCGCAGCGCTGTGAATGATCGTATTGACATTCTGCTTGACCCATGCCTGATCCGCATCGGACATTCCGAAAGCGGGTTCGGCGATATCGCCAGACAACACAACGGGACGAGGCAGTGGTCGCCCCAGTTCTTCTTCCCAGTGCTGCAGGATCTGTTCCATGCGGTCGCGCGGCGACGCCTTGCGCGACGGACGAACCACAACGACAAGGTGATGTCCGTTTAGTAAAAGGTCGCGAACCAAGTAACGCCCAACCAGCCCTGTTGCCCCAGTAAGCAGTGTGTACATCTTTTCCCCTGAACAATATGGCAGTGAAGATCCGATTCAGCTCACCTGAATAGAATCGGAATTCTTAAATAAACCCAGTGAAGAATGTTCTCGCAACACTGTCAGACAGTCATCCGCCTTCGCACGATGAAACCGGGGGTTGCTGAGATTGTCGGACACAGATCCGAGAAGGCAACGACTGAGTTCCCCAACTCAGCCGACCGCCACCCAGCCCCAGAGATTGTCCGGCCTATTTCATCAATAATCTGCGCGAAAACAAGATCCAAAACCAGAACCAGAACCAGAACGGGTTGGTGGTGGCTTCGTTATCAGAAGACATCTCCAGCCAGTTTTGCGTATCACTCCTGTGCTTCGTATTGTCACCAATATAACCGCACGCCCATTCGGAATCCGAATCAACATGTGGTGTCTGCCAGATAGTGGCAAATTTTGCGGTCTGGGGTCTGTTTCGGCAAGAGATGCCAGTGATTGTGGGCTAATTTTGTGCCGTCGTGTCTTTTTTCCTGATCCCCAAAGTTGACCAAATCGGAGTCTTTGCGGTGATTTTGGCTTCGAAAACGCTGGGATTGGCGACGTCGTCCGCTGTGCGGCATTTTTCGCGGGCCGAATGAACGATTTCACTTCGCTATTTTCACGGATTGGTGCGACCAGCGTGATGTTAGCTCAGGCTGAGCGCCCCGCCTTCACAGAACTCGTGCTTACCGAATGTTTCCACGTGATGTCCGAAGCCGTGAGCGATCGACATCAGCATGCGATTGTGAGCCACTTTGTCGAACTTAATCGAGCGGCCCATGTCGAAGTCCAGTCCGTTGCCGACCATCACAAACGGGATGTTGTCTAGGGTGTGGCTGTTGCCTTGGCCGAGTTCATTGCCCCACAGGATCAGCGTGTTGTCCAGCATCGAACCATCGCCACCGGGTTCTGGTGTTTCTGCGAGGCGTTTTGTCAGATAGGCCAGTTGTTCGCAATACCACGTGTTGATCTTGGTCAGCTGATCATGAGCCTCTTTGTTACTGTCTGGTTCATGAGACAGCGTGTGGTGCGATTCATCGATGCCCAGCCACGACATCTTCGGCTGGCCCACAGAATTGGTAATCTGAAACGTGGCCACCCGCGCAAAGTCGTTCACGAAACTGTTGACCAGTAAATCTGTCTGCATCTTGGTGATTTGCGGAATGTTGTCGTTCTCTTCTTTGATACCGGGTTCCAGTTCCGGCACCACGTGGTTCAGTCCCGAAGCACCATCCTGCTGAAGTTGCTTCTCCATCGATCGCACAAACTCAGTGTGTTCTTCCAGCAGATGTCGGTCGTCTTGGCCGATGATTTTGCTTAACCGTTGTAGGTCTTCCTGCACATCATCCAACACACTGCTGAGGTGTTCACGATCCTTCACCTGGCCGTACAGTTTTTGAAACATCTGGTACGGATTATCGATCGGTGCAACCGGGCGATTGGGCCCCGCGTAGCTCATGCGCGTCCAAGTGTCGGCACGGTCGGGAACCATCACGCCGGTGAAACAACTAGCGACAAAAGGAACGGTGTGTTTCTTGGCTGTTGAGCAGAAACTCGGCCAATTCGGCGGCACCGTAAAATTCACTGACGTCCCCGGATCGTAGGCGATACTGCCCGCTGGAATCGATCGGTTTGTCTTTTTCGCTGTCGCGACGTTTGCCCACCGCATCGAAGCCTTCCAGAGCAAAGCCGAGGCCGTTGATCATCACATGGCAGTTGGCGCACATGGCGGGGCGGGTCTGCTTCACCGTGCGTTCGCGAGTCGTCAGGTCTGGTTCAAGATCCGGAGCAACCGGCGCGACTGAATCGGGTGGTGGCTTTAGAGCTCGACCAAGAATTCCCCGCGACAGAAACACTCCGCGATGAATCGGCGAAGTCGCGCTGCGATAAGCGAAGCCTGCCAGCAGAAACGGGTGCGACACAAAACCAGATCGGTGTTCTGGTTCGAAGGCAACCTTCTGAAACGTCTGTCCGCCTGGAGCTGGAATTTGATAAACTTCAGCCAGTCGATCGTTCATCCAAGTCCGAAAGAAGCCCACCAATCGCACCCGGCCGCGATAGCTGTTCATCGACCGCCACGCCTGATCTCGCAACGCCTGCGGAGTCGCGCCCCATTGCTTTTCGGCGGCCGTCAGTAAATCTTTCGACGAGATCGAATCGCTCAATGACTTTGTTTTTGTTCTGAAAGTGTCGCGACTAAAAATACCGTCCTGTCAATCCGTCTTGGTCGTTGGGTTGATTGAACCAGCGGAATCCTTCCAGCAGATCCGCGACTGAGTTTCTGTATTGAGCAACCGTGAGTCGGCTGAGTTTTCGTTGGGGCGGATTGATTCTGGCCTGCGCTTCCGGCGAATAGAATGCGGACTGCATCCATTCTGCCACCAGCCGCGCTTCTTTACCCGTGCAAAGTTCGGGTTCGCCTTCCGGCATCGTAGTGCTGATGACTTCCGTCAGGTCGATCGTCGGCCGATCACCAAACAACGCTTCCGGATAATTGTCGGGCGTGCCTGCTCCCTGTGCCCCATGACAGCTGGCACATTTTTGTGCGAAAATTTCCGCACCACGCTGCAATTGATCTTCTTGAGCAATCAGCGGTGGGGTGAGTTGACTGAATTGGATCGCAACGATGATTGTTGCGCAAAGCGTGCGGAACATGGTTGGTTTCAGAGCAGCAAAACAGGGAGGTCGTGGCTCCACAGGAGGCGGGACAGTATTCTATCCGCTGTTGGCCCGAATCCAACACACAAATTAGCGGGGATTCAGGCTGTCATTGGCCGTGTTGGACGGGCGAATTCGTTCGAAATACCGGCGAATCGTCTCCCGATGGCCCACCGGAATGCTTTCAGAATCCAAAACCGCGTCCGACATTTTTTGGTACCGATTAAACGCGTCCTGTGCTTTGCGCTGAGCTTGTTGGGGAGTTTCCGGAGCGGCCGTGGTTTCTGTCTCCGTTTCCGAAGCACCATCTTCACCCAGCTGTCCGGTCAGCCGGGCCATTTGTCGCTGGCTTTCCAACTGTGTATTCGGACCGTTGATGTTGCCCGCCGATTTGGCTCCCGCTTTCTGACTGGCGATATCATTCTTCGATTTCCCCGTCTCACCTTCCTTGAGGTTTTGCCCTTTGCCGGCCATCGATCCGTCGCCTTCCGACTGACTTTGCACAGCCAGTTGCTGTTTGCTGAGTGCCAGTTGGTCGCTTTTGTTTTGCAGCACGTTGTTGAGTTTTCGATTGAGATTCTGCTGATCGATTGTGTTTGCCAAGTCCTGAGCTTTCTGAGCCGCTTGTTGTGCGTCGCCGGATTCGACTGCTTCGGATAAGTCGGACAGTTGTTCGCTAAGATCTTCGAAGCCTTTTTCTTTGGCCGCTTTGGCGGCTTCCGCCAGTTTTTCGGCCGTCGGACGTCGTTCAGCGGGTGACAAGTTTTCAGCGGTGAGTTCTTCTTCCGTCAGGTCTCGCAATTCGGTCGCCGCTTTGCTCAAGTCATCGGCATCGATGGCTGCGGCGGCTGGCTTAAAAGGTTTCGCTCCGGCAATCGCTTCGCTCACGTTTCTGAGTTCCGCATCCATCGCCGCCACATCCATGCTCTGCATCAGATCCTGCATCTTCTGCTGCATTTCCGACACAGTCTTCATCGAATCACGTACGGTCAGCGTGGGAACCTTCAGTTGTTGAAGATCCTGTTTCAGATTCGCAACCAGTTGTTGCAAGTCTGCGTTGGCGGCTGCTTCTGCCAAGGTTTCCAGTTCATCAATTTCCTGCTGCAGTTCCAACACCACCGCCGCCGTCTGAGCGGGCTTCAGCGCCGGTTGCGAAAGGTCGTCGCCGACTGCACCAACATCTGAGCCGATGACGGGGGCCAGCCACAGTCGGCAGCTGACAAAAAACAGCAGCAGCGTCCACTGCCAACGTTGCGGAAGACGAAGCGGGATCACAGCGACCGCGTTCAGGTGTCGCAGATGTTGCTCAGCATCTTCCAGCTGCAGCTGTTGGAATACCGAAGGCCGTCGCAGGTCCGAAAACTGTAAGGCCGTGGAGGTCCGATCTTTCAGCTGATAGTGTTTGTCAACACGGCTGGCGACGGCTGACCAAGGACACTTCAACAGTGCTCCGATCAAGGCACCCACGACAGCAAACACGACAAGGCTGACCGCTGCCACCGCCGGACTGATGTTCAGCTGAAAGACAGCGCGCAGAACACCCCACACCAGCAACACCAAGCAACCCACCAAGATTCCGATTCCCGCTCCGCGCACGGCGGACTGCATTCGCATACGAAACCGGACGGGATTAAGTTGTGCCAGCAATTTGTGGTTCATCGATTCGACCGGGTTAAATGCTGATTAGGCTTAGTCGCAGAGCGACGGTTTCGACGTGGGATAGGCTTTCAGCCTGTTTATAGACTCCACAACTTTTTAGGGACTCGTTCCGCCGTGAGCAAGCTCACGGGGTTCTAAAAATGTGTAGCCGTTCACGGTTATGAAGCTGATGCTGGCAATCTGTTGGGAATTGGTTGCGGCCACCTTTTCTGGCGCGTCGATCACCCGGCTGAAGCCTGTGCCGCCCGAGCGTGTGGATGAAATCATCGAACACGACAAGGCGAATCAATGAGAACATCCGTGAACGGTTACGAAAAGGTGTGGGGTCTAAAAAGGCGGGAAGCTTCTCCCACGATTTTTGCCGGGCAGCACGACCTATTTTCCTTTGCGGCGACGGCGACGGCGTTTCTTTTTCGGAGCCCCATCGGCTGATTCCCCCGATTCCCCTGCGACGCCCTCATCGGAATTTTCCGCTTGTGGGGAGACTCCGTCTGGTGAATCGCTGGCTGACGGCGACGATTCTGATGCAGCCGAGACCTGAGTCGATGTTTGTTGAGCCACCGGTTCAGCATCACTTCCGACGGACGTTTGGTGTCCCCCATTCGTTTCGGCTTCGACAGAGGCAGCGGCTTCAACAGTGGCATCGTCGGTTTCGCGAGGCTTGCGACGACGGCGGCGACGGCGTTTTTTGCCAGTGCCTCCGCTGTCTGATGTTTCTGCGACGGCTGGCGGTTCCGCTCCAGAATCAAGCCCCGCGCCAAAGAAATCCACCACGACCGGCTCAAGCGGCAACGATTCATGCTCCGCTTCCACTTCTGCTTCCGGAGCCATCTCGGCGCGCAGATAGCCGGTGCCTCGGCGAAACGTCGGCTTGATGTTTTCGGTGTCGACCGGAGGTGGCAGCATGTGTTCTGGAAGTTCCTCCACCAACTCTCGTTCTGTCGGCGTCGCATCGACTTCGTTGTCGTAAGTCGTGAACGCAGACGCATCGAAGGCTCCGACGGGAGGCGTGTCGATCAGTTTCATAAATGTGGCTGGCGTCGCACATTCACACAAACGCGACGCCACAGCGCCGCGAGTTCGCACGGAGCGACCGCAGATCGAACACTCCCAGTGGCGATAAATCTTGAGCTCGTGTTGCAGCATGGGCCCTTTAATGGCGTCATCCTTTTCAAATGCGATCGACAGTCAACGGAATTTGACCCGATTGTCGGCTGCCGCCCACGCAACTGCAAGTCAAGCCTCGCCCGAGACTAAAACCAGTCGCCAGAATCACAACGCAAGTGCATCAACCAGTCCCGAAACGAGTGCAATCGTTCGCGAAACAGCGTATTCTGTGAAAAACGTCTTTGAAAGAGACATAGGTGGCATCAAACCCATCGATCCGGTGCAGCCTGCCTTGAGAACCTTCTGCCATGAATTCGACCCTGAAGCCCGCCTTAGAACAGCTAATCGCCCGGCAAAACCTGTCCTCAGACTCCGTTCAGCATTGTATCGGCGCGATGATGGACGGGGCCTGCGACGAAATTAACATGGCCGCGTGGCTGACAGCCATGGCGTGCAAAGGGCCAGCCGCGATTGAACTCGTCGGTGCAGCTCAGGCGATGCGAGATCGCGCTGCCAGAATCGCAACTCGCCGCCGACCATTGCTGGATACATGTGGCACGGGAGGCGACAAGCTTCACACGTTTAATATCAGCACGGCCACGGCGATCGTGGCCGCTGCATGTGGGGTGAATGTGGCCAAACATGGCAACCGCAGTGTGTCTAGCAACAGCGGGTCGGCCGATGTTCTGGAAGCACTGGGAGTCAACATCCAGCTGACTCCCGAACAGTCGGGGCGTTGCCTTGACGAAATTGGCATCACATTCTGCTTCGCACCGCTGGTGCATGGCGCGATGAAGCATGCCGCTCCGATCCGCAAAGCATTGGGAGTCCCCACCATCTTTAACCTGCTGGGGCCGTTGACTAATCCCGCCGGCGCGGAGTATCAATTGTTAGGGGCCAGCAGTAACGAACGAGCTCGCCTGTTGTCATCGGCCATGAGCGTTCTCGGCTGCCGCAAGGCGCTGGTGGTTTGCGGCAACGATGAACTGGATGAAGTCTGCCTCTGGGGCACCACCATCGCTTACGAAGTTCGCGGTGGTCGCGTCCGTGAAATCCGCTGGACACCAGCAGACTTCGGGTTGCCCGAATGCAATGTGCGTGATCTGCGAGTGAAGTCGTCCGCAGAAAGTGCGGCGACCATTGAACGTGCTTTCAACGGCGAAGACGGCCCGGCGGCCAACATCATTATCGCCAATACCGCCGCCGCACTGCTGGCGGCGGAGAAAGCACAGTCACTGAAGGATGCTGTCGCCATGGCGCGGCTAACGTTAACGGACGGCATCGCCGCTAACAAACTAGATAACCTCAAGGAATGGACGCAGGCTGTTTCGTAGCACGCGTGGTTGCTTCATCTCAAATTGTCGCCCGTTTTCCCCAGCCGTTTGGGCGATAGCCCCGGTCCGTGAGAAGCCCCGTGCATCATCCGGAGCTAACGCCCAAACAACTGGTCGACACTTCAAATTCACTCAGTTCGCATAAAAAATCGCAATGTCCGGCGAGTGCTCCTTCTTCTTTTGCCAAGGTTGTCCATTGCCTTCCGCCGATTCCATTGCTTCTGCCGCACCAAGTCTGTCACCGAAAAACGAAGCGCACGCTTTTCTGCTGAGGGCCGCCGAATTACTGCATCAGCACGGCACGCCTTCGTTTCGATTAGAAGGTGTGATGGGCAAAGTGGCTCACAGCCTAAACATCCCCAGCGTTTTTCTATACACGCCGACAGCCTTGGTGATTGCACTCGGCAGTGGTGCAGATGAAAAAACTTATTTGCGTCGAGTGGATTCTGGCGATGTCGACATTAGCAAAGTGCTGGCCTTCGACGCCATTCTGGAAGATCTCGAAGCCGGCTCAATCACCATCGCTCAAGCAGCCGAAAAGCTCGAAGCAGCCGCCAACGCTGCACCAAACTTTCCGGTGCTGATTTCTTGGCTGGCTGCAGCGGTCGCTTGTGCTGGAGTTGCCGTGTTGTTCGGCGGCAATCTGGTGGATGCGATTTTGGCGGCCTGCTTCGGCTGGCTGATTGCGTACGCGACCAGCGTGCAGCAGCGTTCCGTTTCGCCGCGAGGCTGGCTGGAACCTGTGCTAGGTTTCACCACTGCCATTGCTGCAGTTGTGATCGGACAATGGTTGCCGATCGATTATCGACTGGTGACGCTAGCCGCGCTCATTCTGCCGATCCCCGGACTCACACTGACGATCGCGCTGACTGAACTGGCGACGGGACATCTGTCGTCCGGCAGCGCGCGACTGGCTGGTGCGATGGTGACGCTGTTTACTTTGGTGGTGGGAGTCGCCATTGCGTGGCGGTTGGCTGCGGTCTGGATTCAGCCTGGACAACTGACGATGGAACCTCTGCCGGGGTGGTCTTTGTGGATTGCCGTGGCGCTGACACCCGTGGCTTTTGCCATTGTGTTTAAAGCTCCGATGTCGCAATGGCCGGCGATCATGCTGGTGGTGATCAGCGGTTTTGCAACCTGTCGATTCGTGGGAACTTTGGCGGGGACGGAAGTCGGAGCATTCGTTGGCGCACTTGTTGTGGGCTGTGGAAGTAACGTCTACGCGAGACTGCTGAACCGTCCAGCCATGGTGCCTCAGACACCAGGCCTGATGATCCTTGTGCCAGGTTCCGTGGGCTACAAGTCGCTGACCGCGATGGTCGAAAACGATACGATTCGTGGAGTCGAACTCGCGGTATCGATGTCGCTGATCGGCGTCGCTCTGGTGGGCGGCCTATTGCTAGCCAATCAGATTATTTCACCGAAACGCATTCTGTAATTAAACAACGATGCTATCCGCAGATAAACACTCGTTCAGAAATACGCTTACGTGATCGGCAGTGTCGTCAACGGCGACTTCGCCAATTGCAACACCGACTGCAGTCCGTCCAGCAACTGACGTTCGTGTTCAGCTGTCACCGCTGGCAAAGGCGGGGCCACACAGCTTGCACAAAGTCCGCAGTGTTGCAGAGCGAGTTTCAACGCCGGGATCAGATTCATCTGGCCGGCGGGGTCTTTGTAGATGTGCCGGAACACTTCCACCACCACGTTTCGTAAGCGCGAAATTTCTGCCGCATCATCGCGGATCGCAGCTTCAAACAGTTCGACATACACGTGAGGCAACAGATTGCCGCCGCCGCACACTCCACCATCCGCACCGGCTGCGACGGCTTCTGGAAGCAGTTCTTCGGGGCCCATAAAGACGGCGAAATCCGGGTTGCCTGAAAATTGCTGGCACAGCGAACGGAAGTACTGCAAATCACCACTGCTGTCTTTGACTCCCACGATGTTGGGATGTTCAGACAGTTCGACCACCGTTTCTAGGTCCAGATGAATGCCCACACAGCCGGGCATATTGTACAGCATCAATGGCAACGGCGATGCGGACGCCAGCTGGCGAAACCAATCCTTCAGACCCTGTTGATTCGTAGGAAAGTAATACGGAGCGGCGGCCACAATCGCCGCGGCACCAGATGTGGCCGCGTGTTCGGCAAGGTGAATCGATTCGACCAACGAAGAATCCGTGACACCCACCAGCACGGGCACGCGTTTGGCCGCAGCGTCGCACGCGCGTTCGACCATTTCGTAACGAATCTGATAGGTCAGTGACGGGCCTTCACCCGTTGTGCCCAACACGAATAGTCCGTTGACGCCACCGCCGATCAAGTGCTCAACAATCCGGTCCACCGCTTCGATATCCAGTTGATCGATTTTTACCAGTGGCGTGACGACAGGTGGAATAATTCCTGTAAAGCGAGGCATTGAGCAACCTGAACTGAGTGTGTGGAATGATGTGAAATCGGCTGCACGCAGTTTACCCCCGCAAATTGGCCGAGACTACCAGTGATTTCTGAGTTCTCGATTGATGCTGGAAAACTCCGGTCGATGAATCGGATTGGGAAATTGTTGCCGCCCCGGTGATTGCTGCGACCGGGCGCGACAGAATCGACCGGAACAAAAAAACTAACGACTGTGGCCAAAAATGTCTTTAAGAAGGCGGCAACTTGTGAGAGCCGTTTTTTCTCTTTAAGATAGATGTCGCTAGAAACCTCAAAATCGAAAAACACTCAACGGCAGAACCAATGAGCACCGGGAAAATTGAAGGCAAAGTTCACTTCATCGAAGACACGAAAACGTACGGACAAAAAGGTTTCCGCAAACGTTTGGTCGTGATCGAACAGGAAAACGGTCGCTTCACCAATTATTTGCCGGTGGAATTCGTCCAAGATTCTTGTGACGAAGCCGATCAAATGTCTGTCGGTAGCGACGTGGAAGTGTCTTACCGATTGTCCGGCCGAAAATGGCAACGTGATGAACAAAGCGAAGTGAAGTACTTCCTGAGTGCCGAAGCCACTGGTTTTCGCATCATCAGCGGCGGCGGAACAGCGGCGGCGGCTCCACCAGCAGAAGATGTTCCTTACGGCGAAACATTTGCTTCGGACGAAGATCCGCCGTTCTAACTGCCGTGAAGCCGGATGATCAAAGGTCCATGTATGATATCATCGGAGACATTCACGGGCACGCCGATGAACTTGTCGAACTGCTGACCAAGCTGGGCTACGCCGAATCAGACGGTTGCTTTCGGCATCCAACTCGCCAAGCCATCTTTTGCGGTGACTTCATCGACCGTGGACCCCATATTCCCGATGTCGTGCAGATTGCGCGGGCGATGGTCGAACACAACGTCGCTCAAGCGGTGCTGGGAAATCATGAATTCAACGCTCTGGCCTATCACACGCTGGATCCAGATTCTGCCGATGTCCCAGACGCCTACCTGCGACCGCACAATTCACAGAATCGCAAACAACATCGCCAGACGCAGGAACAATTTTCGGCCGACGGCTTGCAACAGGCGCTCGACTGGTTTCGCACCTTGCCCGCAGCGCTGGATCTGGATGGCCTGCGAATCGTGCATGCTTGCTGGAACCCAGCAGCGATTCACTGTATCAATTCGGCGATCGAAGAATTGGGTCCGTTTTCGCCCGCCTTTCTAAAGTTGGCCACACAACAGAAGCATCCGTTGTTTCACGCGATCGAATGCGTCCTGAAAGGCCCGGAACTCAGCTTGCCCGCAGGCATGACGGTTACGGACAAAGAAGGCAACATTCGCAAACGCATTCGCATTCGCTGGTTCGAATCTCCCGCACAACACACGTGGGCCACCTATTCTCTGCCGGTCAAAATCCACCTGCCGCACTCCAGCGTGCCTGCGACTGCACCCGCCGTGCCGTATGACGACGCACAGCCGCCCGTCTTTGTCGGACACTATTGGCTGCCGGAATCGTTGCCGGCACCCCTGAAGCACAATGTGGCTTGCCTAGACTACAGCGTCGCCAAACATGGCATGCTGTGTGCCTATCGGTTCGATGGCGAAACTCGCTTGTCTGCCGAAAAGTTTGTCACAGTCGATAGCCGTGATCGTGGAGACGACTTGTGACCATCAGTCGCAGCGACGACATCCGCATCCGCGGTGCCCGCACCCACAATCTGCAAAACGTTGACGTCGATCTGCCGCTGGGAAAGCTGATCGTCATCACCGGCGTCAGCGGCAGCGGAAAAAGTTCACTGGCCTTCGACACGTTGTTTGCCGAAGGTCAGCGCCGCTACCTAGAAAGCGTTTCGGTCCACACACGAACGCTACTGAAGCAACTGCCACGCCCCGAAGTCGACGAAGTCAGCGGGCTGCCACCCACGGTCAGCGTCGATCAGCGAGTCACCACGGCACCGTCGCGCAGCACGCTGGCCGTCACCACAGAAATCTACGACTACCTGCGACTGCTGTACGCGCGCGCCGGAACGGCACATTGCACGGGCTGCAGTCAGCCGGTCAGCAGTCAGTCGGTGGATGAAATCACGGCTCGCGTGTTGCAGCGTCCGAGTCGCACCAAGTTCATGATTCTATCGCCCATGGTGCGTTCGCGGCGTGGTGCTCATCAGGATGTTTTCGAACGCATTGGCCGCAACGGATTTGTGCGAGCTCGCGTGAATGGCGAGCTGCTGGATATCTCCGACGTGCCAGATCTGCCGCCCAGTCAAGCGCATAGCATCGATGCCGTGATCGATCGCATCATTTTGAAAGACGGTATCGAGCAACGTTTGCGAGAATCCATTGATCTGGCCGTTCGCGAAAGTGATGGCACCTGCATTATTTGCGAACAAGTCGACGACGTTTGGCGCGATCAACTGTTCAGCACCAAATTCAGTTGCGCCGATTGCAATCTCAGCTTTCCAACCCCAGAACCACGGACGTTTAGTTTCAATAGTGCGTGGGGAGCCTGTCCCGATTGCGAAGGTTTTGGCATTCGCGGAATCGTCGACGACACCGAAGATATCACCGTGTTCCGCCAAGCGGCTTGCCCCAGCTGCGACGGGTCGCGGCTGCAACCATTTGCACGCAGCATCACGCTGTTGGGAAAATCCATTGCGGACTTCACGGCGCTGAATGTCGACGCCGCGTTAGATCTCACAGCCCACTGGCAAGCACAACTGTCAGAGAACCCGCGCGAAGATTCCGCAGATCTGAAATCGCTGTCGCACGCGGCAACTCTGGTCGCCCGTCGGACGTTGCCGGACATTCAACAGCGGTTGGAATGTCTGAAGAAAGTCGGCGTGGGCTATTTGAATCTCAACCGCGCCACTCGAACTCTGTCCGGTGGCGAATTCCAACGCGCCCGACTGTCGGCTTGTTTAGGGACGGGGCTGCATGGGGCCTGCTTTGTGCTGGACGAACCAACGTCCGGCCTGCATCCTCGCGACACGCAGCGATTGCTGAACATCTTGAGCGACATCCGCGATTCTGGAGCCACCGTGGTTGTTGTCGAACACGACGGCGAAATCATGAAGGCGGCCGATCACCTGATTGATCTTGGTCCCGGTGCTGGCGTTGAAGGCGGCACACTGATGTTCTCGGGAGCACCGTCAGATTCGGCGGGCAGCGGTGATTCGCCCACGGCCGTTTATCTGCGTGGGGAATTGGGGCCTCCAGAACGGCCTGCAAAACTGGCTTCGGATTCCGCTAATCCGCCGGATTGCCTGACGATTCGAAATGCCGTTCGCAACAACCTGCAGCACGTGACGGTTGATATTCCGTTAAAGAGACTCGTGTGCGTCACTGGCGTCAGCGGTTCGGGCAAAAGTTCATTGATTATGGAAACACTGTTGCCCGTGATGGAAGCCAGCTGTGTGCGAGTTCGCGGAGGCGGCGGCGGCGGCGGGGACAGCAAGGTGGATGTCGCGGCGGCGGATGCGCAGTGCGATGGGATCGACGGTCTGTCACACATCCAGCGCGTTGTCGCGGTCGACAACAGTCCGTTGGGCCGCAATCGCAGATCCTGTATCGCCACGTACAGCAAGTTGTGGAGTGACGTGCGAAAGCTATTCGCAAAAACCAGGGACGCCAGAGCACGAGGTTACGATGCGCGGCGTTTTAGCTTCAATACGGGTGACGGCCGCTGTTCCGCATGCAAAGGCACGGGGCTCAAAGATGTGAAGATGGCGTTTCTGCCGGACGCCACAGTACCCTGCCCAGATTGTCTCGGCCAACGCTTCAACCGTGCCACGCTGGCGGTCAGATTCGCAGACAAAAATGTGGCCGACGTACTGGCCATGCGTGTGGATGAAGCGGTCGATTTTTTTGGAGAACTTGGCCCGCAGCGCAGGCTGATGGAAACGTTTCGCAGTGTGGGGCTGGGCTACCTGACGCTGGGGCAGCAGGCGTCCACGTTTTCCGGCGGTGAAGCACAGCGTGTGAAACTGGCCACGGAACTGTCGGCGAACAGGTTGGATCCGACGCTGTTCATTCTGGACGAACCCACCAGTGGACTGCATCCAGCCGACGTGGTGCATTTGAATACTCTGTTGCGAAGCTTAGTGACCGCCGGGCACAGCGTGATCGTGGTCGAACACAATGTGGATGTGATGCAGGCCAGCGATTGGATCATCGATGTCGGCCCAGAAAGCGGCCCGGACGGCGGCCGAATCGTCGCCGCAGGTGTACCAGCGTCGATCAAAATCAGCCCCGACAGCCTGACCGCCCGGTTTCTGCCCTGAAGGTCGCGTCACCTCCCCGCAGCAGTTTCTGAAGCCTGAGAATGCAGGTTCGGCCTAGAATCGTCGAGTTTCACCAGCAAAATCGGCCGCATCAGGGCCGAAACCCGCAATCACCTTCGAACTGATCCATTTTCTGGACACAAACTCTGGAATCCCGACCGTTTGCTCGCTAGACTCCTGCTCCTCACGATCTGCGGGAACCGAAAGTTTCTGCAGTCGTGAACCTCACGAGTCACACGTGTGTCCGTGAAAAAACGATCGGGGCGTAGCTCAGCCTGGCTAGAGCGCTGCGTTTGGGACGCAGAAGTCGCATGTTCGAATCATGTCGCCCCGACTTTTAACCTCTTTGGTATCAAGCACTTACGCCAACGCGACGGTGATACCGATCGGCCTGTTTGGTCGGTGATACCTTTGGTGATACCCTCTTGTGGTCCTTCGGGAGCACGAGAGGGAGATCGATCTGCTTTGCCGGAGCGTTCGTCACGAACGACGAGTGAAGTCTGGTCGCGGGTTTTTGAGATGCTTTCAGCTCAGGCTGTCGAGGCTGCCAAATAACTGCTATCGCACAATCATCGTCCTTGTTTTGGTCTTCCTGTGTGTGTTTGACGCCTCCTCACTGTGCCACACAAGTCTCAGGTAAGAAAACAGAGCGGCCATGTTTTTGGACTGAATGTGTCTCAGGCGAGTGAGAAGCAGTGGAAGCAGTGGAAGCAGTGGAGGCGTTGGAGTCTCGTCGGGTGGGATTTGTGTCTTTACGAGTCAATATGTGCTGGCTTGAGTCATTCAAACACTGACTATTGACTGACCCATCCTCCGGCTCTTCGTGTAAGTCATAATTCTCAAACAACTTAGAAGATTCGTCACGGGGGTTCAATTCCCCCGATTCCTGAAACGGCAAACTTCCGTCACTGGGCCGAGCCACGACAGCGATAAGGCGGCATCGTCTGGTACATCGCCACCTTTCGGCAGCAGCGGACGAAACTGTCGCGTAACGGCTGGAGCCGAAGCAGCCGCATGGTCTCCCCTTGCCTTGTGGATTGCCGAACAAATCAAGCAGGGCGTTTAGCCTGTCCCGCTTGCCCCCTGCCCGAATTGCTGAACTCCGTCTTCCGCGACAACCAAGTCGATTGCCGGTTTGGGCACATTGCCCAGTTACTTTCTGGGCCTCGCGAATCACATCCGCCAACGACTGCCGAACTACGCTGGCAGGATGCATTCAAGCTGCTCAGTCGTCTGACCGAAGCCTATCCGTCCGTGCCATGGACGATGCCACAGCATCACATTGACCAAGCGGCTCAGTTCCATAAGCAGGCAGCGAGAGAAGCCATCGTCACAACAACGAAGATTCGTTCACAGTAGCTACCAGCACGCGCAGAGATCGAATGAGCAATTGGCTTGGCGGCGACCAGAACCGAGCCGTGATCGCAAGCGTGGCACTAGCCCACGGAATACCCCACAAGGGCGACAAGTTGCTCGACAAGCACTATTTCAATCGGCGATGGGCCCATATCTTCGAGGCCCAGAAAGAGTATCGCGAGTTGCTCCAGCCGATGTTTGATGAGGTTCCCGACCCGCTCACAAGTTGAATCACCATCTGGCAGTCTGTTGATTGAGTCCGCTATTTGATTACGTAGTAGTTGACTAATTGTTACTAGGCCGAGGTTCTTCCGTGCAGCAGCTTGCAGGCCTCATCACGGACGAACTTCTATGACGCAGAATCGGTCAACGGCGGCGATTGGCAGATACCTCCGCTCGAACGACATCAGATTGTGCTGTTCGAAACGTGCTTGGAAGACCGCATCCCCGATGGTCATCCCGTGCGGCTGCTGGATGAAATTCTGGAGGGGCTCGACTGGA
>JBDNHJ010000114.1:0-2711 GCA_041688835.1 Fuerstiella sp.
AAACGTGTCGTGAGCAGGAATGCCAAACGGCAGTTCGAGGAACTGTTCAAACCAAGGCCTGATGAGCTTTGCAGAAGCGTTCGATATCCGCCCAAGTCTTCGCCCCGCAGATTGTGCCGCAAAGCACGAGTCCCACCATCGACGGGCGATTGCATTGGATGCACCCTGCCGTGAATGCGAATGCGGAGCCAACGTTGCAACGATCAGCCGCAGCACGTTGGCCAAGCGGACCAACGACTTTGCGACGCGATGTCTGTATAGTGTGGCCACGATCGAGTTCCGTTCGGTTCAAGTCGTTCGCGGAAACGGCTGGCTTCGGAGGTCGTTTCCGCTGGCGATCTGCGACATCACTCCGAACAGACAGACAAACGTTTCTATGACCAAGTGGATCAAGATCTGCGGGATCACTTCGACCACCGATGCGACCATGATCGCTGCCGCCGGGGCCAGCGCTATCGGGCTGAACTTCTACCGCAAATCGAAACGCTACATCGCTCCCGCTGTTGCCAAAAGTATCAGCGATGCCATCCGGCCGCGTCTGGATGTGGTGGGCGTCTTCGTGAATTCTGAAACCGCCGAAATCCTCACAATTGCCGACGCAGCGGGGCTGAATGCCGTGCAATTTCACGGCGACGAATCAACAGCTCAGATCCTCGAAGTCCACACAGCGCGGCCCGATCTGTGTCTCATTCGCGCCTACCGTGTGGGCGCTGCGGGACTCGCCGACATGCATTCCAGCCTTGTCGATCTGTCCGAAGCTGGCGTCAGGCTGTCGGCTGTTTTGGTCGACGCGTATGTTGCCGGAAAGTACGGAGGAACCGGTCACCAAGTTGATCCGACACTCTTCAACAACCACCCCCAACAGTGGCCGCGATTGGTTTTAGCGGGAGGCCTGAATCCCGACTCAGCGAAATCCGCCGCTGCAGCCGTCCATCCATGGGGCGTCGATACGGCCAGCGGCGTGGAATTGAGTGCTGGCGTCAAATGCCCGCTGAAGGTGGAACGCTTCATCGCGGCCGTCGGTGGTGATGGATCGGATCGCCTAGATCCCGTTTTGTGAGCGGCACGGCGCTAGCGCCGGTGACGCCACCGCTTGTTCTAAACCATGAAACTCCGGCGACCGCCAAGCGGCTGATGAGATCAACACCCAACATGCCGTTGGCGGGTACGGCGCGCGGCGTTTTGTGAATCCTTACCGATTAGGGAAAGTATGCGTCGTGTCGAATTGCTTCGGGGAGGCCGTGCGCAAATAATTGC
Organism: Fuerstiella sp.; assembly: GCA_041688835.1. Classification (GTDB taxonomy): domain Bacteria; phylum Planctomycetota; class Planctomycetia; order Planctomycetales; family Planctomycetaceae; genus Fuerstiella. The sequence goes on from JBDNHJ010000114.1 coordinate 1,258, forward strand.
CGTCGGGAAGAGACGAATTCTCAGACCGGATTCGCATCACGATACCGATCTGCCGATAGTCCCACAGGTAGCCGTTCCGGTCGACGGAATTAGTCTCATTCTAACACCCCGACAACCTCACGTTGACAGATTCCTGAGTCCCGAATTTCGAATCAATATGGCAGCAGTCTCAACAAAGCTTCGTGTCCGACAGCGACTCGGCAAATTTCGTATCGAGAAGCGACTGGGAGAAGGCGGTTTCGCCACGGTCTACCAGGCGATGGACACGATCATGGGCTGCCGAGTGGCGCTCAAGGTTCCACACGTTGCCCTAGTTGATGACGAACTTCTGGCAACGTTTCGTCGCGAAGTGCGTCTGCTGGAAAAGATTGAGCACAACTGCATTCTGCAAATTAAAGACGCCAGCATTATCGACGGCCGTTTGGCGATTTCTTTCCCCTTAGGAAACGAAACGCTGTCTGATCGACTGACGCGGCGGATGTCATTCGAAAGCAAGGTTTCGCTGATCGAACAATTGCTGGGCGCTGTGTCGTGTGCTCATGAGCAACATGTGATTCACTGCGACATCAAACCGGAAAACGTGATTATGTTCGGCGGCGGTCGAATCAAACTCGCCGATTTCGGCATCGCCAAGGTGGCTCGAGAAACGATTCGAGCGTGTGGGACGGGAACGGTCGGGTATATGGCCCCCGAACAGGCAATGGGGCGCCCTTCCAGCCGGTCCGATGTGTTTTCTCTGGGGCTTCTGTTCTATCGCATCTTGTCTGGTGAGTGGCCTGAGTGGCCGTTCGAATGGCCGATGTCGGGGCACGGAAAACTTCAGGGAAGATACGATGCCAAAACGATCGCGTGGCTACGAAAATCAATTGAACTGCAGCCGAACAAGCGATTTGCCGACGGGGCTGAGATGATGGCGGCCTTTCAAAAACTGCTTCCCGGCGCGACACGTTTTGTCAAAAAACACAGAAAACGCCAGCGTTCCAGCCCCGGCACCACCAGCAAGCCACGCGGAAAAACCAAACGAGTCACGTAGCGATATTCAATCGGATCACAAAGAATTTGCGAATAATTTGCGAGTTTGCGAACCGTGGTACCGAAGACATGGTTGTTGTTCGAATGAACATCGGAAACGTAGCGTCGACCGTCTTGACATCTCAGTCAGCGTCGACAAAATGCTCCCGCAACAAGCACCTGTAGCTCAATTGGATAGAGCACCGGTCTACGAAACCGGAGGTTGATGGTTCGAGCCCATCCAGGTGTACTTTTTGTAAACCCTGCCAAAAGCTGGACTTAGCTTACCTGTCAGAGCATGACAGAGTGGCCGGAAAGGACGACCAAAAGTGGTAGTACTACCACTTTTGTGGTCGCAGCCCTTTTCTGGAGCTACGTCATGCCACGAAAGTCATCAGTCCCATCGTATCGCCTGCACAAGGCGTCCGGTCAGGCTCGAACCA
>JBDNHJ010000115.1:0-39839 GCA_041688835.1 Fuerstiella sp.
CCGCATTATTCGCGAACAGACATTGACGGGAACAAGTTTCACGCCGACGCCCAGCCTGTCTCAGGGAGAGTACAAAGCGTGGATTCGCGCGGCTAACGACGTTGGCAACGGTCTCTGGACGAGTGCCCCGATTACGTTCACTGTCGGAACTCCGCCGGGCTCCGTGAGCGTGACGGCTCCATCAGGAGTTTCCACGGCGCGGCCGGCGTTCCAGTGGACGGCGGCCAATGGCGCGACAGCGTATGAACTGTGGGTGAACCAAGTCGGTGGAACCATACGGATCGTCCACGAAACGTCGGTTGTTGGCACAGCCTTCAATCAAGCAAGTGACCTGCCTTCCGGATCGTATCGCACGTGGGTTCGAGCGATTAGTTCGGCCGGCATCCGAGGTCCGTGGAGTTCCGCAGTCCCGTTCACCATCTAATCTGCACACCTCGCCTGAACGCAGTGGGCAGCTGGAGCTTTCCAAGTCTGAGTTTGACCGAAGTCTGACTGAACGACGTTTAATTCAGCTTCAGAATGGAATAGTTCGGAGATCCTTCCTTGATTTCTATTGCTTGGTTAATCGAAACATTCTCGAACGTCTGACGCTCGTTCGTCGTCGGCCAGTACACTTCAAGCCGATCGATCAAGTCGGCTTTCCCGAGTCCAATTTCTTGCCGCAGGGGATTGGCACCAAAACTACCACCGCTGTTCACCCATTTGTAGACATTGCGAGACTGGTTGCCTTCGGTGATAGCCGCTTTGATTCGCGCACCGATACCTGATCGATTCGATTTGGTTCCGACAAGCTTGATTTTAATCCAGTTGTTGCCAAACCCGGGGTTTTCGTAGAGACAGTCGGCTGCGCGGTCACCGAGATACGCTCCTCCCATTTGCTGGAACACGTCTTGGTCGCCATCATTGTCGATATCGCAGAATGCGATAGCATGTCCCTTTTGTAAATGCCCAAATCCGCCGGTGGTTGTCACATCAGCGAAGGCTTTCCCTGCGCGATTCCAGTACATCAAATTGGGCACCAAGCCTTCATATTGCGGGTAGCCGGTCCCCAGATAGAAATCGGGGTATCCATCGTTGTCGAGGTCTCCGAAATTAGCGCCCATGGCCTGCGTCAAATCCAATAGTTTCCGTGAGGCACCAACTTCCTGAAACCCACCGTTGCCGTCTCCCTCGTACAGGCAATCGAATTCCATGGCAGGCGGTTTTTGAAAAAACTTATGACTCACATAGGCCATGTCGTCCGTATAAGTGGCTACAAAAATGTCCAGCACACCGTCTTGATTGTAGTCCCAGAACCACGCTGGAAAGCTGCCTTTCGGTTTGGTCACCTGCAGGCTTTCTGCAACATCAAAGAACGTACCATCGCGGTTGTTCTGGTACAGGCGATTGTCGTCGCCAAGATTTGACACGTAGAGATCTGGGTATCCGTCATCATTGAAGTCCGCTGCCGTGACGCCTTTGGTGAATCGCTTGTTCTCGACATTCGCCATAGCGGCGACATCGCGAAAGCGACCACGTCCGTCATTCTGAAACAACTGTGAGGGATAGTGTTCATTACCCACATATAAATCTAGGTGACCATCGTTGTTGAAGTCGGCCCAGACTGCTGTCTGAGTTGGAAAGTGCTGATCTCCGAGGCCACTTGTAAAAGTCACATCCTGAAATTTGCCGTGGCCATCGTTTTGTAGCAGCGAATTGGGTATTCGCCCCATCTGCCCAAGCCACGCGCCACGCATGACGAACACATCGATGTCATCGTCGTTGTCGTAATCCGCTTGGATAAGATTCAAACCTCCGTAGAGTCCGGTCAGGTTGGCGTCGTCGGTATCATCCCGGAACGATCCATCGACTCGACGAAAGAATCTCAACTGGTCGGCCAATCCGCTGGATGATGTCATCAGATCAAGGTTACCGTCACCGTCAAAGTCATCCACAATCGCGCCTCCTGAAAGATTCAACGTCGCAATTCTGTGCTCAGAAGCGATGTTTGGAAAACGCGGAAATTCGGTACCGGATTCGAATCGGTGCGGGTCGATCAGATGCTGGGCGGGTACTTTTTCGGGATGTTCACCCAGAGTCATATAGGCAATATTCAACAGCCAGCGGACGGACACGTTGTCCGGCTCATGTTCCAGAAACGCCTCAAAGTATTTGACAGCGTTGCGAGACCCGATTTGCTTTTCATGCACACCTGCCCCTCGAATCGGAAGCAGACAACTTTCGCCGTTGTTGCAGTTCACACAGTTCTCATTCTCTCCTAATCGCTGATAAGCTATCCCCAGCCGAAACAGGGCGTCTTTCTGATCCGTCGCAGACTCTGGCCAGCTCTGAGTTTCGGCCAGCGTTAATGCGTTGTGCAGATGTTCGATTGCTCTTCGGGTGTCGCCCATCCACAGACGCCGCCTGCCAACGTGGTGGAGGAGCTTGAAGCGTAAGTCAGGGCGATTCGCTGGCAGGAGATCAATGTCGCTCTCCTCCTTCTGAATCGTCCGGCTGCCAAAAAAAAGACGCTGATAAACGTCTGCCTGTTTGATCTCATCAAGGAGCCCGAGCATACGCGTATGGCTGTTGGGAGGCTGCTCGCTGGCCGATTCAGATGCTGTCGTTTGAGTCTGATCGCTGCACCCTGTGATGCACGCCAAAAAGAGCACCCACACAATCATGATGTTGCTGCGTAAATCGTGTCGGCGACCTGTTTGCTTCATGGGAGTGATGACCTGCATGTGTTGCCCAATAGCAACGTGTTGTTTCAGGACTCGTGGACTCATGTCCTATACTTTCCGCGAAACCAGTTTTTCAGATTCAGCATCGCGGTTTAGTCGGCAGATCCGTTTGGTCTTCAGGGTTGAGCTCGATTGGGACGTCAGTCGTGGTCACACAAAGATCCTTTGCTGCGGAACAGCCCGCAGATGTTCGGAATCTCGGCTGTTGTCGCCAAGCTGACGGAGCTCCTAGGGCATATCTTCACCGGAATACCGCCGAAACGCTACCGTAGCCAGTCACTTCGTTGCGATCGACGTCATGAGCGCACCCGTTAACGGTGGTGCTCGCCCGTGAGCTTGATAATATTCGTCCGTATCTTATGCCGCTGCATGAGTGGTCGAATGAGCATCGCTTTGAACGGGATTCTTCACGATGAAAAAAACAAACACTCTTTTCTACACGCTGATGACCGGTCTGCTGTTGTCTGCACCGGCGCAGTCGGAAGACAAAATGCCCAAACAGATTCGATCGATCGAAGGAATCACGGAATACGAACTCGAAAACGGGTTGAAGGTATTGCTGTTCCCCGATGTGTCTCGGCCCAGCGTGACCGTCAACCTGACCGTCTTCGTCGGTTCGCGTCACGAAGGTTACGGCGAGGCAGGCATGGCGCATCTGCTGGAACACATGGTGTTCAAAGGCACGCCCGATCATCCGGAGATTCCCAAGGTTCTGAAGGAACGCGGTGCTCAGTTCAATGGCACCACGTGGCTGGATCGGACCAACTACTACGAAACACTTCCCGCCAGTGATGAGAATCTGGAATTCGCGATTCGCCTAGAAGCCGACCGCATGGTGAATAGTTTCATCAAAAAGGAAGACCTCGATTCAGAAATGACGGTTGTTCGCAACGAATTCGAGCGCGGCGAAAACAGTCCCCTGCGAGTGCTGATGCAGCGGCTGATGAGTGCGTCTTTCGATTGGCACAACTATGGGCAGTCAACCATCGGCAACCGGGCTGACATCGAACGCGTGCCTATCGGCAACCTGCAGGAATTCTACAAGCGATTTTATCAACCCGATAACGCTCAGCTGGTGATCGCCGGCAAGTTCGATGCTGACAAAGCCCTGAAATTCACTCAGCAGTACTTCGGCGCTGTGCCGCGACCGACTCGAACACTCAACAACACCTACACCGAAGAACCCGCTCAGGACGGCGAGCGAATGGTGAACCTGCGTCGCGTGGGCGAAGTGCCGATGGCTGGTGTCACGTACCACATTCCTGCTGGTGCTCATCCCGACTTCGCAGCGGTGGACGTGTTGGCCACGTTGATGTCCAGTGAACCATCCGGTCGTCTGTACGACTCACTGGTAAAAAAACGACAGGCGGCGGCGGTGTTCGGTTTCACGTTCTCGCTGCATGATCCCGGTATCGTGCTGTTTGGAGCTCAGGCTGCCCAAGGGATTGATGCATCAAGTTTGCTGCAGGGCGTGATCGATGTCACGGAAGGCGGTTCCGATCAAAAATTTACCGAAGAAGAAGTCGAACGTGCCAAACAGGATCTGTTAAAAAAGCGGGAACTCAGCGTGGCAGATTCGCGCGGCATCGCAGTATCGCTCAGCGACTGGTCGGCTCAGGGCGACTGGCGACTGTTCTTTTTGTATCGCGACCGACTGGAAAAGGTGACTGTTGAAGACGTGCAACGAGTGGCGGAAACGTATTTGATTCGCAACAACCGCACGGCCGGATTGTTTGATCCCACCGAAAAACCTCAGCGAGCCACCATTCCTGCCACACCGGATTTGGCAGAAATGATCGGCGACTATCAAGGCCGCGAACAGATCGCTCAAGGCGAAGAATTCGACGCGTCGCCGATGGCCATTGAACAGCGAATTGTTCGCAGCAAACTGGATTCCGGGATCAAGGTCGCACTGTTGCCTAAGAAGACGCGCGGCGAAACCGTCAACCTGCGACTGGTGCTGCGGTACGGCAGCGTTGATGCACTCACAGGCAAAGCTACCGCCGCAGAAATGCTGCCCGGCATGTTGATGAAGGGCACAGAAAATCTGTCACGACAGGACATTCAGGATGCACTGGACAAATATCGAGCCCGACTTAGCATTTCCGGAAGTCCAGGAGAAATCACAGTCTCTCTTGAAACATTGCGGAACAACTTGTTGCCGGTGATGGACGTTGTTTATGAAGTGCTGCGAAAGCCATCGTTCCCGGCAGAAGAACTGGAGCTGATGAAAGAAGCTCGCCTGTCGTCCACGGAACAACGCCTGACAGATCCGACGGCGATTGCATCAAACACCGTGCAGCAGAAGATCAGCGTTTATGAAGCTGATGACCCACGATACGTGACCAGTCTGGAAGAAGATGTTGAACTGGCCAAGAGTGTGACGATTGAACAAGTGCAGGAACTGTACTCAACATTGCTGTCCGGAAACCACGGAGAACTCAGCATCGTCGGCGACTTTGATCCGGCCGACGTTGCTCCGGCAGTCAGCAAGTTAACAGCCGATTGGAGTTCGGACGCGGCCTATGAACGGCTGGAAAAAATTCCCGTCAATAACGACACCGGCGATCTGCAAAAGGTCAACACGCCCGATAAGGCTCAGGCCACTTACTTTGCCGCGATGACGCTGCCGATCCGCAACGATCATCCGGATTACCCAGCACTGATACTTGGTAACACGATTCTGGGTGGTGGGGCATTGTCGTCTCGATTGGGCGATCGCGTTCGTCAGGATGAAGGTTTGTCCTACACGATTCAGTCAGCGTTTCAGGCGTCTGCGGTCGACGAACGCAGCGTCTTCTATATCTTCGCGATCGTAAACCCCGACAACGCAGACAAGCTGCAGGCTGTGATTCAGGAAGAGCTGGACAAGCTGCTAACAGACGGCATTACCGAAGAGGAATTGAAGGCTCAGAAGGGCGGCTTGCTGCAGAAGCAAGAACTGACTCGCACCACCGACAGTTCGTTGTCGAGCGTATTGACGGGGCATCTGCTGGTGGATCGCACGATGCAGTTTACGGCGGATTTCGAACAGCGGCTGAGCGAGCTGACGGTGGCAGACGTCAACGCGGCTCTGAAAAAACACATCAAGCCGGAACGGTTGTACATCGTGATGGCGGGTGACTTTGACAAGTAGACAAGTAGGTCACGCTCCCGCGTGACAAAGGCCCACGATGTCCCCAACGGCCACGCAACGTGTCCGGAGCGACACTGCGTCGCGAAATGCAGAGTTCGCTGGCTTTCTCCCCCAATTTTCTTCAACGGACAACCGGACATGAACAACGTCACAGTTTTTTTTACCATGTTCGCGATGACTCTCACGACCGCCGCTCAGGATACGAATCTCGTGTACCCCGAAACCAAAACCGTAGATCAGGTTGACGACTTTCACGGCACCCAAGTCGACGATCCCTATCGCTGGCTAGAAGACGACGTCCGCGAGTCCAAGGATGTCGCCGCGTGGGTGGAAGCTCAGAACAAACTCACGTTCGATTATCTGAAGCAGATCCCCGGTCGCGATCGCATTGAAAAACGCATTACGGAACTTTGGAACTACGAAAAGATCGGTGCTCCGTCCAAAGAAGGGGGCCGGTATTACTTTTCTCGCAACGACGGGTTGCAGAACCAGAATGTGCTGTACGTGCAGGAAACACTTGAGACAGAACCGCGGATCTTGATCGATCCGAATACTTGGTCTCCAGACGGCACGGTGGCGCTGGCGGGCACGCAGTGCAGTGAGGATGGCAAGTATTGTGCGTACGGAATTCAGGACGGCGGTTCTGACTGGCGCACGTGGAAGATTCTGGAAATCGAATCTGGCAAGCTGCTGGAAGATGAACTGAAATGGATCAAATTCAGCAGCGTGTCATGGACCCCGGACAGCAAAGGTTTCTACTATTCGCGCTACAACGAACCGGCAGAAGGGGCAGAATTTCAGTCGCTGAATCTGAACCAGAAGGTGTTCTATCACCGAATCGGGACGGTTCAGGCCGACGACGAACTGGTCTACGAACGACCCGACGAACCGGAATGGGGGTTCGGTGCGGATGTCTCCGAAGACGGCAAGTATCTGGTGCTCACCATTTGGAAGGGCACAGATGATCGTTACCGCGTGGTTGTCAAAGACCTGCAGACGCCAGACGCGAAGCCATTCATGCTGATCGACAACTTCGATTACATGTATGCGTTTATGGGCAATGACGATGACACGTTGATGTTTCAGACAGATCTGGACGCGCCACTGGGGCGAGTCATCGCGATCGACCTGAAAAAACCGGAGATGGAGCACTGGAAAGAAGTCGTCGCGGAAACAAAGAACGCTTTAACTGCGGCCAGCATTGTCGGCGAAAAGATCGTCGGTCGATATCTGAAGGACGCTCGCACGCAGGTGCTGTGGTACGACATGGCCGGAAAATTCATTCGCGAAGTCGAATTCCCCGGCATCGGTACGGCGTCCGGGTTTGGTGGCAAGCGCGATCACACGGAAACCTTCTACAGCTTCAGCAGTTTCGCGACGCCTCCCAGCACGTATCGCTACGACATCCAAACGGGCGAAAGCACGTTGTTGCGGCGCGCGGACGTGAAGTTCGATCCGGACGACTACGAAACAACGCAAATTTTCTACGCCAGCAAAGACGGCACGAAAGTTCCGATGTTCATCTGCCACCGCAAGGGCGTGGAACTCAATGGCAATAATCCGACACTGTTGTATGGCTACGGCGGCTTCAACATTTCGCTGCCTCCGGGATTTAGCGTGAGTCGTCTGGCGTGGATGGAAATGGGCGGCGTGTTTGCAATGCCGAACCTGCGAGGTGGCGGCGAATACGGCAAGATGTGGCACAAAGCCGGCACCAAATTGCAGAAGCAAAACGTGTTCGATGACTTCATCGCGGCCGCCGAATGGTTGTTCGAAAACAAGTACACGACGCCCAAGAAACTCGCCATTCAGGGCGGCAGCAACGGCGGACTGCTGGTTGGTGCCTGTATGACTCAGCGACCGGAACTGTACGGAGCCTGTCTGCCAGCCGTCGGAGTCATGGACATGCTGCGGTTCCATCAGTTCACGGCCGGCCGCTTTTGGGTGGACGACTACGGCTGTGCCGACGATCCGGAAGAATTCAAAGCACTGGTGGCGTATTCGCCGTATCACAATTTGGTAGGCGGCACCCAATACCCGGCGACGTTAATCACAACAGCCGACACCGACGACCGCGTTGTTCCCGGTCACAGTTTCAAGTTTGCCGCTCAACTGCAGGCGTGCCAATCCGGTACGGCACCCACACTGATCCGCATCGAAACGCGCGCCGGCCACGGAGCGGGCAAACCGACTTCGAAGAAGATCGAAGAAGTGGCCGATCAGTGGGCGTTTTTGGCGAAGAATCTGGAACTTAAGGTGCCGGAGTAGCCCGAGAGATACCTCGGCGATGCGAGGACACAAGCTTTACGAACGTTTTCCGTTGGCGCGCAATTGAGCGTCGATCCATGCGGTGTTGACTTCGTCAAACGTTCCGCGAGGGGCCGTGGTGTAGTCGATTCGGTGATAGCGGCCGTCTCGATAGCAGTCGTTCAGCAGGGCTTGCAAATCCAGCACGATGTCCTTTTCGTGAGGCCGCAGCGGAATGGGAATGTTGGGCAGCGGATCCTGCAAGGGAGCCCGATAGACTTCGATTTGATCGGGCAGAATGTCGCGGTAGACGCAAACCAGATAAGGCGTTCGTTGGCCTGGCTGGAAGTCTTCCAGCGGCGCCGCGAGCACATAGGCTCCCTGTCGAATCAGGTCGATTTCCACCAAGTTAACACCGGCCGCCATGTAGTCGAGTTGTTTTCGCGTGTACTGTTCTCGGTTGCGCGAGCCGACTTTGTTCCACGGGCTGAGGATCTCAATGGCGGTGATGATTCGACCGTCTTTGTCGACAATTTCCACATGGCGACTGGGATGCGGCGGACGTTTCATCAGCAACGGCTCAGCAATGGTTTCGGCTGTTGAAGTCGCAGTTGCTGCCCCACCCGCCCCGTTCGAGAACAAGTCTTCGGTCACGTGCACATCCGGACGAATCCCACGACTGTCCTGATCAGACGCGTGAACCGTCAGACTCTCTTCAATGTTCGCTTGCAGATCATCGGGCAACGTCCGATTGATTTGATTTGAACTATAAACGATCAACCGTGCATGCACCTCGGGCCAGCGCGATTCAAGCCAAGGGTCCATACCGGGAAAGGGACTCGTTTTCATGGGTGACTCCAGAACTTTCGTGATTGACCTTGCTCCATGATACGCTTTGAATCGCGCCATGAAAACAGTTTCATTGAATCGGCTCTCATTCTTTCAGGTGCCAATCAATCGTGGGCAACCTGCTGGCTGCCAGATATTCGTTGATCTTCGAAAACGGTCGACTGCCGAAAAAGCCTCGCCGTGCGGACAGCGGTGACGGATGCGGTGTTTCCACGATCAAATGCCGCTGATCAATCAGCGGTGCCTTTTTCTGAGCCGGCTTGCCCCACAGCACAAACGCAACCGCCGCTCGTTCATTCACGATTTCGATGATGCGTGTGGTGAATTCTTCCCAGCCTTGTTTGTGGTGCGAATTCGCCGCGTGGGCTCGCACTGTCAGCACGGTGTTCAGCATCAACACGCCCTGTTCGGCCCATGCTTCTAGGCAGCCATGATCTGCTGGCGGCATTCCCAGATCGCTTTCGCGTTCTTTGAAAATATTTCGCAGAGACGGCGGAATCTTCACGCCGCGTTGCACGGAAAAACTCAAGCCATGAGCCTGCCCATTATCGTGATACGGATCCTGCCCAAGAATCAGAGCTTTCACGTTGTCCAGCGGGGTGAGCCGCAGCGCCGTCAAGACATGCTGCTCCGGCGGAAACACTTCTTCGGCCGCTCGTTCTTCGGCCACGAACTTCTGCAGCGCGACGAAGTATGGTTTGTCGAATTCGTCGGCCAGAGCCGTACGCCAGCAGGGTGGGAGTTGATTGATCATGGCTTCAGAATACCGCATCGAATTCGGAAGTTGCAATGCGTCGCTATTTTTCGGTTTGGGCGGCGACCATGGCATTCTGCACATCTTCCTGACTGATCAGGCGCACTTGCAACGTGAGTTCCCGTTCACCTCGAAGCACTCCGATCCGCAGCATGTTTCCCGGCGACGTGTGAGCAATGGCTTCGTAGATCTGCTGAATATTCGGGTTAGAAACTCCGGCCACTGCGATTAGCTGGTCTTCAGAAACAATTCCCGCTTCTTCCGCGCCGCTGTCCGGCACGGTACCCGTGATGGTCAAAGGCGATTCTTCGATCGAGTGAAACGTCAGTCCCAGAAAGCCGTGTGTCGGGGCTGGAGCAGCGGCGGATGCAGCCTGCTGGCTCGGAGCTTCGGCGGACTGCTCGACACAGCCGCTCAGCGTGATCGTCAGCAACAAACAGCTCAGGCCAGCGGTCGCAGGCCATTCGTTTGATTTCCTTCGCATGTGTCAGACCTTCTTCTGGCGGCAATATTTGGTGGATGCATCGACAGAATACTTCGCTTCCAGATCAACATCGTTGAACGTGCGATCCTGTCCCCAAGCAAACACGTTTTCGAAGAAGGGAAGAAGCCGGTGCGACTGCAGCTGATCCAGAAAGAACATTTCGTGTTCTTTTTCTTTGATTCCCATTTCGTACAGCGTGGCGTGATGATCTTTGATGTCCACTTCTTCAAAGTAGTGCATCATGCGGAAATACTCGCACACGTTGCCGCTTTCCAATCGCCCGGCAAAGTAGAACGGCATAAACCAGCCGATGACATAACAGCAGGCGGAGATGAATCGACCGATCACATGGAATTTGAATTCGTTCCACTTCGAAACGGGGATGTCGTACCGTTGCATGATCGCCAGCACTTCGCGGCGATGGTCCCATTCGTCGTCTTCGATCTGCTTGATGGCGGTTTTTTGTGCTGGATCTTTCACCGACTTCGCATGTCCAATGTACGCGAACGCGGCCGCTTTTTCGGCGGAGTAAGCCATCTGCAGCAGCTTGACGAGTTTCGGGTGATTTAATGGCATGGAGCATGGCTTTTCGTGAGTGCCCGACTGATGCGAAGAACTCCGCAAGCAAAGCGACAGCTTAACAGAAAGCAGTCGGTGCCGCCTGCCGAGCGGCACCTCGCAGTTTGCTGCGACCTTGTGCTGAGACGCCGTACAGCATACGACGTTTTTGTGATGAAACGCGACCACCGCGTAAATCCGCCTGGCGGCGGAAGCCGAGCCCGGCAGGCAAGGCGGTGAAGGAGTTTTGACCACAGAAACACAGAGAGCTGAACAGATCAGAATGCGATTCAGGCCTGAGTCGCAGATTGCAAATCACTTTTTCCCAATGTTCTTCCTTGTTGAAATCCTTCACGGCGTTGCCGGCCGGCTGGACCGACATTGCTGCGAATCTTCGTCCCATCATCACCTCTCCGGTTGACTTCGAGAATTCTCCGGCGATCCTTTTCAGTTCTTCGTTACCTCATTCAGCTCGAAAGCCCTGATTCCATGTCCAAACGCGTTGTCCTTGCCATGAGCGGTGGTGTTGATAGTTCGGCGGCCGCCGTGCTGCTGCATCGGCAGGGTTACGAAGTCATCGGGCTGTTTATGCGGTCCGGCGAAACGGAAAAGCAGGCTTGCGCTGTCTCACCGGGCGGACTGCTGCCCGTGCTGGACACGCCGACTCACAAGCAGGGCTGCTGCAGTGCCGAAGACGCGGCGGATGCTCGTCGAGTGGCCGATCAACTGGGCATCCCGTTTCATTCGCTCAACTTTTCCGATTCCTTTAAGCGAATCAAAGACTACTTCGCCGACGAATACTTGGCCGGGCGAACTCCCAATCCCTGCGTGCAGTGCAACAACTGGCTGAAGTTCGGCAAACTGTGGACGTTCGCTCAACAAGTGGGAGCCGACCACATCGCCACCGGCCACTATGCTCGAATCGTCAAAGACGAAGCCACGGGCGAGTACTCACTGCACTGCGGCAGCGATCCCAACAAAGATCAGTCGTATGTGTTGTTCGGCATCGAACGCGATTTGCTGGGCCGTATTCTGCTACCAGTCGGCGGCTACCAAAAACCCGACATTCGCAAGTTTGCGGAAGAAGCCGGTTTGAAGGTGGCTCAGAAAAAAGACAGCTACGAAATCTGTTTCGTCCCCGGCGATGACTATGCCAGCTTCTTAAAAAACTATCGAGGCGTCGATGGCACGGAAGGTGACTTCGTCGACATGGAAGGCAACGTGCTCGGCCAGCACGCGGGTTTCGAAAAATTCACCGTCGGCCAGCGCAAGGGACTCGGCATTGCTTTCGGCGAACCTCGCTTCGTGATCCGAATCAATCCGGAAACCAAGCAAGTGGTGCTCGGCCAGCGAGAAGACCTCGCCGCCAACCGCATCCACATCAACGGCCTCAACTGGCTGACGGACGCTCCGGCGGATTCGCTGGAATGCAGCGTGAAAGTGCGCTATCAGCAAGCGTCCAAAGACTGCAGCGTCGAATTCACCAGCGAAGACACAGCCATCATCACCCCCCACGAACCCATCATCGGAGTCGCCCCCGGCCAAGCCGCAGTGTTTTACGACGGCGACAAAGTGCTTGGTGGCGGGTGGATTCAGTCGTCGGCCAACGTCGCGGGCGAATTGATGTCAGGTGCAAGGCCCGAATAGCTGATCACTCGTCATCGTTGAAACCCGTACCTAGCGATGACATACAGAATCTTGGCTCCAGCCTTGATTGTTCCGGAAATCGTACCGCTGATTTTACTCGTCCCAATTCGACGGCGGTAGGGTACTGGAACGTCCTGAATTCGCAGCCCGGATCGAGCGGCCTTGATCTGCATTTCTACGGTCCATCCAAAATTCCGATCCGTCATGCTTAGCGACTTTAGCGACTGATAGTCAACAGCGCGGAATGGCCCCAGATCGGTGTAGCGAACTTTGAAAAAGATCCGCATCAGAAAGCAGGCGAGTCGATTTCCATAGATGCTTTGTGGCGGCATCGCCCGGGGTTCGCATTCCCCTGCAGTCGCGACCCGAGAACGAAGTTGGCGGCACCGTTCAGAATTGGGCAGGCCAATAAAGGTAGTAAATCCGGGTGGTCGCTGTAGTCAGCATCTAGGAAAACAACGACCGACGGTGGCGAATCACCAGCAAGTATTGACCGGCAAATTTCGTTCAATCCGGCAAGGCACGCAGCACCAGACCCGCGATCCGACTCCGTCACCACAGTGGCCGCACCGTCTAATGCAACCTGCGCCGTGCCGTCGGAAGCCCCGTTGTTAACGACAATGACGCGGCCGACCTTCGGTAAATCACGGAGGACCAGTGGCAACGACGCGGCTTCATTCAACGCTGGGATAATCACTGTCGCGCAGGACAGATCATACTCCGGGCTCTGCGGCAGTGAATTGGTTTCGTGTGTTCGCATCACGGCTATCGTCTTTCTCGGTCAGTCGGTCAGTCGGTCAGTCCCACGGGCTGGCTGTCCGGGTGAAAGACCTTCCACGTTCGAACGAAGGAAACGATTCCCACACGCTGTTCGAGCTTAGTGCCTTTCAAAGGACCGTCAATGGCGACACCGGTATGACTGTTCCACGTCGATTCTGTTTCAGCGTCTTTCATCCGGCTATCGGAAGTGGGTACAAACTGAAGCGTTTGACCATCGACAACGCGGGAGAATAAATTGGCGGACGTGCTTGGGCGGTCGAAGGTCAGAACAAGTGCAGACGGTTCTTGGTGGAGGTTCAGCACGGGTTTACTCAACAGAATCGCGAAATTTGCTTCATAGGCCTGTCCGTCTTGAATCCAGCCATACACAAAATCTGCGGGACGTCGATAGTACTCCTTCACGTAGCTGTGCGCTGTTCTGGAAAGATTGATCAATGTGGTTTTCGGATGTTCACGGTGCCAAGTTTCCCACGTGACCATCGTGGTGGGGACGGCTTCAAGTCGAGTCCCCTTCAGCGGCCCGCGCATCGCACGACCGAGCAGGTGACTCCACAACGATCCGGTTTCCTTGTCGACCATCACGAGACTGCGGTTCCACAGCATTCCCGAAACGGCGAAGTTCAATGACTTTCCGTCGACTTCTCTGGTGTAGACCACACCGTTGTGGCACAGGTGTCACCATGTGGCCGCAATAGAGCGACCGCCGAGTGTGTCGTTGATGATTTCACGACTGGGTCCCGTCATCATGTTGATGGGATAGGCTCGAGCCTGCCCATTCACGACGACACCTAACACAAGTTCGTTGGCCTGGACTTCACCGCGGACCTTTGATGCCGGAATGATCGGCGGGTTTTGAATCGCAGGAAATTCGGGCACGACACGAATCGGCCGAAAACCGTCACTGTTCCGCTGCGATTGAGCGGCACTGTGGTGAACAGGGAAGCCGCACGCGGCCATCGCCAGAAAAAACGAAAGGCCGGAAGAGTTCAGCATTCGTTTCAGTGACATATGACACTCCTTTGGACTCGGACTTAATTTGCACACTGCTTTAAGCGTCGTTTGAGATTGAGCCGGTGCATCCGGAACCAGTACCGGCCGTACAACCGTAGCAATGTTGTCCCACGGCGACTGTTCGTTGACTCACCAATGCGGCATCGAAGTCGCGGATATGTTGAGGCAGTCCGGTCGACAGGCCCATGTCCAACATCTGGTT
The DNA here is from genome assembly GCA_041688835.1 of Fuerstiella sp. GTDB lineage: Bacteria > Planctomycetota > Planctomycetia > Planctomycetales > Planctomycetaceae > Fuerstiella. The sequence goes on from JBDNHJ010000115.1 coordinate 14,392, forward strand.
GGAGTCGCAATCGAACAGGCGACCATCCCAGAATACCGAAAGAGTTGTCCGACACATGAGGCCCGGCAGCGTCTCGGGATTCTAGGCACTGACCAGTGTCTGCATGTCATCGTCATGCCGTCCGTTCGAAACGAGGTCGTTCAGGAATCGGCGGATCGGCATGTTTGTGATCGTGAACAGGTGATTGAAGACAACATCATGTCGCGCCTTGAGTTCACAATGGTAAGTTTCTTCGAGCGCTGCCTGTGGCGGAGGCAAGGTCGGCCCCAGCGGGTTGTAAACCAATGTCAGTTTCCGGTCGCTGTCAGGCTGTCCATAGCCCAGAGCGTTCAAACGGCGGAGCGCTGCGGTCGATTTGTTGAACACGCCATCGCCGCGCTGCGCGTCAGTGTTTTCTGCCAGGTAGCATGGTCGTGAGGCGACAATTTCGACGCGATGTTCGGCAAGGAATTCCGGTAGAATCTCAAACCCCCGTGCCATCAGGATTGTCAGATTGCATCGATCGATCACGCGGCGGCCCAATTCCGCCACCATCCAGCGAAAGTGAGGAACCATTTCTGGAGCACCGCCGGTAATGTCCAGTGTTGGAATATCGTTCTCGGCCAGTACTCGCAGACACGACAATGTCGTGTCCCAGTTCATCACCTCGCGCTGATCGGGACCGGCATCGACGTGGCAGTGCCGACATGTCTGATTGCACAACTTACCCACATTAACCTGCCGAACTTCCATGTCCTTCGACTGCAAACCGCCGCAACCGGCATCGGCGAGACTCTGTTCGAATCGTTTCAGCCCGCCCGTATACTGCAGCACCGTACGTTGCTGTTTAGGAAAAGCCAGTGGATTGTGTTCCCGCAGGAGAGTCAACATGTTGTACTCTTTGTGTTGATGTCGCCTATCAGGCCGGGAACGGATTCGTTTGTTGTTGGAACATTGTCGCACTGGCAAGAAGCAGGCGAGATGGCCGGAAATCTCTCTCATGCGAATCGAAGGCGAGTCGTTAATGGTCGCCGGGATCATCGGCCAACGGCGTGGTTCCTGGATCGGCAGCCAGAAGAACCTTCCGAATACGACTTCGTGACGGTTCAGAAAGCTGTCGGTTTACGTCATTACGTTGCTGTGCCTTGATGCCTGTGCCGAGTCGAACGGCCGCCTGGATTTTTTGCTGAAGGCTGCGAAATCGCCGACACGTTCCGCACATTCCCATATGCATCCAGAGATTCAGACGCTCACTGACAGTGAGCTTGCGGTCAAAGGATTCAGAAACGAGTCGCGTCAGATCTTTGCAATTCAACATCGTATTGTCCCCGAAATTCTATGGAGGACTCCATTCCCGAGACGACCGCTGCAACACTCCATTGTCAATGCACTTTTCAAGTCATTCAACACACGACTCATTCCCGAAGCCTCCCTCGATCGTTCAGTTTCCAATTGTACTTCATAAACGAAACGCGACCAGCACCACGTTGAGCGGCTGCCTGAGCTGCCTGATTGGGGAGCCATTTCGCGATCGTCCGCAGTTGAGCCTGCTGGTTGGGTCCGAAGTCTTCGCCGAACCAGCTCAGGATTTCCGACAACTGAAACTGCCCCGTTCGTTCGTCGTACTGAAAGTTTTGGGGCCGACTGAAGAAGTCCCGAGCGTTCAGTTCCAGCTGCCGCTGCACGTCGGTCGCGGTATACGCCTGATTCAGCAACCGCGGACACCCGATCGACGCACATACAATCGCAAAGTGAATCCGTGGCTCGCCCATCTTCCTTAGAACCTGATGTTCCATCGCTTCCAGAGAATACGGCCGACCGCCAACGAACAGTTGCAGATCCTGCCAGATGTTGTAGCCGATCACTTTCGCGGTGTGATTGCGAATACTTGTCGTGGGGTATTCGCGCAGAATCCCGTGGACCGTGACCGCGTTGTAGGCGTTGATCCAAAAGGCGAGCGTGGCATCTCCGGAAGTCTGGCTTGGCGGGTTCGCCTGCGACAACGCCGTGAGATATCCGTCCAGCGTTCGGCCGTCAGCAGCGGAAGCATGCAGCGCGTGATAGTCCACATAGCCATCTCGATCGACATACTTCTTCAGCAGGGAATCCCAATGTGAGTGATCGACCTGTTCGAATGACGTGCGCCCTGCGGCACGCTGTCCGACGTAGACCGGCTGCCCGGCGTTTGCGGAATCGACCGACACGGCGATGACAGATGCGATAATCAGCAGACCCGAAATGAAATGAAAACGTTGCATGAACATTCCTTTGTGTTAAATGTCGTCGTTCAGAAAAGCGAAATCCCCGCCGACTGCGCCTTCGCCGTGGCATTTAATGCAGCCCATTGGCTTGCCGCTCAAAGGCAGCGAATTCATTTCCGGTGGAGCCTTCGCAACTGTGCCATCCGTGTTGTATTTTACCCAGTACCAGTCACCGGCTTCCGGGTTGTAACCCTTCGTCCGGTACATCACCGTGATTGCCATCAACTGCTGCTTGTTGGGACCGTAGTTCTCCTTGATGACCATCGATCCGTTCGGCAACTCACGCGGATTTCCGGCGGCGGTGCGATTCAGATACATCTTAACAAACGCACCATGCGGACTTCCGCCTTCCGCGAAGTCCGCACTCTTGCCCGGCACCGGCGCCCAGTTCGTGTACTTCGAACCACTGATGTAATCCCAAAGTTTCTGGTCGAAGGATTTTGGCTGCGGAGAAATAGAGCCAGTAGATCTGCTGCCGGACTGAGTTCTCATGCCACTGCCCGACTGTAGCGAAGTTCGCGTTCCTGACTGAGCAAATGTCATGGACGGTTCGAGAAGCACCAGCGCCGTTACGCCAGCGATCAAAACAGCCGTTGTTACTAGTAATCGTTTCATCGATCAGGACTTTCAGGATGAGTTCGGTAGTGGTCAGCAGGAGATTTGCCCGGCCCGCAGGTGTGTGAGGCGAGCGAAATTCGACGCTCGATAGGTATGTCACATGAAAGACGTCAGTCTCTGCCGCGCCTTACCGGCCTTCCCAAGATTTTTGGGAGATAGACCGTATCCAGCGCAGCCACCGCTGTTGAATTCGCGACGAATGACATCATAGAACGAATGTTCCGAGCGAAAGAAATGGTGAGCGACCTCACACCGCGAGGTGAACGAAATCAGGTTCGACGTCGCGACTCGCGGCTATGTCCGCGAGTCAAAGCGACCAACGGAAGCGTCTCGGCTAGCCTTGGGTGCCGGCGAGGTAGGCCGCGGCGGTCGGGTGTGATGGTGCGTCGAAAATGTCGGCGGCCGCGCCCTGTTCGATGATTTCGCCAGCGCCGTCAGCGATCCAGAAGACGGCGATGTCGTCGGCCAATCGGCGAGCCTGAGCGAGGTTGTGAGTCACGATCACGATCGTGTAGCGGCTTCGCAGATTGTTGATCAGCGATTCCACTTTGGCCGACGCGATGGGATCCAACGCACTGCACGGTTCGTCCATGAGCAGAACCTGCGGCTGCAGGGCCAGGGCGCGAGCAATGCACAGGCGTTGTTGCTGGCCTCCCGAAAGCTGCAGAGCGGACGAGTCCAGACGATCTTTGACTTCGTCCCACAGACCGACATCCCTCAGGACTCGTTCCGTGATGGCGTCCAGTTCCGTTCGATCACGAGTGCCGTGTTCGCGGAGCGCGAGTTGGATATTCCTGCGAATCGACATCGGAAACGGATTCGGCTTTTGAAAAATCATTCCCACGCAACGACGAAGTTCAGCAGCGGAACGGCAGTTGTCGTGGATGTCGCAGCAGTCAATCGAAACCTTGCCTGTGATTCGCGCGGAGGGAATCAAATCCGTCATGCGGTTCAGTGCATTCAGAAAACTGCTCTTGCCACATCCGGACGGACCGACGATGGCCGTGATGCTGCCCTGCCGAACGATCAGCGACGCATTGCGCACGGCTGTGAAGGTGCCGTAGTGAACACTGAGCGATACCGTGTGAATCATCAGACACTTCCCGAACGAGTTGGCGGAACATGGCGACCAACAGATCGCATCAGCATCACAGCGGCACCGTTGATGAACAGCAACAACAGGACCAGCACAGTGGCCGTTGCACACGCTCGGGTATTGCCGCCCGGCACATTCATGGCCATGTCGTAGATGTGAACGCTGAGAGCTCGGCCTGAATCCGACAGTGATTCCGGCATTCGAGTGACGTATCCACTGGTGAACAGCAGTGCTGCCGTTTCGGCCAAAGCGCGGCCGATGCCCAGCACCAGACCGGCCGCCAGGCCAGGGTTCGCAGCGGGCAAAACAACTCGAAACATCGTCGTCGTGCGACTCAATCCCAGCGCAGCGGCGGCGAAGCGATATTCGTCAGGGACGGATCGAATGGCCTGTTCGGTGGTGCGAATCATGATTGGCAGAGCCATGCAGGCGAGCGTCAGTCCTCCGGCCAGAATCGAATAGCCCATTCCCAGCGCAATGCAGAAGAAAGCGTTTCCAAACAATCCGAATACAATGGAGGGCACGGCCGCGAGGACGTCCAGACTGCGGCGCACGAATCGACCGCCCCGAGTCAGGTCGCGTGTGTATTCCGTCAGCGCGATTGCGGTTGCCAGTGACAGCGGCACGGCAACGGACAGCGTGACTGTCAGGATGGCCAGCGTCGACACGATGATCGACGCGATTCCGCCACCGCGTCCAGCGTCTTCCACTTCGTCCCTTAGAAACGAGATCGATAGTTGAGAGAAACCTTTCATGAAGATGTCGATCAGAATCCATGCAAGCACGCCGACGATCAGGCTGGCGGAAACCCAAATCGCGACCGATGCAACTCGTTCCTTCCAGGCGGGCGATATCACGGGGCTACGCATTCTTCCAGCCTCCCACGAAATCGATCACCAGAACAAACAGGCTGACAACACTCAGCAGCACAAGGCCGCTGACGAACAGGATGGCTCGATGTTCGCTGGTGGCGTACCCCATTTCCAGTGCGATGTTCGCAGTCAGTGTGCGAATCGGCGACACAACAGAATCCGGCATCCGGGGCACGTTGCCAGCGAGCATCAAGACCGCCATGGTTTCTCCGAGGGCTCGACAGGTCGCCAACAGCAACCCGGTCTTGATGCCCGCCTTTCCGGCCGGCAGTGCAATCCGCCAGACAATCGCCCAGCGTTGCAGTCCCAGCGCAGCGCCGCCCGCAATCAGTTCGTGAGGCACAGACGACAGCGCCGAATGAGACGTCAACGCTATTGTTGGAACGATCATCAAGCTAAGCACCAGCGTTGCCGCCAGCAGACTCTGGCCACTGCCGCCGAGCGGAGCCAACAATGGCACCAGCACAACCAGACCCCACAAGCCAAACACCACTGACGGAATTCCTGCCAGCAGTTCCACCAGTCGCCGATGCCAGACTGCCATCCATGGCGGTGCATAAAACTGTCCGAAGACGGCCGAACTGATTCCCAACGGTACGGCAATCAGCAACGCTCCCGTCGTGGTCAGCGCTGTTCCGGTGATCATCGGCACAAGGTTGAACGACCCCGACAGTGGATGCCAGCTTTCATCCGTCAGGAATCGGCGCAAACCGATGTCTCGCAGGGCGGGCCAGGATTCCATCGCCAGAAACGCGACCACCAGCAGAACGACCGCCGCCGAAATGATCGCGGCCCCGCGAGTGATCAGCGTTAACCATCGATCAATGTGGAACCGGAACAAAGTATTGGGCGACGATGGTGTCATGCACTTCCTGTGACTGGCAGAACTGAATAAACGCTGCGGCAAGAGGAGGGGGATCTTCAATCGTCACGAAGTGTAACGGGCGGCTCATGAGAAACTTACCCGAAGCAACGTTGTCTGTCGTGGCCGCAACGCCGTTCAACGGAAGCAGTTTGATTAGCACACCCGCTTTGGCGTCCGCTTCTGCCGTTCCAATCGACACATACCCAATCGCACCTTTCGCGGCGGCAACCGTTTTGATGCCGTGTTCGTTGTCACCCACAATCACGTCTGCCTTCACGGTGGGATTGTCGATTTTGAAATGCTTCAGAAACACTTCCAGAGTGGCTCGACCTTCCGCCTTGTGAACAACCGTGATTTCCAGATCTGGACCGCCCACTTGGTTCCAGTTGTGAGCTCCGTTGGTATAAATGGCAACGACGTGTTCAGCGGAAACTTCGGTCACAGGATTCGAAGCATGCACAATCAACGCTACGCCATCTGCGGCAATGTGATGAGCTGTCAGATCCATTTCGCTGTCTTTCAGCGGTCGGCTGGCCATGCCGATATCGGCCACACCGGTTCGAGCATCCGCGATTCCTGTTCCCGTGCCACCGGACTGCACATCGATTCGGACGCCGGGATGAAGCCGTTCAAAGCGTTTGCCAAGTTCCGCAGCCAACGGCGCGACGGTACTGGAGCCCGTCAACGTGAGCCGCCCGCGAAGATCACTTCCATTGGGTGACGGTATGTTGTCACCCGTCGAATGCTGGTCGCCGCAACCGACCACCACGACAGTCATTAGCAGCAGAAAGAAGATTGCCGGAAGGCGATACATGAAAAATTATTCTTGGTAAGCAGCGAGCGAAAAATAAGTGTCCGCGTTTGTCGTGGGATTCGTCAGAATTCCACTACGACAGTCAATGTCCGATCGATGCTATTCACTGCGAATCGCTGCCCCTTACCGCTCAGCGACCAACGGGAGCGTCTCGGCGCATTACGCTCGCCATGTCGTTTTCGGCATCCACGCCATCGCCTGCCGAGGCGTCTCGGCCGACGAAGCCGGTTTTAGGCACCGACGTTTAGTCGGCGTAGCAGGTTCAGCACTTTGCCGGCCAGTGGCGTGAGCTTTGTGCGGTTGATTTGGTCGCCCAGTTTGCGAATGGCTTCGGCCTGAGTCGGATAGGGGTGAATGGTGGACGCAATTTTTGACAGGCCCACCTTGTGGGTCATAGCGACTGTGATTTCGGAAATCATGTCGCCCGCATTCTCCGCGACGATGGTGGCACCCACAATCTGATCAGTGCCTTTCTTCGTGTGAATCTTCACGAAGCCCTGGTCCTGACCTTCAAGGATCGCTCGATCTATATCCGCCAACTGCTGCACGTACGTGTCGATTTCGATCCCCGCTTCTTTCGCATCGTGTTCGTACATTCCGACGTGAGCGATCTCGGGCGACGTATACGTGGCCCACGGAATGATCAGGTCGCTGGCTTTCTTTTTTCCAAACGGGCCCACGGCAAACAGAGCGTTCTGAATGACGATACGAGCCTGAAAGTCTGCCGCGTGCGTAAACTTGTACTTTGAACAAATGTCCCCGGCGGCGTAGATTCGAGGATTCGTCGTTTGCAGATTGTCGTTGACCTCAACGCCCGGTCGATCGTACTTCACGTTGACCGCTTCCAGATTCAATCCGTCAACGTTGGGAGTTCGCCCGACCGCCACCAGCAATTGATCGACGACCGTTTCGGTGGCAACGCCGTTCTGCGTGACCGACACGCAGATTCTTCCATCACCTGTCGGCTTAACAGCCATGTCGGCACTGTTCAGCATCAGTTGAATGCCGTCGCGTTGAAATTCTTCCTGCACAACCGCCGCGGCGTCAGCGTCTTCGCGACTCAGGATGTGGTCCCCTCGTTCAAACAAAAAGACTTCGCTGCCGAAGCGAGCGAATGATTGAGCCATCTCGCAGCCAATCGGGCCGCTGCCGATGATGCCGAATCGCTGAGGCAGTACCGTGAGAGAAAACAGGTTCTCGTTGGTCAGGTACTTGACCGAATCCAGCCCACGAATCGGCGGAGCGGAAGCTCGGGCACCTGTCGCGATCACCGCCTTTTTGAATTTCAACTCGCTGAGAGATCCATCCTTCCGCGTGACCGTGACCGTATTGTCGTTGACAAACGATCCCTGTCCAAAGAACACGTCAATCCCCAGATCCGTGAAACGTTTTGCCGAATCGTTAGCGCTGATCTTGGTTCGCAGACCCCGCATACGCTCCATCGCTTTTCCAAAGTCAAACGGTGCGTTATTCGAAACGTTCACCCCGAACGGTTCGGCGTCCCGAACCGTGGCCGCCACGCGAGCCGCTCGAATGACACCCTTGGATGGCACACAACCGACATTCAGACAGTCGCCTCCCATCAGTTCTCGTTCAATCAACGCCACTCGAGCACCCAACCCCGCCGCGCCAGCGGCCGTGACGAGGCCCGCGGTACCGGCACCGATCACAACGAGATGATAGGGCTTGCTCGGCGTTGGGTTCTGCCAGTCGGGCGGATGAACGTTCGCTTCCAGTTGCTGATTGTGTTCGTCGTGAGGTGTTAGCTGAACGAGTTCATGTGCCATGAATATGTTTTTCTTTCATGAGGAATCGCACAGCCAGTGGAAACAGGCCGAGCAAAACGAAGGCGACGACGATTTGCGTCATCTGGCTAGGAGTAAACACGGCTCCGATCCCTTTGTCGGCGAGTGTCTGCAGATTCGGTACACTTGATCCGGCGTAAATGTAAACGGCCGTGCCGGCCAGCATTCCCAACTGGCTTACCCACCAGAACGTCCGCACGCGAATCGGCGTTAATCCCATGACGGCGTTGATCACAAAGAACGGGACAGCCGGAATCAGGCGAAGCGTGAACAGAAAGAACGGACCTTCTTTTTGGAGCGACGCATTAAAGTTTGCCAAACGGTCTCCAAAGCGGTTTTGAATCGCGTCTCGAAACAGAAACCTGCTCAACAGAAACGCCATCGTTGCGCCGGCCGTTGAAGCAAAACTGACAAGCACGAATCCTCGCGCCAGACCAAAGTACCAGCCGAAAACCAATGTCAGGACTGCCGCGCCGGGCAAGGACAATCCCGCCACCAGGACGTAGATCAAAAAGGCGGCTCCATACACCATCCACGGTTGTGACTGCTGCAGACTGCGCAGCTCAGATTCCTGTCGTGCGAGGTTCTGCAGCGACAAGGCATCCCCGAACTGGGTATAAGCGATGCCGATCACAGCGGCCACCAACCCCAGAACCAACAGTTTCTTTCCGTTACCGGAAGGCTTGGATTCCGTTTCGGCTGTCTGTGTTTCCATGATACTGTTTCTCGATGAATGTCGCCGGTGAAGGACCGAACGGTCAATTATTATTGTCGTCGTGACGCAGAGCGGCCAAAGAATGCACCCCTTCAGCATGTTCACAATCGCGGACTGGACTAGAGACGAGACCTGCTGAGAATCCTTACCGCAGAACTTGCAGAATGGCCGAATCGTAAACCGGACGGTCTTTTTCCGCCGATACGCACTTTCTCGAAAATGCCGTGTAAGGGTAAGCAAGTGACGTTGTCTTTTACGTGTTTGGCCATGAACGGCGGGTGGCACTCCAGCGCGAGGTCGCCGAATTCGGGGCCGATTGTTGGATGTTCGCCAAAGTTCTGACGACTTCGGCTATCGCAAAATTGTGACTTAGTGCTGCGGTATGAGTTAACGCATCATTCGCAATCTCTTCATCAAGGCAGATCGGCTTAAACATGACTTCAACAGCACACACTTTGGAACGCCCGATCCAGCCACCTTCGGATGACGCCGTCAAGCATCGCTACTCAGCCGCCGCAGAACAGCAAGAACCGGCGCTGTGTTGCCCTGTTGACTACGACGCAACGCTGCTTGAAAACCTACCGCCGGAAATCATCGAAAAGGACTACGGCTGCGGAGATCCATTCGCCTTCGTTCGCGAAGGAGATGTTGTGGTCGACCTAGGTTCCGGTGGCGGAAAGCTGTGTGACATGACGTCGCAATTGGTCGGGCCGAATGGCCGCGTTATCGGCGTGGATTGTAATCAGGTGATGCTGCAACTGGCTCGGAAGTACAAAGACGAAATGGCGGACAAGCTGGGCGATGCGAACGTCGACTTTCGTTATGGCCGCATTCAGGACCTGGCTTTGGAACTGGATGTGTTTCATCAGCAATTGGGAGCCCTGTCAGTCACCGGCCACGAACAGTCCATCGAGATTCTGAATCTGATGCGGGAACCTTACGCCGAGATGGTCATAGCCGTTGAATCGATCGAAGATGTGTCACTGGAAGACGCGACAGCGTTTGATTGCCGACGCAATGTCTCCCGACACCCGCGCGAGACCAAGGGCCTTGAGTACCACGGAACGCGCGTGAGTGATCAGAGCGCCTGCGATTCTGGTTCTGCGTGCTGCTGATCCGGCAGTTGCTGCTGGTTGAAACGGGGAACAATGTGGCCACTGTCTGCACGTTCGCACAGCAACACGCCAGTTGTTAGCGGGATCACGAACCGGCACGGTCAGGTGTCCTGACTGGCGCACTTTTGCGCGTTTCCAACTCGGCAAGCCACGGCGACAACGACACAGAGAAAAACTTCGTCGCATTGTCGTAAGGCGCAATTCCGCTCTGCGTCAGTGATGCACGACCCGCATCCATTGGAATTGGCATCGGGCGAAATGCCACAAACTGTTTGAAGGAACGGAACAATGAAAACAGCAGAAACTTCCCCGACCGGTTACGGCTTAATCACGTTTCTGGCTTTGATTGTCACGCTTGGCATCAGTGGCTGTTCGCAAACATCTCGATGGCTGGCTCGTAACAGCGCAGATCATTCGGCGACAGTTGCCGCCACGCCAGAAGATAAAGACGAATCCGCTTTCGCGACATTTGATTCACCGGACACACCAACGCTGCATTATGGTTCTGCATCCACAGGGTTTGTCGCAGTCTCCGATCACAGCGTTGCAAACGGCGTCGTCGGTCCATTGGTTCCACCCGCTGCACCGCCGGTGCCGTCATTGTCGAGTGATTTCCAATTCACGAAATTCTCCACTCCGCGCCAGAGCCTGATTGCGCTGGGGCCTGCCGATAGCCTGCACGACGAGATCAACAACGCGTCCGGAGTTGTCGTTGTCGATTTCTATGCGGACTGGTGCGGACCGTGCCGCCGTCAGGGAGCAATTCTGCACGACATGGAATCGCAGGCAGGTTTAAGTAACGCGACGATCATCAAGGTGAACATCGACGAGCATCGTGAGCTGGCACGCAAATACAATGTGTCCAGCCTGCCGACACTGATCGCAGTGAAGGACGGCGATGTCCTGCGTCGTCAGGTCGGACTTGCCAGCGAATCGATAATTGCGTCGATGCTGCGGCTTTGAATCAGCGATGATCGCGTTTGTTCGACATTCATCACGCCACTCCGCGAGGATGCAATGCCATGGACCACCAGGCTCCAACGGAACACCACACAGACGCCTCAGGCCACGTGTTGTCGCACGACAATGCAACCGACTCGCCTGCCGCGTTTGTCCCTGCCGTCAGTGAAGCTCTCGCCGATGGCGGTCCACCATCGATTACCTGGCTGCCCTACGACTGGCAGTTGAACGACGAAGCAAACAGGCAACGCCGCTGATGAATCTCGCCGCACTGTTGGACTTTAGCTTGCCGGCAACTATTCGCTCTGAGTCAAGTATTCAAAGCGACCAACGGGAGTGCTTCCGAGCGTTAGCTCGACTTTGGTTCAAGGGCCTTGCCCTTGTAAGGCATCTCACCAACAAAGGCTGAGGCTTTAATACGTAGGCCAACCATACTACGCTTCACTCATGCTCCTAGAACAAGCACCAACGGCTTTTCTCCTAGCCCGAGGGATTCTGAAGACGGAAAGGCGGCTGGATGGCATCGGATGACACGGCAAACGGTGGGGACGCAATCGACCCATCGCGGTGGTTGGATGATTACGGTGACTTTCTGTACCGCTACGCGTGGTCTCGGCTGCGCGATGAAAACGCGGCCGAAGAAGTCGTGCAGAATACCTTTCTGGCGGGCATTCGCTTTCACGAACAATACACCGGACATGGTTCCGAACAGGGCTGGCTGGTCGGGATCCTCAAGCGGAAAATTATCGACTACGTCCGAGTTCAGGCAAAGCACAAGGCAACGTCGTCGTGGCAGGAAGGCTTGGATCCGACGAGCATGATGTTCAAAGCCAACGGCTTTTGGAAAGCGAGTGCGGTTTCGTGGGCACCAGCCGCCGATGCGAACATCGAGATGTCGGAACTGTGGGATGTTGTCCGTCGGTGTCTGGAAACTTTGCCCGTCGGGCAGGCGGATGTGTTTGCTCTGAGTGTCATGGAAGAGATCGAATCTGCCGAAATCTGCCGCCAATTGGAAATCACGCCGTCGAATTTCTGGGTGAGAATGCATCGAGCGCGACTGGGACTGGCAAAATGCGTCGGATCGCGCTGGCACGATGAGAATTCAGACGATTGACGCCGCGAAGCCGTGTTCGAGTCTATTTCAGAACATCGGCACGAATGCAGAAGGATGCACTGTGTTGTGAGGTCACTTACTGACGTGATCAGCAGATTCCTCCATAATTGGACCTGACATGGATGACATTGACGGCATCCGACAAATGCCCCGTAGTAACTTTCCGGAAGGAACCGGAAATGAACCCCAGTCGTTTATGGCTTGTTGCAGCTGCACTGCTGATTTCCATGAGTGCCATCATCGGCTGTGCTCATCACGCTGGCGGCGGAGGTTGCGGCTGTCCGTCACCGGGCGGATATGGAGGAGGATACGGCGGTGGTGGCACGTATGCTCCGCCGGGCAACGGAGGCGGGGTTGCCCCATACCAAGCGCCGCGCGGATCCGGTCTGTTTTGATCATCGCCAATCTTGGTCGTCATTGTTTTGCTGAATTCACTGCTGGTTGACTGACAACCGTTTACCCACCGGTCAGTCAATTTGTCTTCACCGTGGCGGCATTTGTCACGCCAGACGCTGCGCCTGTTGCAACGCAGATGTTAATAATCAAATCGTTCATTTTCGCGTTCGACCTAGCGACATTGTGGATGTTGATTCTGCTGCTGAAATGTGTCGGACGCCCGCCGGAATTGTCGCCTAGTGCCCACTTGTGCTGAAGGAATTTGCCAACAGCGGTTACCTCGATTCCATTGCCGTCTGCCTGACCGTTGCTTCCTTGTACTGCGCCGTGCGAGCCTACTTCCCGAAAGATTACGCAGATACTTCAGCAAGAAGCTTCTCGTCAACATGGTCGCCGAAGACATGGACACTTTTGGCGCCGATCATTCTGTCTTTGGCTGTCGGGGCAAAGATCTATCCGATCGTTCTGGCCCCGCTGCTGTCAAAACCCCGACGCCAATTCGGCGATCAGGCCCCAAGATCGACAACACGGCCACGGGGCTCGCAGCGTTCACTGGACAATGGCAGATGAATGACTTTCTGTTTCTGCTGGTCGTGGAAAACCTGAAGCCGGTCGCGCAGGTCGCGAAAGACGAAACACGGACGCAACAGCCTACTCGCAAGGCGACATGGTTTGTCGTGACATCAGAACAAGGGCGGCAGCCGTTCGTCACGACGATTGCAGCTTACATTTAGTTGCAACCTCGTCGAATTCCATTCTTGGCCGCCCGTCTGCTGACCGGCGCCGTGTTTTTCCTGTTGGCGTTGTGGTTTGCGGTTCAGGGAATGCAGTCCACTGATCCAAGTCACTGGCTGCGAATGGTCTTCCTGACGATCGCCTAGTCCTGGCTGTTGCAGCCGACTCAGAATCCCTGGTACTGGACTTGGGCACTGCCGTTTCTTCCGTTCGCTAGATCACGAGCGTGGCTGGCCGTATCCGGATTGGTTCTACTGTACGACACCAGATTCTGGTTCGGCTATCACATGGCATCAACTCCCGTGCTGGGAACGCCTTACACCGGAATCAAATTCTTCGACTGTGTTGTGACGTGGATCGAATTCTTTCCTTGGATGCTGTGGCTGATTTGGGGCGGTCAGAGAGAGAAACAATTGTAAGGAGTGAGTTAACATGCACGATGGCGTTCTTCGGTGCGGTCGCGCGGTCGCTTCGTCTCGTCATGCTGCGAAGCAGAACCCTTGTTCTCCAACAATCAGATCAGCCCGGACCTCGGCAGAGTGTGCACTGGAACTTGATATACTCATGGAGAATTCGAGTTAAACTAACCAAATACCATCCATGCGGCTTTCAGATATTCTGTTTCTGGATTGTTGCCGCCGATGGGATGACAGGGAGCCGCGCCGGATTTGGCGATGATCTGCATGTCGCGAGCGGCGTGACGTGCGCCCTTGCCATCGCGGGCGGGGGACGTTTCTTCGCCGGATTGACGCGCGGCCGTACACAGTAAGCTCATGAATTCGGAATCCGGCAACAAGCCTGCACACGTGCAGCTCAGCAGCAAGCCGCCGGGCTTGACCAGTCGCATGGCCAAGCGATTCATGTCGAAGTGTTTGCGCGTGCCTTCTTCGATTTCCATCCGCGTGCGAATGAGTTTCGGCGGGTCGAGCACCACGACGTCGAACTGTTTGTTGGCGGCCACCATGTCGCGCATGTAGTTGAACGCGTCGGACTGCACAAAGCGGGCGCGCACCTGATTCAGGTTGGCGTTTTCTTTGGCGACCTTCAGCGGTTCTTCGTCTAGGTCCACGCCGATAGCTTCTTGGGCGTTGCCAAGCTTCATGGCCTGCACGGCGAAGCCGCCCGTGTAGCAACACAGGTCCAGCACACTTTTGCCTCCGCAGAATTCCGCCAGCTTGCGTCGGTTTTCGCGCTGGTCGCAGAAGAATCCCGTTTTGTGTCCGCCGGCGAACTTCACCTTGAAACGTGTGCCATATTCTTGAACAACGACTTCGGGTGGACAGCCTTCCGACATGATTGTCGGTGGGTCGAAACCTTCCTGCGCCTTAAACAGGGGACTTGTTTGCACGATGGTGTGCTGCGTTCCCAGTTGCGCCGCCAGTCGCTGCAGAATCGCGGTGCCGCGGCGGTACATGCCCAGACTGAAGGCTTCGGCCGACAACACGTCGCCGAAGCGGTCGATCATCAGACCAGGCAGTTCGTCCGCTTCTGCGTGGACGACGCGGTACGTGTCTGTGAAGTCGTCCAGCTTCAGCACATCGCGGCGGAGGCGAACCGCCGGTGCCAGCTTTCGGTCCCAGAGTTCGTCCGTCGGCAGTTCCGGTTCGCGCCACAACATGCGCAGTGCCATTTCACTGCGCGAATTGTACAGGCCGTAACCCAGCAGCTGTTTCGTTTTCGAATACACGGCCACTAGGTCACCGGGCTTCGCGCCTTCAACAGAATCGATCATTTTACGAAACACGGCAGCGTGCGAAATTCGATTCTTGACCACCACAATCGGAATGGGGGCCGTCGGATCGGGAGACAGTTGTTCGATCTGACTCAGCGAAGGCGGCGCCGAATCGGATTCCTGTGGACGCCTGTCATCAGGATTCGAAGGGGAAAAGTGTCTGGAGCGTGGCCGGTTCATATGTGGGATGCAGTGTAAGAGCTACGAAGTTCGAGTGTTTTCAGTTGGCTGCCGCACCGAAGGACGCCACATCGCTGGGCATCGTGCATTTGCGGTCGAAGTGAGTGTACCCGCCATCGACGAACATGATCTGTCCGGTGGTGTGACTGGATCGCGGTGATGCCAAGAACACCGCCATGTCGGCCAGTTCTTCGATGGTGGTGAAGCGTTGACCCAGCGGAATCAGGCGTTCGATTTCTGTTCGAGCGGCCACGGGATCGGGCATTGCCGCCAAGCACTTTTCATAAAGCGGCGTCCAAGTTTCGGCGGGCAACACACAGTTAACGCGCACACCGTACGGAGCCAGTTCCACCGCCCATTCGCGCGTGAGCCCGTTGATGCCACCTTTGGAAGCCGCGTAGCCCGACGTTCCGCCCTGACCGGTTTCGCAAACTTTGGAACCAATGTTGATGATGCAGCCCTTCGACTGCTTCAGCGCATCGAGTGCATAATGTGCCATCGCGTAATAGTGAATCAGATTCTTCTGCAACGATGCCACGAAGGCTGCGGGCCCGGCGTCTAGGCCCGCGCCGTCGTTGACACCCGCGTTGTTCACCAGAATGTCAATTCGACCGAAGCGTTCCAGCGTCTGTTCGACTGCGTAGCGGCAGGCGTCGGTGTCTGTCAAATCGCCTTGCACAAACAGGCAATCTTTGCCCAGTGCGGCGTATTCTGCTTCCAGCGCGCGGCCTTCGGCGTCGCTGCGATTGACGTTGACCACTTTGACGCCTTCAGCGATCAGCGATCGCACGATTCCTAGGCCGATGCCTTTGGAACCGCCCGTCACGACCGCGACTTTGTCTTGAAGTTGAAGATCCATAGAACTGCTTTGATGCTTAATATCAACGGAAACACATAGGCCGACGGACCACCCTAGCGAGCCCGAACGTTTGGATACGTAGCTTGTGTACGATACGATCAGATACAATTATCGTCTTCCTTCTAACGCGAATGCCATCATATGAGACCCCTGCATGCTGTGTGCATCCTTGCGGCGTTGATTCCTGAGATTTCCGCCGATGGTGACGAATCGCAGCGGCTTCCAGAATGGATCTGGGCGGCCGCTGCCGACACTCAGCGTGAAGTTACTCTGAGTCGCAGCTTTTCGTGTGAGCAATCCATCACGGAAGCACGCTTGCAGGTCGCGTCAGAATTCGCCGCCTGTTCTGTGACGTTAAATGGAAGGCCGGTCGTAACTTTGGACGACTACGGACCCTTGCTGAATCTGGACGTTGCTCAGTATTTGAGACTGGGCAACAACACGATCCAGATTCGTGCGAAGAGCATCGCAGGCCCGGCGGCGATTGCCGTGAGTCTGGAGATCCATGCCGGAGCAAGCGTGAGCCACATCGTCAGCGATACGTCATGGAAGGCACAGCGATCTTTCGCCGTGAGCAGTGGACAGGTCGATTCGAAATTCTGGATTGATCCTCGCCGCGATCGAATCAACGCTTTTGACAACTACGAACAGTGGCGACTCGCCAGCAGTGAAGATACAGCAGACCCGCCGGACATCTTCACGTTGCCCGGATTTCAGGTGGAGTTGTTGCGAAAGGCACAACCGGGCGAAGGATCATGGGTGAGCATGGCGTTTGATCCGCAGGGTCGGTTGACGATTGCTCGCGAAGACAAGGGGCTGCTGCGAATGACGTTCGCAGCCGATGGCAAACCGGCATCCGTCGAAACGATCAACAACGATCTGAAAGAGTGTCGCGGATTGCTGTACGCGTTCGGTGATCTGTATGCCAACGCAAACAATTCGAAGGGACTGTATCGGTTGCGTGATTCCAACGGCGATCAGCAGTTCGACGACGTGCAGTTGCTGCGAGAATTTCTTGGCGGCGTGGGTCACGGCCGAAACGATCTGGCGTTGGGCCCCGACGGGATGATCTACAGTATTCATGGCGATTCGGTTCAACTGCCGCAGGCCAACATTCGCGATCTGACGTCACCGTTTCGTGACGGGCAATTAGAGCAGTCTCAGTCGCAGGGACACCTTGTTCGCACAGATCGCGACGGCCAGAACTGGGATCTGGTCACCACCGGATTACGCAATCCGTTTGGAATCGATTTCAATCACCACGGAGAACTTTTCACCTACGATGCCGATGCGGAATTTGACATGGGAGCACCGTGGTATCGTCCGACGCGGTTGAATCAGCTGACATCGGGAGCCGATTTCGGCTGGCGGGGTCTCACAAAGCAGTGGCCGCCTTATGAGCTGGACCATGCCGACAACGCTCTGCCAACGGCCACGATTGGCAAGGGTTCTCCGACTGCGGTGAAGTTCGGGACCGGCAGCAAATTTCCGCAACCGTGGCGGAACGCACTGTTCCTTCTCGACTGGACCTACGGACGAATTGTCGCCTGCCATCTGTTCCCGCGCGGGGCGGGTTATGTGTGCCGCAGTGAGACATTCGTGAAAGGTCGCCCGTTAAACGTGACCGATCTGGATTTTGGTCCGGACGGCGCAATGTACATTGTAACGGGCGGTCGCAAGACCGAATCGTCGCTGTATCGGGTTCGTTGGGTTGGCACGACACCTGAAGATGAACCACCGACTCAACACCAAATCTCGCGGCGAGCGTATTCCACTCAGCAGCGGGAAGTCCGAGGCGAGCTGGAAGATTTGCACGTTCGGGTTGAGACCGACGACATCGTGGATCGTATCTGGCCGCACCTCGCCAGCCCTGATCCTTCCGTACGCGCCGCAGCCTGTGTTGCGATAGAACATCAAGAGCTCCAGCGCTGGCGGGAACGCGCGTTACAGGAGACCAATCCACAGCTCGCCAGCGTCGCACTACTCTCTCTGGCGCGAGGGACCGCTCATCAAGACGCATCGGCGATTGTTGCCGCGCTGAGTCGGCTTCGGGTGCAGGGCTTTTCAGCGTATGTAAAGCTGACCGCGCTGCAGGCGTGGTCGTTGTGCCTTGCGAGTCCCACTGCGTTGGACAGTGAAGTACTGAATAACTCTCACGAGTTGCTTTCCGGATGGTTATCGAAGGAAGCAAACACCGCGCTGTCGGTTGCTCCCACCGGCGCCGGCAGCGTTGTTGGAAAACTGAGTCGCTTGGTCATGACGATCGATGATTCGGTGGCGAATCGTGAGCTTGTCCAACTGATGAAATCGTCGACTCAGCAGGAAGATCGCATGCTGTTTCTGTTCCTGTTGAGACATGCGAAAACCGGCTGGGAGTCTGACGACCGCGAGACGTACTTTCGGATTGTGAATGATCTTCAGACAGGTGTGCTCGGTGGCGACGGCATGCCCGGATTCCTCAACAGCATCCGAGAAGCTGCCGTGGCAAGTCTATCCGATACTGAAACTGATCGCTTGGGGAGTCTGGTCAATTTCGCGGCTGCGGCGACATCCCAGACGGCGACCGTGGTTCGTCCTCACGTGCGAGACTGGGCGATTGACGACATCGGCGAATTGCTGAAATCTCGTGAGCACGAAGCCAATCCAGCCCGTGGTCGTGAATTGTTTGCAGCCGCTTTGTGTAGCCGATGTCATCGAATCGGACATCACGGGGGAATGATTGGTCCCGACTTGACGTCCGTTGGCAGTCGTTTCAATGGGCGCGATTTGTTGGTGTCGATTCTTGATCCGTCGGCTGTTGTCGCGGAAAAGTACCGCAACGTTCAGATCGTGACGACGGACGGAAAGTCGTTTGTGGGCCAGGTACTTTCCAGCGGTGATTATCGTTCAACGGCCTTAAAGATCGCCGTCGATCCGCTCGATGTATCGAGGGTGGTTGAGTTGTCGAAATCGGACGTGGAAGTTCATCAGGAGTCGAAAATATCGCCGATGCCGAAGGGGCTGCTGTCGACACTGGACGCTGATGAAATCGCCGATCTTCTTGCGTACCTCGTCTCGGGAATATGACAACGGCAGCGTCCGCAGCGTTCAATCGATATCCGTCGGCAGCGCTACTTGGTCATCACTGGCCAGATACACCAGCAGGTCGCGTATTTGTTCGTCGGTGAACGTTCGCAGCATGCCTTCGGGCATCATGGAAACGTTGGATTTCACTAGCTCGTCGACATCGTTCAGGGCCAGACGAATCTTCGCGTCCTGCGTTCTGATCACCAGCCATTTGTCATCTTGATGCACCATGAATCCGTTGAACAAACGGCCGTCTGTAGAAAGAACGGTCGTTAGGCGATAGGCGGCATCGATTTCTGCGCTGGGATCGATCAGGTTTCGCAGCACGTAATCCGGTTTCTTGCGGCCGGAACCCGTTAGATCCGGCGCAATGTTGCCGCCTTCGCCGAACAGCGCGTGGCACTTGGCACAGGTTTTCGCAAACACCAGACGTCCGGCGGTGGCGCTGCCTTGAGCCAGGTATTCGGGCGACATGCGGTTTTGGTACGCCGCAACTTCATCAGACTTTTGTAAGGTCGCCGCGTCATCGGCCCACAGAGTTTCGATGCGGTGTTGAAGTTCTTCGACGTTGAACGACCGCAGTTGCTGCAGCGTGTACGCCGAAACGTCGCTGCGGTTGACGCGACCATTTTCGATGGCGTCCAGCAGCAGCATAGCGAACGATTGTCGCGTGGCCAGAACACCCACGGCGTCCTGCTTCTCCTGCGGTGGCAGCGATGCGTAGACATCCAGCAACACCTGTGTCGTGGCGGGCGAATTTTTTACGCCCAATGCCACAATCGCTGCGCGTCTTAGCGCAGAATCTGTGGTGACCAGCTTGTGCAGCATTTTGACGGGAACGCCATCTTCTAGCTGCAGCAGAGCAGTCAGCGCTTCTCGTCGATCGGCTTCGTCGGCAGCGTTATCCATCACCGTGGTTTGCAGATTGCGAATCGCCTGCTTGTCGCCAAAGATTGTTGCCAGCTTAACGCCAATGGATCGCAGTTTCGCATCCTGCGCCGTGTTCACTTCGGCATACAGGCGAGACCACGATTGTGGCGGCTGTTGTGTGCCCAGTCCGTCCAGTGCTTCGAGCATTCCCAGCAACAGATCCCGTCGCACGGCTTCTTGGGCTTGGTCCGTGGCGGCTGAGATCACCGCTTCGATCGCGGGAGTTGTCTGATCGATGAGTCGTCGAGCGATGTACTGTCGGATGATCGGAATTTTCGCAGCACCAGCAAGTTGCAGAGCGGCGACAGGGTGATTTGGCACGGCTGGTTCGAGACCATACCACGTCATCAGCGGCAGGTACGGATCGGTGGCGTCTGCTGCCTGACTTGCCAAAGCAGCAGCGATGGGCAGACGATGTTTGTGAGGCAGACGTTGCAGAGCACAGGCGAGTTCCAGTCGGACTTTGGCGGAAGGATCGTTAGCCGCCATGCGAGTGAAGTGGTCGATCGTTGGGGTAGAAATCACGTCGTCAACAGCATGCGCAGACGTATCGCACGGCCGCTGGTCGACCAGAAATCGTACGGCCCAGCGGCGAACATGTTCGCTGTTGTGACTCAGCAGTGCGACAAGCCTAGGCTGCGGCAGTTCGCCAACGCAGTACAGCGTCCAGAATGCTCGCAGTTGAACGGTTTCTTCGCCATGGCTTTCGAAGATTTGCGTCAGTTGTGCCACTGCATCGGTGATGTCCTGGCCCGCCGCAGACCGTTCATGCAGCAGTCGCCGGGCGCGACGCACGAACCATTCGTTGCTGTGCAGATGCAGCTCCGCGAGTTCCAGCGAGGAGCGTTGCTGAAGATTGGTCTGTGGTTTGTCGACGGTCCCATAAACGAATTTGTAGATTCGCCCGCTGCTGCGATGACTGCCGTCGCTGTCGTGGCATTCGCCGAAGTCGTGCCAGTCAGAAATGTAAACGCCGCCGTCCGGGCCGTACTTGATGTTCATGCCGCGAAACCACGGATCATTGGCGAACAACAGGTCGTCCGTATGTTCGCCCACGTAGGTCGATCGCTGCGGAATTAGTCGATCATTGTTGACGCGACTGCCGTGCAGATTGTTCGTCAGAAACGTGCCGCGATACTTCTTCGGCCAGTTGTCGGCTAGATAAATCATCGCCCCGCAATGAGCGTGTCCGCCACCCGCGACGGAGTGCTGGTGGTATTCGTCGTCAGGATCGTGGTGGTCTTCGTTCTTCGCTGGTTTCTTCTGGTTTGCGGGAGCTCGCGAACTTTGCCAACCGCCGCCGCCCCAGTGCAGATGATTGGCGATCGTCTGAATGCGGCTGTAAGCGTACGGATTGTCTTGTTCGTTGGCGCGACGTTCGCAATACATGCCCGGTACGATATGCCACAGATGGGCGATTACTGTGTTGGCCGTGATCAGGTCGCCGTATTCGTTGAAGTCGGCGCCCCACGGATTCACCATGCCTTCGGCCACTTTTTCGAACACGTGAGTCACCGGATGAAACCGCCAGATGCCGCGTGTGATCTGCACGCGCTGATCCTCGGCGTCGCCCGGCTTTCCGACGAGCGATTTGGATGACAGACCGATGGCGCCATATAGCCAGCCGTCCGGTCCCCAGTGAAAGTTGTTCAGCACGTTGTTCGATGAAATCTGAAACCCATCCAACATCACTTCCGGGCCGGAATCCGGCTGATCATCGCCATCGCGATCGGGAATAAACGACAGTTCCGGCGTGTTGGCGATCCAGACTCCGCCGTGACCAACGGCTAGACCGGTTAGGTATCGTCCTTCGTTGTAGAAGATCGTCCGTTTGTCGAATTGGCCATCGTTGTCGGTATCTTCCAAAATCACGATGCGATCGGTGGCGTTGTCTTCGCTCCACTTCGGATGCGAATAGTTTTCCACCACCCATAGTCTGCCGCGATCATCGAAGTCGAAAGCGATCGGCCTGCGGATGTCTGGCTCGCCGGCAAACAGCGTGACGTTAAAACCATCCGGCACCGTCATCTGAGCCAGCGATTCGGCAGGCGTCAACGACACGTCAGCAGGGTTCTGTGAGTTCGCAACGCCAGCCGGCAGATCATCGGCCGCCGCCGTGCCGATGTTGGTGCAGGCCAGCAACAGCAGGCTCCAGATACGGCACTGCGTGGCAAGTGTGATGTGTTCAATTGTCATGTTGGTAGCATAGCAGGCAGCGGCGGGTTAGGGCAGGACACGGTAGACATGACGCCCGGAGTATGAGTGCATCAGGAAAGTGGATGGCGTCAGAATTCTTAAGCCTGAGGTGCCAGCGAAGGGATTCGCTGACAGTCCTTCGATGGCGCTTCAGGCTTCAATGTCCGACTGATGCTCTATCATCGATCCGCCAGTTCACCTTGGGATTCGAGAACCGCCTAGCGGACACGGATGAGGAGGTCATCATAGTTGACTTGACCGGAAATGATCTGGCCGTCGCGCCCAACCAGCACGGAGTTCGGAAAGAACCTCACGCCATAGCTGTTGCACGTGTCGCCGGTTTCGTTGTCGATGGCGATCGGACAACTCAGACCATGTTTTTCGGCCAGTGCTTCCACGTCCGCATATGTCGGCTGAGCCCGGAGACTCGGAATTCAAGCGGTCGTGCATAAGCCTTAGTTCACTGGGGTGAATCCAGTGGCGAAGAACTGAGCAATAGGAAATAGCCGTTCGCCGTGTCCATCACGGATTTTGCTGGGCATCATTTTGAGGCCCATCCACTGCGTCGACAATTTGTTCAATCAGTGCCCGTGTCTCATCCGACACGGCTTCGTCTTTGTTGTCCGGCATGCGTTTAATATAGTCATACACTTCCTGATCTCGCCAACCGTCGTCGGGGCGAAACCAGTCGTCCTTCGAAAGCTGACTCAGGATCTTCAAGTATGGCAGAGCCTCGTCTTCGGTGGGTGCAGTCAAGTAGTGAAATATCTTCGGCAACGCTCGGCGAAATTTGTCCAGATACAGTTTGCGGACCCAAGGAGCCACTGCCTGCTCGTCCGCAACGATCACCTGCATTACGTTTGTGATCGGCGGCGTTGGGCGGCTCAGTGCGATATGAGGAGGGGGACTCCAGTGATTCGGAAAGTCGGTCGGCTGATGTTCAGATATCAGCAGATGCCATGGTTCGCGCAGCAGATCTTCGCCATTGTATTCCCGAGCAAACCCGGCCGACAGCACCAGCAGTCCTCCCACGGTTAACAGGCGTGGATACGCAGCCAACGAGCGGATCGCTGCTTCGTCGCCGCGCAAATACCGCGCAATCGTCCACGGCGAAACAACATCGCCACTTGGCGAATCGTCGACGGCGTCCGTGGCTGTTTCCGTTTGTGAATCATTCGCTTCCAACATCGTTGTTCTCCACCGCAGCCGCTGTCATGATCGCCGCCCTCTCGCTGTACGCATGATGCGCCGCCGAATGGCGTTGCGGCGGTCGGTTGCACTTTCAGAATACACGTTCTTTAACACGTCACGAAAACCCACTGCTAGTTCTTCCACCGTCATGCCGTCCGGCTGGTACGTCACATCGAACAAAGAATACGCCGACCAGCCTCGGTCCGCCAGCAAACGTCCTTCGGCTTGCAGACTGCGATGCAAGGCCGTTCCGGGAAACGGAGTTTGCAGCGTCACCTGGATTTCTGCCAACGGGCTATTCAGAATAAAATCGATCAAGGTTGCCAGTGACTGCTGAGTTTCCCCGACCGCTCCCGCGATAAAGCAGCCGTTGACCGCGACGCCCGCGTCCTGAATGGCGCACACGGCGTCCATGATACGATTCAGTTCGGCCTGTTTCTCGCCCATGCCAGGATAGCGAAACACGAGCGATTCGATGCCCACCAGCACCTGCATGCAACCGGCCGCTGCCAGCCGGTTAAGAATTTCGGGGCGCTCGCCGATTCGCCAGTCAGCCTCGGTAAACCAGCGCGCTCCAGAATCCCCCAGCACGTCAAACAACGCATTCACATCACGCGAACCGGCGAACGTGTTGTCATCCGCCAGTTCGATCAACGGACGTGTGCTGAGTTTCCGAATGGCGGCCAGTTCGTCTCGAATGTTCTGCACGGGCTTTTCGAAGAACCGTCCTAGCAGTCGACTGGAACCACAAACGCCGCACGAAAACGGACACCCAGTTTGTGTCTGCAAAGTAAAGCGGGCTGGCTGATGTCCCAGCAGATCAAAACGCGGCATCGGCCACAGCGGAGGCGTGTTGCGTACCGCCGTGTACCGAGACGGCAGTGTTCCCGCCAGCGCATCGTCCAGCAGCTGAGTCCACACCGATTCGCCTCGCCCCACGATCACCGCATCGCAATGAGCGGCCGCTTCATCCGCACACGCCGTCACATGCAGACCGCCCATCACCACCGGAACGCCGAGCGTTCGCAGACGTCCACTGTGACGGCGTCATGCCTGCTAGATTCAGGACACCCAACGCCGGCAATTCGGCCAGCGCCAGGGCGCGGTCAGGCAGCCCCGGCAAGCTCATTCCCAGTTCCCGCATTTCCGCTTCGCGAACTCGGAATCCGGTCAGTGGAACAAAGGCGACGTGAGGCATGGCGGCGGAAATATTTGGTTGGTCAAAGTATTGTGAATCGTGAACGTGGTCGTGTCATCGTTTGACCGGACTCGCAGAGGAGGCCGCCTGCACAAAGTGCAGGTGGCAAAAAACCTTCTCTACGAGTCGGGTCAAACGATTCGCCGTGCCGGGTTGCCCTCGCGGCGTCACGACCGCAGTTCTCGTCGCCAGCGTTCGGGAACTCCCTCGAACGCGGTTTTGTAAGTGGCTTCCAGAGGCACCATCACATGTCCGGGAGGTCTCAGAAACAGCGGCATGTCGGGCAGTGCCGTGCCGACGGCGATCGGGTCGATGAATGCGCGACGTTCCATGCCGGCGGTGTAAGCGACCATGGTGAGCGGTTCGCCCTGCGGCAGTGAAAATGTTTGGTCGTCCTCACGAATTTCGTCCCAGATCGCGGCGTGAATCCCTTGCGGATCGCGATTTCCAGGCGGCAAGACATCAATGACCAGCAGGTGAATTCCGGCGTCCAGAAACTCCAGCGCCTTCGACACAAAGGATTGCATGGCATGGCGACTCGACTTGTTGCCCGGAGAGTAAGCGCCCACCAGTACCATCCGTTGGCGGGGGTCGTTGGTTCTCAGGCTTCGGCGTTTTGCTTGAGTCTGGCGAGTCGGCGTTCGAGCCGTGTGCGGTCTCGTCGGGCGGCGGTTTGGCGTCGTTCTTCGTCTCGATACGTGCGGATGGATTCCGGGTGTGACAGCTTCCAGATGTCCGGTCGCAGAGATGC
>JBDNHJ010000014.1:0-104609 GCA_041688835.1 Fuerstiella sp.
AGAGTCCGCAGATTCGGGAAGCCGCTGCCGGGTTCCAATCCGGTGCAGTAGCCGTCGGCTTCAGCTTGAGTGTTCTTCCACAGCGTGAACCACGGCAGGTTGGCGACGTCGAATCGCAGGGCGATGGCTTTCGATTTTTGGTTGTCAGACAACACCGCGAGTGCTCGGCCGTGTTCATCGCTGATCGGTTTAACAAAGTAGCATTGTTCCGCGTAACCGTCGGTCGGTCCGAGATATTTGGTCCACGTGTCGATGTCTTCGGCGGCTCGCGCATCACGCGGTGCCACTTCTTCAGCGGCAATGTGGAACGTCGAACCTTCGCCCAAAAACGGTTGGCCGAAATTGCAGTGGTACAGCATTTCGACTTCGGCGGGTGACGAAGCCAGATTCTGCACGGTGTCGCTGATTTCGAATGTGTTGCTACCGATGTGCGTTGTTAGTCGAGACGTCAGCCGCAGCTTGCCGCCAAATAGACTCGCTTCGTCGACAACGCCAATGATGGTGATGGCTCCATCGTCCGAGACTTCCACGCTGACTTCATGCGCGGACAGGTTGGCGATCCGTCCGTGCAGTGGCAGAAACTGTTCCGAAAGGATGTTGCCAGCGTCGTCTTTGATGACATCGTTGCCGGGGGCACCGTTCCAGCCGAGTCCACAGCGGCACACGATTTCGTTGAAGCCGTCCAGCCAGCCGATGCCGCCGCGCCGCATTTGGTCGACGTAGGCCGGGTGTACGGGGCGCTCGACGGGCGATTTCCATTCCAGCGGAATGCCGGCGACGTTGCCTTTCCAGATACCCATGCCGCGTGTCGGCAGAATGGCCAGCTTCATACAGCCGTTATTCAGCCAGACCACGTCGACGCTATCCGACAGACCGCCCTGCAGGCGATGCATGCGGACGTTCCAGTCGCCATCGGCGCGACCGATGCCAGTGGAGTCGGCGTCAACGATTTTTTCGGTGTCGTGGATTCCGCGATCAACGCTCAGGAGTGGAAAGGATGATTTCGGCATGGCTAGATTCGTTCTCAACGGCAGCACAACTGAACCACAGATTTTACAGATGAACACAGATTTGACACGGCCCAAGTCCGGACGGGAACCTGTGTCGACCCGCGAAATCTGTGGTCAAAACGTGCAAGCTTGATCTCGGATTTCAGGAAACGACGTTATGTAGCGGAATGGACGACGTCAATCCACGTGGCGGCTTGCAAACTCAGCCGGAAATGACTGGAATCTGTAAACAGCCCACGTTTCGGGCAAGCACAAAAAAAATCATTGGAGATCGTAATGCGAAAAGTTGTCACATGCCTGCTGGCGCTGGCCATTGCCGCGCCCGGGATCGCGGAAGATACAGACATCGGCCTGAAGGGTAAGGCGTATTCGGCACGCATCGTGTTGAGCGGCCTCAGTAATCCGTCATCGGTCAGCTTTAGCCCTCAAGGTGTGCTGACGGTTTGCGACTCTGCCAACGGCCAAGTTCTATTGGTCAAGGATGGCAAGGCCGAAAAGTACATTACTGGTTTCACCACTGAATACTGGAAAGTCGATGCGGAAAAAGGAACGAAGGCATTTAAGCTTGGTCCACTGTCTTCTGTTTGGGTCAACAACAAAACTCTGGCCGTGACCAACGCTGGTCTGGGTGACGGAGAAGAAACGGTTGTGTTCTTTGATGGTCCGGGCACAGCTGCGGACGGCAAAGCCACAAATGCCGTTGGTCCAACGTCTGATGATCCCAAAGACAAGGGCGAAGGCAACCTGACGGGTTTGAGCATCTCAAAAGATGGCAGCACAATCTACGTCGGCGGCCAAGGCTCCGACGCCAAATCATGGGTGTTGTCTGTAGACGTCGCCACCAAGAAACTCGCCGGACTGGCATCAGCAGATGCAGCTGGTATTGAAACGAATTCTCCAATGGCCACGATGCCATGGAACAAAGACACCATTCTGGCGTTGTACTCAGGAACAGGCGGCAAAGACGATGGCCTGATCGTGGAATGGAACACCACCAGCGGCGAAGTTGTGAAGCAGTGGCCGTTGCCAGGTCTGACCGATCCCATGGGATTCGCACGCGTGCCCGACAGCAAGGCACTCGTCGTCGTGGACAACAACTGGTCGCTGACAGAAGTGAAAGCTGGTCGTTTGGCTCGCGTCAGCTTTCCGAAGGACAGCGACGAAGCCAAGGTCCGCGTGATTTCCGAAGGTCTGCATGGTCCCGTGTCCTGTGCCTTCGGTCCTGACGGCGATCTGTATATCGCTCAACTGGGCACCGAATTCGACAGCGACAAAGGTCAGATTCTTGCTGTGTCGGGTATCAAGAAGTTCGCAGGCCAGAACAAAAAGAAGGCTGCGAACTAATCCGCGCGCAGCGAATTGGATGCAATCACGAAAGCCTCGATCAGTTCAACTGGTCGAGGCTTTTTTCGTGACCGTTCAGTTGGAGCATGCCGTACGACGGGCACTCCTGCCCGTCGAATTGCTAGAGGAAAAACGGGCAAGAGTGCCCGTTCTACGAGTTCCGGCTCCCACAAAGCGCTGGGTATGCCTTCGCGACTCTGCGTTCAAAGACCACGAATTAACACGAATGGGCGTCGGGATTCTGCCATCGAACCGCAATCCGAAATGTCTGTTTTGCTATCAGCTGCTGATTCGTATTCAATGGCGTTACGGCTTCTTCGCCGGTTTTTTGGGCTTGGGAGTCCTGGGAGTCAGCAGGTAATCGAGCTTTGTCTTTTCGATTTCCGCTGGTGCTCCAGTGACGGGGATTTTTGCCACGGCTGACCACAGCACTCCGTTGACGACCAGTTGACGCATGCCCGGCAGTTCCCAAGCGGAATGAGCGTCTAGGCCAGTGAACGAAAACGAACGGCCGCCGGTTGGTCGTTCGTAGGTCCACGCGACGATGTTGGTATCAATGCCTTGGCGACTGGCGAGATAGTCTTTGCCGGACCATACGAGCGGTGTAACGCCCTGCATCTCGTCGACGAATTGAATCGCGTTCAGCCAGCCATCATTGATCTTCCACGCGGTGACACCATGAGTCACCGGATGATCAGGGAAGTCGGCGTGTTCGCTGTCCCAGTGGCCGCGCGCCGATTTTCCTGTTTGATAAACTCCACCCAGCCAGCTCTTTGCCTGGTCAACGAATTCATCGGGATAGTCAAGGGCCTGATGAATCATCACGACGCCGATTCCAGCGTCGACAAACGACTGCAGTTTTGCAACTCGTTGGGGAGTGCTCAGAAACGCCTGCTTGCCGCCACCGTCCGTGTAGAACACAACGCTGTGAGCACCGTCGAACGTCGCTTCGTCTGTCGGCCAGCCATCGTTGACTCGCACCACTTCGACGCCATTCGTCTGGCTCAGCAACAACCGCAGGCATTCGCAGCCAGCGAGGTAGTCGTGGTGGCCGACCTTGTCGACTTTCGCTGTCTGGCCGGCGACAAGGACAATCTTGCGCTTCGTCGTCGGATCGTCTGCAGAAACGGTGTCGATGCAAAGTCCCAAACAGATCGACAAGATCAACAATCTGGAAAAGCTCATGAATACCCTTAAGCGGAAGGAAGATGTTCGTGTGGACGTTGATGCGACCATGATTGCAAACGGAAGTCAACAGACACAGAACAGACAACAACTTAGGACTGCCGTGCGCGGATGAGAGACTAATTTTTGCCTACGCTTGAGCCAACGCTTGGCGGAACTCGGAAACACTGGGATATCTGCTATCCGGCTGGCGTGAAAGCGCACGCTCGATCACTTCCACGAGCTCGGACGGTAGGTCTGCTCTGCGTTGAGTTAACGGAGCAATGTCGTCCTGCAGGATCGTCAGCAGCTGTCGGGCAACATCGCGCGGCATGTCGTAAATATGTTTCTTTGTCAGTAGGTAGTACAGCGTGGCGGCTGCGGAATACTGGTCGCAGTGGGGTGCGACGTCGCGATAGTTTGTGACCTGCCTAGCTGCTGCAGGATCTGTGCCTCACGGACGAATCTGGAGATGTCTTTCTCGGTGGCCCCGACAGTCGGTTTGATAACCTTAACGGCCACTGTCGCTCCGTCAGTTTCGTCGACGGCAGAATAGATCACCCCCATCCCACCCTGACCGATCACGTTGCGAATGTTGTAGCCGGAAAGTTGCAGAGCAGCCTCACCCGCCCGGACGGCTTCTACCGCGTCCGAGGCTCGGCGAGAGTCGTCGTCGGATCTACCGCTGGCTCCAGCATTCGGAAAAGCAGGGGCCAAGGTCGCCTGTGAAGGTCCGGTCGTGTTGGGTCGCAACCTTCGGGGGGCAATCGTTTCGTCTCCAATCTGTTGCCGCGACGCCAACGCATCACTGAAATTCACCTGCAGAGTTGTCTTGCCTCCGCGTATGCGGTCGCCAGATTTCAGGTCCACGTTGGAAACTTTGCTGCCGTTGACGAATGTGCCGTTACGACTGTTCAGATCAAGCAACCTGCACAACGGAGGATTGATCTCGACGACAAAGTGGTTGCGCGAAAAGAATGGATCGTCGTCCGACAAGCGGAATTTTGCGGACTTTGCGCGACCTACGATGAAAGTGTCGTGCTCGCCGAAGGAAAACGTTTTTCCTGTGTGCGGTCCTTTGATGACCTCCAGTACAATCTTCATTCCGGAGAGCTCCCAGCGGACCGCGATTCAGAATCATCTCCGATTGCAAAATCCCGCTCAATCAGTCGCGCCTTGATTGGCTCCAGCAGTCGATAGAACGATTGTCGAGTGATTCCCATCAGCTCTGCTGCCTCACTTGGCGTGTAGCCGCCCATCCGCAGTTCAAGCGCCTGAGCGTTGTCTGCACCCAGTCCGTTAAGCGCCGTATCGATTTCGTCTGCCAAGACCAGGGCTTCGACAACAGTAGGATCTTTGGCAAACAACGCCAACGCATTGTTGCTGTCAAGACTGACTTCACGTCCCACCGACCTCTGAGCCGCTGTATTCTTCCGCCAAATGCTACGAGCTTTGCGGAGCGTGATTGTGACCAGCAACTTCCAGAGTTCGTCCGAATGATCGACGCGAAACTTGCCTTCAGAATCACGCTGGAAAAACGTCCGAAAAACGGACTGCACAACGTCCTCGCCGTCTGCTCTGGCTTGCAACGCGACTTGACAGGTGACTCTGAGCCAGTCGACACAACTGCTGCGAATAATGCTCAAAAATGCGCCGCGCACTGTCTTCATCCCCGCTGCGCAGGTTCTCTAGCCAGTTTGTGGGATGATCGTCGGACATCGTTATCAGGTGCAGGGAAGTGCATCAAAAGATCACAGTTTATCCTGCCTCCTTAGAATCCAGCAAGCGACTCCCCAGAGAGCCATCGGAAATACGATCAATGCCACCAGACTCTCACGAAACATCGATGTCCGATCGATTGAGCCCCCGGATTCATCTGCCACAAACTGCTGCTGCCCCGTGGCGGTGTCCAAAACAGCGTCCGGAAACAGGTTTTGCAGCGGCCGGATGTTCTCAGCCGTTAGCAGCTCGGCCGAAATTTCCTGATCGTACATCAGACTCGATTCACATGCCTGCGTGGCCCACCGAGATGTTGTTAACATCGAGGCCCACAGTACAGATGTATCCATGTGGGGGATGGGCACCAGAACTCCCGCCAGAATAATCTGAGGAATCAGCGTCAACGGCACCACGGACATCGCCTTGTCACTGTTGGATGATGCACAGGAGATGACCAGACCAATGGCCACGCCATTCCATGCCGACAACAGATAGGCCACAAACAATGCCCCTGCACAACGAAAACTGTCTTCACACAGCCATGCCACAATCAGCATGATCGAGGTCTGGACTCCCGTCAGTAACATCAGCGGCAGAAACTTGCTGCACAGATACGTGTCCAGCCGCAGATTCACCATCCGTTCACGCTGGTAAACCGACCGTTCTCGAACCACTTGCTGCGCCGCACTGCTGCAGCCGAACCACAGTGCCGAAATCACCAGCAGAAAATTGATGATGTGGATGTCACTGCAAACCACGCAGACAAGAAGTGTGATCAGCAGTGGCTGAGCGAGGTTGACGGCAAGTGTTGTCCGGTCAGCCCATTGCAGTCGCAGAAAGCGTTCGGTCAGAGTACGCCACTGCCGCCACCAAGAAATCTTCGCGTTCGACGAACGTCGTTTTCGAAGTCGCTGCGTTTCCCCTTCGGCCTTCGACGCAACAGGTTGAATGGACTCAGCGAACTGAGGCGTGGCGGCAAAGCGTTCTTTCCATTCGTCGGGCGATTTCTGTTCCATAAACTCATACAGATCGCAGAAGCGATCGACACCGAAGAATTTTCCGACCGCGCGCGGTGGTCCAAACCATGCCAGCTTGCCGCCCGGAGCCAACACCACAATCTTGTCAAACAGGTCGATGTTTTCCATCACGTGAGTCGTGCAGACAACCGTCCGTCCCTGATCCGCCAGCCGACGAAACATCTTCATCAGCCGCGATTCGGTTCCCGGATCCAGTCCTGATGTTGGTTCATCCAGAAACAGCACGCCAGGACGACTCAGCATTTCCACGCCAACGCTGACGCGCTTGCGCTGCCCGCCACTCAGAAGGTAAATCGGGACATCGCTGCGAGCGTCCAGTTCCAGACTCTCCATCGTTTCCAAAACGATCCGACTCAACTGGTCATCGCTCATATCAGGCGGCAATCGTAACCGCGCCGCGTATTTTAGCGCCTGTTGCACCGTCAGGTTCGTGTGAATGATGTCGTCCTGCGGCACATATCCAATGTGATGCCGCAGGTCGCCGGACGCAGACCGTTCAGGGCGTCCAGCAGAGTTGTCTTTCCGGCTCCGCTGGGGCCGATCAGCCCGACGAAGTCACCGGGCTCTAACCGAAAACTCAGGTCATCCAGCAATGTCTGCCGTGATTCTGCCGTCTGAGGTTCCTTGCCCGTTGTCGGGAGCCACTTGGTGAGATGTCGGCACTCCACAGAAATGGCCGAGTGTTGACGAATTCGAATCAGGCGATCACCTTCGAAGCGAAACAACACCGAACCAATCTGCACGCGATCGCCGGAAACCAGCTCTTCACGGATAACCGGCTGGCCATTGACATACGTTCCGGTTGCCGTCTGCACGTCGTTCAGAAACCACGCATTGTTTTGCCGTTCCAGCACAGCATGTCGCAGAGACACCAGTGGCCCGAAGATCACGATGTCACGATCGTCATTGCGGCCGATTGTGATGCGATCCGTCTTCAACGGTATCGAGCGCACATTGCGACCACGAAAAAGCACCGCGTCGGTCACGCCGCCTCGCAGCACGCTCTTGGCATCGGCGATTGGTTTTTGAGCCGGAGCGGCTGAGTACAACACATCAAACTGCAGTGTGGTTCCGCCAACGACAATGCGATCTCGAGGACGAAGCTGCTGACGCTGTTCGATATACGTGCCGTTGACCGCTGTCCCGCAGGAACTGCCCAGATCGGTAATCGTAGCCTGATCACCTTCGACAGTAATAGAAGCATGGCGTCGCGAAACGCTCAGGTTGTCCAGCACGAAATCACAGTCTTCGTCGCGCCCGATGACGGCTGTTTGCGTTGTCAGTTTCCGGCTGAAAGGCGTGGCACCGGCAACCACCGTTAATTCAGCCACGGCCTGCCGACGCCCGGTGCCTTGAACAGCTCGGATCGTCTGCCCAATAGGTTCCCACCGATGCCCGCATTCTGACCGAGGGCAGATGAACTCAGCACCGCCGGAACCGTCGTCGCAGAAACCATAGTGACAGGCGGGGCAGACGGTGATGGAAGGCAGATTGGTCATGCGATTGTTCGCCCCATCTTTTTGTTCACAAGTCGAGATCCGGACGCAGCCGGGCCGTTCTCCGCGTGACGAGCCAGCAGAACCAACTCCCTGCAACCAAACAGACTCCACCGGAGCCTTCCACGCCGCTCAAGCATCGCAACGGTCATCCTGACCACTAATTCTTGATCACACCTTTTCGAGTGCCGGTGATGACGTTTTTCTTCTTTCCATTGGAGCCACCCAACGACCCTGTGAATTGTGTCAGATCATCGTTAAACATCATGGAAATCGCGGTCTCAACGTTCTTGTTCTTCTTGTCATAGTGAACGCGAATTTCCCTAGGACCGACAACCCAGTAATTCCACCTCCACTTATGAAATGTTCCGTCTGGTCGAAAGACGCACGCATCACCTTTGCCGTAAAGACTGTCATGGTCATGCCACTCATGGTTAAGCAGCGACTGGCGCAGTTCCGCCGTGTCGTCGACACTTTCCGATTCAGGGCTGGCTTTGGGTGTAGCATCAATTTCTGCCGGGTTCCGGTTGACTCGTTCGCCGGCACTCAGAGCAACTGACGGCGACAACTCACGAATCCGAACCGAACGAAACGCGATGTCACCGAGTACCGACTGAAGCAGAATATGACCGCTCCTGCGAGTCACAACTTGAGCCGCAGCGTCAGTGCCAATCGAAGAAGTTCGAATGATGTCCTGCCACGCCGGAAATGCCGTATCGTACGAAAAGAGTTTCACTCCGTTCAGCCAATGTTCCACGTTGGTGCCATTGCACACAATCTTGGTTGTACTCCACGTTCCCGGCGAATACTGAACCGGCTCTTTCGGTGCGAGGACTCCAGACAACGACCCCATTTTTTTGTCGTCATCCATTTTGCCACGGGGGAGTCCGGAATTGTCTCCAATTTGGTACTCGGTCCCAAGTGCATGTCCCAATGCGGCATCCGCTCGATAGTAGATGCCGCTGTTGCCTTTAGCAGCCAGCCGCCATTCGGCAACGAGCTCAAAATCAGAGAACTCATCGCGTGAAACAGCGTTTGCTTTACCGCCATTCGCAACAAGCAACCCGTCCTTCACCGAAAAAGGCCCAAGAGTCTGCCACTGGCTGACGTCCGAATCCGCGGAGTTGAAATTCGGACGAATTGACCGTCACAAGCAGGATGAATGAGAACTGAAACCCTAGGACGACAGATGCCCAAAGCAGGGCCGAACGCCACGCTGTCCATGGGAGAATGGATGATCGAGTTCGGCGTTTCGGTGTTCGAACGGATTTCGGTGTTGATTGGCTCATGGCCTGCGTCCTCCTCAGTCTGCAATGGTGATCAGGAGGGGCCGCAAGCCGCAGTAATCGCCGAATGGCTCGACGCGTCAGTCAGAAAATTGGCCCTCCACATCAGAAGTGGCGAGCTGGCTCAGAAGTGTCCGGACTTTTCGAAAGAATTTTTCGAGACCGTAAAAATGGGAGGAAAACAGGGTTCCGATGCCAGACGGCGGCTGACTCAGGTGCAGAAGATTGTGAAGGCTATTGGCTTTCGGGGTACTCTTCGCCCCATTCGATGCAGGCGTGGAGAGAAGCACTGGCGGGGAGGTCATTCCAATGAGCTTTGCTGCCGGTTTTTACCCCGATATTCCATTGAATTCCCTTTCTCGCGTTCGGTTGGCCCCGCAGCCATTGCCCGCTGTATTTCCACGGAAGATTCCGTTCGTCTCGCCATTGTCGCGTATGCGGAGGTCTCCACCCTGAAGTCCCGATACTGACACCTCGACCCTGTTCGAAGATGAACTGCTGTTCGTCGGTGGAGGAGATCGTCAGCAGACGACCGTTGACGCGTGCAGCCAGCCGTTGAGCATCCGCAAGGTGCATTGGCTTCGCCGAAATGAGATACTTCTTTCCATCCCAGTCGACGCACAGCCGGGCAACCTGCGAGCTCGGTTTGTTGTCAACAACCGACAATGGATTCCTCCAATCATCGGCCAGTTGATGGCCTTCAGACTTTTTTCCCAGAACCAGCTTCGCGCTCTGAATATCTGCGATGGAATGGTAAACCAACACACCGAAACATTTGGGATTCGGCAGCGTCCAATTCCCCTGAAACGACAACTCGCCTGCTCTACCAGTCCAGTTAGCGAATTTTGTCCCATTGAGCGACGCTTCAATGCTGTAGGTTGTTCTCTTTTTTGAAACCGACACAGAAAGCTCATGGCGTTTCGGATTCGGCAACGGACTCGGTTGTTGAACAGCAGCAGAACTCCCGACAAGTTGGCGTAGGTCGTACCCAACTAATTCTGAAATTCCAGCGTATTTACCGCGCCAGCCATCCACCTGAATCAGAACCTGTGTATCCGCGATGGGCACAATCAATGCCACACAGTCCTGACCTTTGAGTCGAGTAAACTGCATGGACACGGTGTAATCGCCCTCGGCGACCACGGGGATCATCACGCGAGCGGCCGGAAACTGCTCGACGCTCAGTGCGCCGTCTATTCGCTTCCACGTGCCCTGCACGGCATGATCGGGCAGTTTGACCATCGCCAACAGGTCGATTTCTTGATCGGTTGGAAGCTGGGTTTGAGCGACGCATAGACCGCTGCCTGTCGACAGCAGGAAGGCCGAAATGATGACACATGCGATTGTCCGGGAAATATTCATTGGGTGACTTTCACGGTTAGATATTTTGTGAAACCGGGACACATTTGTCCGGGCACTGCGGGGCTTTTGTTTGGCACCGCCCGCTCCGCGGCTCATCACGCGAAGCGATGATGGCTACGTTTCTCAGCGACCGACGGAACGTGGCCGCAATCACAACTAATCCGAATCTGCACGCGGTTCGTGAACAGTATACAATCGACGTGTCGCAGTGTTGGATGCACCGAAAAGTTTGGGTAAGAAACGACATGAGAATGCTCTTGGATTGTCGTGCATAATTTGTTCAAATCGCCGGAAAGCCTTCGGCATGCTGGTGGAAGCTGAGAACAGCCCGCTATTGGGTCAGTGAAGAACGGGAAGAGGAGTGTCCGGACTTTCTTTCCATTTTTGTTGCATTTCACCAAGAACGTCTTCTGCAGTGCGGCGGTGTTCGGTTGAAGGAATTCTGTGAGCTGCGTAGTGTAAAGGCTTAACGAACTTTGTGAATCCTTGATTGAGCCATTATGAAACGACGCCTGTTGACCCTGATGATCCTAGCGGGCCAGCTTTTTCTGCAGGCCGATCGTTCCTTGGTGGCAGCGGAAACGCGGCCGAATATCGTTGTGATTCTGGCCGACGATATGGGTTATGGCGACGTTCAGGCGTTGAATAAGTCGTCCACCATTCCCACGCCGAATCTCAATCAAATGGCGGCGGACGGTTTGACGTTTACGGACGCTCATTCGCCATCGGCCGTTTGTACGCCGACGCGCTACGGGCTGTTGACGGGCCGCTATTGCTGGCGAAGTTCGTTGAAGAAGGGTGTGCTCGGCGGATACAGCGAACCGTTGCTGGAGCTAGGTCGGTCAACGATCGCCAGCATGTTGCAGAAGAACGGATACAACACCGGGGCCGTTGGTAAGTGGCATCTGGGAATGCAACTGCCGCTGACCGGTGACACTGCAAACACGAAAGCTTGGGACGGTGATCCTGGGATCGATTTCGGCGGCGTCATCACTGACAGTCCGATTCATCATGGGTTCGATTATTACTTTGGTGTCAGTGCATCGCTGGATATGGCACCGTATGTTTATATTCGTAACGACGGTTTCACCATGCCGCCCACGATTCAGCAGCAGGCTGTTAAGTTTCCTCACTTTATTCGCAAGGGGCCGCGATCGGAAGACTTTGAAATTGATGGAGTGCTGGACAAGCTGACCGAAGAAGCTGTCAGCTTTGTTTCGAAATCAGCAAAGGTGGACGCACCTTACTTTCTGTACATGCCACTGACTGGTCCTCACAAGCCCGCTCAACCGCATGCACGATTTCGCGGCAAGACGGCGTTAAAGGAATATGGCGACTTCGTGCATCAGGTCGACTGGACGGTCGGCGAAGTTCTGCAGGCGATTGATGCCAGTGGCAAAGCAGACAACACGCTGGTGTTCTACACGTCGGATAATGGTTCGTACATGTACACCTACAACGACGCCGACAAACAAGATCATGTCGACAACGTCACCGTGCAGGGTTATCGCTCCGAACATCACAAGGCCAACGGTGATCTGCGCGGCACTAAGGCGGACATCTGGGAAGCCGGCCACCGCGTGCCATTCTTTGTGCGTTGGCCTGCTGGAATCAAAGCGGGTTCGGTCAGTGCCGAAACGATCACTCACACCGATATTTACGCCACTTGTGCCGCGATCGTCGGTGCAGCGCTGACAAACGACGAAGCGGAAGACAGTGCTTCGTTGTTGCCAATCTTGCAGGGAAAAGCCGCTCGGCGGGGTGCTCCTGTGATCCATCATTCCGTTGGTGGGATGTTTGCGATTCGCGACGGCAAGTGGAAACTGGTTGCCGGAACGGGTTCCGGCGGTCGACAGCAACCCAAGGGCACAGTGGACGCAGGGCCGTTTCAGTTGTTTGATCTGGAAACAGACCTCGGCGAATCCACGGATGTGGCTGCGGATCATCCGGAGATCGTCGCTCGGTTGACGGCACAGCTGACCAAGATTCGCAACGATGTTCGCAGCGTCAATCGCTGAATGACGGCGACAGCGGAATCTATGTTCCCGTGGCGAGAATCGCTACAATATCGCCCATGATCGACATTCGGCAACTCAGATTTACCTATCCCCACAGCAGCTTCGATCTTCACGTTCCGGAACTGAAGATCGATTCGCCATGTTCGGCCGCCATCGTGGGGCCCAGCGGATCGGGAAAGACCACATTGTTGCATCTGATGGCCGGAATTTTGACGCCATCGTCCGGCGACATTATGGTTGATGATCAGCAGCTCACATCTTTGTCAGACGCGGCTCGCCGTGATTTTCGGTTGCGTCGCGTTGGGATGGTGTTTCAGAATTTCGAACTGATTGAATACCTGTCCGTGCTGGACAATGTACTGCTACCGTGTCGCATCGGAAACGCGATTTCACTGACCAGCCAGATCCGTGAACGCGCTGGTTCAC
Organism: Fuerstiella sp.; assembly: GCA_041688835.1. Taxonomy (GTDB): domain Bacteria; phylum Planctomycetota; class Planctomycetia; order Planctomycetales; family Planctomycetaceae; genus Fuerstiella. The sequence goes on from JBDNHJ010000014.1 coordinate 12,863, forward strand.
TGTTGGCTGCGGCGGGACTTGACCAACATGTCAAAAAGTCTGTCACGAAGTTGTCGCAGGGAGAACGGCAGCGAGTTGCCATTTGTCGCGCGCTGTTGACGCAGCCCGCTCTGCTGCTGGCGGACGAACCGACGGGCAATCTGGACCCGGACACAACGGAGCAGGTGCTGTCGCTGCTGCTGAATACGGTGAAACAGCACCAGACAACTTTAGTGATGGTCACTCACGATCATTCGTTGCTGCACCACTTTGATCGCACGATCGACTTCGCTCAGTTTATCCGCACTGCGGAGCACGCGGCATGACCAGTGCTTTCTATCTGGCGTTTCGATCGCTGTGGTTTCATCGCGGTCGCGCCGTGACGATCATTCTGTGTTTGGCGCTGACGTTATGGTTGCCGATGACCGTCCATCTGCTGCTGGATCAGTTTCGCGCAGAAATCGTCTCCCGAGCAAACTCAACGCCGCTGGTGATCGGCGCCAAGGGCAGCCGCATCGACCTCGCACTGCAGGCGTTGTACTTTGAAACGATTGCGCCTGAACAAACAACGATGGCGGAAGCGAATTATATTCAGGACACTGGATTTGCGACCCCGATTCCCGTGCATCTGAATTACCGCACGCAAACGGTGAATAACACCACCGCGCCGATTGTGGGAACGACGATTGAATATTTCGAATTTCGTCAATTGCGGATCGGTGCAGGGCAGGGCATGTCGATTCTGGGAGACTGCGTGATCGGCAGTGAGCTCAGCCGAAAAATGCAGCTGGAGCCCGGCGACAAAATTCTGTCAGCGCCGAAGAATGCGTTTGATTTAGCGGGTGATTATCCGCTGAAGATGAACATCGTCGGCGTGCTGGCGGAATCACATTCGCCCGATGACAACGCCGTGTTTATCGACGTAAAGACCGCGTGGATCATTGACGGGATTGGTCATGGGCATCAATCGCTGGCCAACGAATCTGTGGACGATGGCCTGTTGCTAAACAAGACGGATGCGTCTGTCACGGCCAGCGCAGCCGTGTTGCCGTTTACGGAAATTACGCCGGAAAATTTGGCGTCGTTTCACTTTCATGGCGACGAAGACACGTTTCCGATCACAGCCGTGATCGCCGTGCCCCACAGTCGCAAAGACCAGACGCTGTTACTGGGCCGCTATACTTCCGTGCATATTCAGACGGCACAATGTGTGAAGCCGGCGGAGGTTGTGGAAGACTTGTTGAGCATCGTGTTTCGTGTGGAACAGTTGGTGTGGATGAGTTCGATTCTGGCTGCTGTTGTGACGTCGCTGTTGCTGGGTTTGGTGCTGATGTTGTCCATTCGACTGCGAGCGACCGAAATGCAGACGATGCACAAATTGGGTTGCAGTCGGTCGACCGTGGCGATTCTGCTGAGTTCTGAAATCCTGCTGATGACGGCGGCTGGCGTCAGTCTGGCGATCATCGGAGCATGGGGGAGTTATCTGGTGGCGGCCGACTGGTTGCGATCGTGGCTGTTTTGATGTTGGTAGACAGATCCTGTTCGACATTGGATATTCCTTGCTCCCCGCTTTCTTACTTCTTATCAACACCAGAAATTCGCATGTTTGATCTATCCGCTATCCAGTCTGCTTTGAAATCGTTTTCTTTCGACGGCTGGCTGCTGTACGACTTTCGGGGCAGCAATGTGCTGGCGCAGCGAGTGCTGCAATTGCCGGACGATTTTGTTAGCTCACGCCGATTTCTGTATTTTATTCCGGCTGAAGGCGAACCGCAAAAGCTGGTGCATCGCATCGAAAATGACGTGCTGGATCATTTGCCTGGCGAAAAGACGATCTATTTGAAGTGGCAAGAACTGGAAGCGGGCATTGCAAACATGGTCACCGGTTGCTCGCGACTGGCGATGGAATATTCGCCCCGCAACGGCAATCCTTATATTTCCAAAGTCGACGGCGGAACCGTAGAACTGGTGCGTTCGTTTGGCTGTGACATTCAGCCGTCGGGCGATCTGATTTCGATCTTCGAAGCGACGCTGTCCGAACAGCAACTGGCGTCACACTATGCAGCGGCAGAACTGTGTGACGCGGCGTTCGGCATCGCATGGAAGTTCATCGCCGACCAAGTGCGCGCCCACGGCAGTGTGGAAGAAGTGGCCGTGCAAGACGCGATCATGCAGCACTTCGCGGACAACAATTTGACCACGTATCACGCTCCGATCGTGGGTGTGAATGAAAACGGCGGCAACCCGCACTACGAAACAGGCCACGGAGCGATCACCACAATTAAAGAAGGCGACTTTGTGCTGGTCGACCTGTGGGCCAAGCAGGATAAGCCCGGTGCTGTGTATGCGGATTTCACTCGAACAGGTTTTGTGGGCCACGAAGTTCCCGACAAGTACACCAAGATTTTCAACATCGTAGCCGCAGGTCGCGACGCGGGGATCGCGTGTGTGACAGCTGCCTTCGCGGCGAATGAACCACTGCAAGGCTGGCAGGTTGATGATGCGACGCGGGGCGTCATTGAAGCCGCCGGTTATGTTGAATATTTCTGTCATCGCACAGGCCACAGCATGGGCCAGGAAACTCATGGCAACGGCACGCACATCGATAATCTGGAAACGCACGAAACGCGTTTGTTGTTGCCGCGAACATTGTTCACGATCGAACCGGGCATTTATCTGCCGGAATTCGGTGTTCGCAGTGAAGTGGATGTTTACATTCACGCAGACGGAACAGTGGAAGTCACGGGTGGTCCGCTGCAGACAGAAGTGGTGCGGATTCTGGCCGAATTCTGATCGGCCGGCGGTTGGTACAAGCTGGCGCAGCCTGCCTGTGTGGCGCAGCCATCGGAAACCGGTCTGGAAGGTCCAAACCACGGCCAACGTTGTTTGTGAAAAGAGCCCGTCAAAACGGTTTCCGATCGCTAAAGCGACACAGCTTGGCTGAACGCCAAGCTGAGGCCACCCGCGATAAGATCCCTCAAACATAAATTGCACGTCCGAAGGGACGACAGAAGGTCAGTCACGGGCAACGTCTGCCGTCCCTTTGGAACTCAAAAATCAGGCAAAACACGAACCGGTGACTGTCGTCACCGGCAGAAGTCTGTCGTCCCTCCGGGACTAAATCGCAGTGGTTTTTGACTGATATTGCCGTGTTCTTGAATTCGACGTACTCTACCGGTCTGTGCGCTTAAGTCGGACAGCAAGTAACAATTGGTCTGCAAGGAGGCAGTCACATCGCAATTTCGCACACAACTGGATCTGTTGCGACCACCAGCGATCGACGATCGATCGGCTGTGATTCGCGAGGTGCGCTGCGATGAAATTGTTGCAGAGATATGTTGTGGCTGATCTGTTGCGGGTGTTTTGCTTGCTGGTCGTGGTGTTGACCGTGATGCTGGTTTTCGTGGGCGTGTTGCGTGAAGCGACGGATCAAAATCTGGGGATGAACCAGATTTTGCAGATCATGCCGTACGTTGTGCCCAGCATGTTGCCGTTTACGATTCCGGCCACGTTGTTGCTGGCTGTGACGGTGGTTTATGGTCGGCTGGCGGGTGACTTGGAAGTCACGGCTGCCAAGGCGGCTGGCATCACACCTCTTAAACTGCTAACCCCGGCCTTTGTGTTGGGGCTGTTGCTGGCCATCTTTTCCTTCGGGCTCACCAATTACGCAATCCCATGGGCCATCGGGAATATCGAACGCGTGGTGGCTCAAGCCATCGAAGACATTTTTCTGGACCGACTGGCCGCTCAACATCTGGTGAGTGAACCCGAAAAAGGTTTCTCAATCACAGTGGAAGATGTCAAGAACCGCGTGTTGATCAACCCCACGTTCGTCTATCGGACGGGGGATCATCAGCAAGTGACGATGAACGCCGAATGGGCGCAGATTAAATTCGACATGGAAAACCGAAAGGTTCGGATCTGGCTGATGAATGCGCAGGCCAGTGTACCGGGTAAGAACATGTCGATGGTTCTGGATAAAAAAGAACTCGCGTTTCCGATGGGCGAATTGGAAATGAAACGCAGTGCTCGCCACTTAACCATCTCTGCGATCGAAGATAAGATTACTGAGTATCGCCAGGATGCCGCAGTCAACACGTTTCAACGTGACCAAGAAATGGCCATGTTGTTACTGACCGGCGACTTCGACCAACTCGGCAGTGAACAAATGCAGACTTATGGCGGCTATAAAGGCTGGGCCGATCATCACACGCGGAAGCTGAAAACTGAAATTCACAGTCGGTACGCGATGGCCGGCAGCTGTTTGTTCTTCGCTTTGATTGGTGGGCCGTTTGCGATTTATCAGGCACAACGTCAGTTCATCACGGCGTTCATTTTGTGTTTTCTGCCCATTCTGCTGGTGTACTATCCGCTCACGTTCCTGATGGCCAATCTCGGAAAAAGCGGCACCATCGACCCCAGTTGGGGCATGTGGGTGCCCAATGCAGTGTTGGCTGTGGCTGCCATGTTTGTGCTGCGAAAAGTAGTGCAGCACTAATCCCATTGACGGCCGGTGTTTTTCACAGCACAGCACTGATTTTCGAGCTAGCTTTCCAGTGTTGCCTGGTCGCAACAAACCCAGATCGACCACACAACCCGGAAAACCGTTGCAGCTCGAACCATGATCGCTCCCACTCCCGCCCAATCGATCGCTCAATCGACCGTTGATCACAGCACGTCTGCCTTAACACACAAGTCACACAAGTGGTCAGACACGCTGTGGCTGACTGTGTTCTTGATGTTTGGTTTGTTTGTGATGTCGCGCAGTTCTGCAGATCCGGATCTGTGGGGGCATGTCACCTATGGCCGCGAAGTCATCCGTGACGGACATTTGCACGCCACAACCACGTGGTCTTATGCGGTCGATGATTATCGCTGGGTGAATCACGAAAACATCGCCGAACTATCGATGGCGGCCGCCGACATGCTGGGCGGACAAACGGCGCTGTTGTTGTTTAAGTCGTTGCTGACGCTGGTTGTGCTGGGATTGCCCGTGTGGGTCGCACGTAAAGCGGGTGCTGGCTTGCTAACGTGTCTGACGATTATTTTGCTGCTGGCGTTCAATATTTCCTTCCACTGGTTGGTTCGTCCGCACATGCTGAGCTACGCGTGTGGCGCAGCGCTGCTGGCCATTTTAGCGAGAGGCTTGTCGGGCGCGATTGGTGTCCGAAATGCGGATAACCGATCCAGCCGATGGTTGTGGTTGATTCCCCCACTGATGTGTTTCTGGACGAATTCACATGGCGGCTATCTAGCTGGCATGGCGCTTCTGATGGCGTGGTTGGGGCTGGATGGAATTGATCTACTGATCAAACGCGACGCTCGATTGTGGCCCACCGTTCGTCATCATGCTGTCTTGTTTAGCGTGACTGTTGCCGCGTGTTTGGTGAATCCTTATGGGTTGGAATTGCATACATGGATGTTGTCGTCGCTCGGCCGTCCACGACCGGAAATTGACGAATGGACACCTCTGCCATTGCTTTCCGCCGATGGAATGCCGTTCTGGTGCTTGGCGTTGGGCAGCTTTTTGTGCCTGAAGAAATCGAAGCAGCCTTGGCAATGGCCCGGCATTCTGGTGATGGCGTTGTTGTCTTGGCAGGCGGTCAAGCATCATCGACATCTTCCATTTGCCGCCATGATGGGCGCTTATGTGATCGCTCCTCATATCGAATCGTTGTCTCGTCAACTGTTTGTATTTTTTGACCACAAGGCCGGCGGTCGCTCGCAGTCTGCTTCGCGAACATCTGGGCTCGGCGGTCTGATTGTGCCCGTGTTGTTGTTGTGCGGACTGGCTGTGGGTCAGCATTCGCGGCAGGCCATGTTGAAAGTCGAAAAAGACTATTACCCTGTCAGCGCCATGCAGTACATGGCCGACCAACGCTTGGAAGGCAAGGTGTTTGTCACCTTCAACTGGGCTCAATATGCGCTGGCAGTCTTCGCGGACAGCAACCCGAATTCGGAAATCGCGTTCGATGGGCGTTTTCGGACGTGCTATCCGCAGCACATCATCGATATGTATTTCGACTTCACGTTGGGTGACCTGCCGGATCATCAGCGTTATCGAGAAGACGCATCTGGACCGTTTGATCCTGCGGCCGCGTTGTCGTATCGCGAACCTGATTTGGTGCTGTTCGAACGCGAACGACGGAACGCGATCGACACGATGGAAGCCGCAGCCGATGACTGGTGTCTGCTGTATCAGGACAGTCTGGCTCAGCTGTGGGGCCGCCGCAGTGTGTACGACGATCAGGATTCGCCCGATTATCTGCCGGTCAGTCAGCGGCATGTTGGTAACGACCAGCAGGTAGGCAGTGTGGCGTGGCCCGGTTTTCCCGTTGTGAGCTCGAAGCCTGTGCGAGTGGCCTCGCGGTAGGTACCATTTCCGCATCGCTCGCGTAACACACATTCAGCCGGAAGAATTTATGATTCGACGACATCTAATCCAGACTGAAATCGGACTTGTGGTGCTCCTGCTCGCAGCATTGCCGGTTTCCCATGCCGACGAAGCACAGAGCACACAGGAACGCCCGTCGAAATTCATGGCACTCGTTGACGGGCGAGACGACATCAATGCCCCACGATTTGAGCTGCCCGACCACACGACGTTTTCGTTTCATGGCTGGACAATTCATTTGCATGATCGACTGTGGCAAGACGACGAAGGCCAAGCGGCCACGCGAAACATGTTGGGGCTGCTGTCAGATCAGTTGACCCGAGTTGTGAAGGCGGTTCCAGCGCCGGCGGTTGAGCGACTTCGCCAAGTGCCGGTATGGATTAACGCGGAATACGAAAACGAACGTCCGCGTTGCGAATATCATCCGGGAGCGGGCTGGCTGCGTGATCACGGTCGAAATCCGGCCATGGCAAAAGCGGTGGAAATCAGCAACGTGAGAATTTTCGAATTCGAAAATCGCCGTATGCCGTACTTGATGCTGCACGAACTCGCGCACGCCTACCACGATCAGGTGTTGCGTTTCGATGAACCACGAATCATCGCTGCATTCGAAGTGGCTCGCGAATCGGGCGGCTACGAATCCGTCCGTCGCTTCACGGGAACGAAGACGGTCAACGACAAGGCGTATGCGATTTCGGATCACAAAGAGTACTTCGCCGAATCGACAGAAGCGTACTTTGGCAAGAACGATTTCTTTCCGTTCGACCGATCGGAATTACGAATTCATGATCCTCAGATTCACGCATTGCTGAACAAGTTGTGGGGCGTGTCAGTCCTTGGAGACTCTGTTGATGAAGCGCAGCAGTAGCGGATGGGCGGGGCCCGCCATTTGACCGTGGTTGTAGCCATCAATCCCTTGTTCTTTGCGAACGGTGAATTGAGTGATCGTGTGTCCGCTGAACGGAATGAGTCCGGCGATGTGATCGGCATCAATCTCGTGTGCCGCCAGCCAGTGCTTATCGAGGCCGATCATGCTGGTGAGATATCCACCTGCGGAATGACCGCTGACAAAAATTCGGTCCTGAGCCCCGCCATACTCCGCGATGTTTCGGAACGTCCACGCGACGGCGGCGGCGGCTGCATCATCAATGCACGTTGTGACTTTCACGGCAGGACTAAGTCGATAACTGACCGCCACGACAGCGATGCCCTGATCGCGAAGTTCCTGTGGGACGGCCCGTTTGCCGCCTGTGAGTCCGCCACCATGAAACCACACGACTGTGGCGAAATTCTTGACGTCTGTGGGGTAGTAGACATCCAGTTGGCAGGCTTTCTGAATGTCGGAAGCGTCGTCGTCAGAATCACGATAAGCGATGTTTTCAGCGGTCGCGTATTTTTCCCGAACGGGTGTCGCCGTTTGGCCATTCGCGGGCCGATCGACCGCTGTCAGTAATAGGACATACGCGCAAAACAGGATGATGGTTTTCAATGGATTCGCCTTCATGACGGGTTTGTGGGGCTGTTGTTGTCGCTCACGAAGCAGAGCGAAAATTGGTCTTGGCCGGTAGGGCGGGGTTTCGCAAGCTTCCAACGTTATCCGGAAAACTGCCCGGAGTGCAGTCAGGATCACGCAAAATTCTATAGACTTATCATCCGCTGTTTGCTGTGACGTGTCTTGAGAAGGTTGATTGCCCATGAAATTCTTTCGCGTATTTTGTCGTGTTGCCATTCCGCTGCTGTGTCTTGACGTTGGTTACAGCCAAACACCCAAATTCAACGATCCGAGTCCGCAGCGATATCAGCTGACGGCACGCGCCAGTGAAATCGATTCACGCGTGAAGTCTCATCCAAAAATTAATTTCCTGATCGACAACAAAGATGGCAAGCCGGCGGACGTGCAACAGGCGGCCGTGGATACACGCGTGGCTCCGAAAGGTCAGCTGGTGATCTGGTTGATGGGACATAACCAAGGACTGTTCGATCGCTGGAACAGTTATGGTCTGCATGCGATCCGCCCGCACTATGCCAATCAATGGTTCTCGGTGTGTTGTCGAGAAAAACCGATCGGAGAACATTGTCGCGGCAACATTCGTTTAGAAGCGGCGACGGGCGAAGACTTCAGCGACGAGGTCGATATCCCCCCACCCGATGGGATGATGGAGCGGTCTTTTCAATTCGTGAAATGGTTGAGCAAAGAGAATCCGCAGGGCCAGTGGGAGCAGTTTCTGAATGAAGACGGAACCGGACTGAACTGGGACAAAATCATCGTGTCCGGAAGTTCTCACGGTTCCACCACAGCGGCTCGCTTTGCCAAGCATCAAAAAGTGGCTCGCGTTGTTGCGCTGTGTGGCCCGCGGGATAACTATCAAACCTGGCAAGCACTGCCTTCGGCCACGCCAACAAATCGCTACTTCGGCTTTTCGCACGTTCTGGATGGCGGCTGGACGGCCGATCATTACTGTCGCAGTTGGGAATTACTGGGGCTGCACAACTACGGTGCGATTGTGAATGTCGACAAGGTGAAATCGCCGTACGAAAACACACGACGACTGATCACCGACTTTGACGTTAAAGGCGACGCCAAAGCGGCTCATAGTTCTGTACAACCCGGTGGGCGAGCCTACAAAGACAAAGCCACTGGAAAATACATGCACGAAGACGTGTGGAAGTATCTGTACACGCATCCCGTAGACGTGGTGGGTGTTGCCGTTCCGCTGGATAACAACTGCGACAAACAGCAGCAGCAGTAAGCCGTACGTACCGCTGCTGTTCGCCACATTTTCTGAATTGTCCGCTGCGCGAGCGGCATTCACCAGCTGGGAAAATCGCTGGATGGTTGCCTGATCCAAAATCGAAGGCACGATTGCGAAACCGTTTTCCGCCAGTCGTGAGATATCTGTCGACATATTCATAATGTCTACTTCTTCTTAGGCTGCCGGCCTCGCGGCTTCTTCCATTCTGTAGCGAACGGAGGTTTGTCGAACGTGGTGCCATCGCCCGTGACACGCGGGTCACCTGTTTCCTTCAGCGTCTTCATCAGTCGCTGTGACAAGTCCTGTTTGATTTCCGCGTACCGTTCTGCGGAAGCGACGTTATACACCTGATCCGGATCAACCTGCAAATCATAAAGCTCTTCGGCGGGGCGCAGACCGAATGCGATGTCGAAGTACGTTCGTTTCGACGGATCGTGTTCGCAATTCAGCGCGATCCACGCTTTTGTCGGGCTGGCGTCGAGATCACCGAACGCGCTAAACGTGTCTTCGCGCAACGCTTCGAAGGCCGGCATGTCAGCCGTCGGTGTGCCGTAGCCCGGTCCGGTTCCCATGGGCCAGCGATCTGGCTTGAAATTTCGGATGTACAGAAAACTCTTTGTCCGAATAGCGCGCTGAGGATACGGCAGCCAGCCTGTGCGCGCCTTCGCCACATGACGTTCCCGCCCGATGATGACGGCATCTCTGGACGGGTCGACGATTCCCGACTTGTCCGATGTCAGCACCGGCAACAGGCTTCTCCCCGTCATCACGTCCGGAATCTGTGCGCCGCCCGCTTCGACGAATGTCGCCGCCAGATCAGGCAGCGACACAAAGTCGTAAACAACTCGATTACCCGAAACATTCTTCGGCCAGCGTATCGCCAAAGCGACGTGCGTCCCGAAATCGTACAGATTGCACTTGCCGTTCGGAAATCCGGGCGCCCCGTGGTCTCCGCTGACAACGACAATGGTGTTGTCCAGCTCACCGGTTTTCTCAAGCTCGTCCAGCAGCACGCCCAGCCCCGCATCGAAGGCCATCGCTTCACCTAGGAAGTCTGCGAGGTCTTCGCGGATGACAGGTTCGTCGGGAAGAAACCTTGGGATCTTGCCTTGTAGGTCATCGGGATTCAGGCCCCATAATTTTTTTCCGGAACCCTGAATCCATTTGCGATGGACGTTGGTTGGTCCAAACCAGTAGCAAAACGGTTCGTTGTCTTGGCGATCGGCAAGGAAGTCTGTGAAGTTTCCTCGCACTTCTTCCAGCAACACCTGCTTGCCGGCTTCGATATCGTCTTGCTTGCTGACGAATTGACTGAAGCTGTTGAACTTGCTGCCGCGTTTGACATACGCCGTTCGCGCGCCGCCGTATGGAGCATTCGCCGGGGTGCCGGGGCTCCACACTTTGTAAGTGTGGCCAATGTGGTAGCCCGAGTCCTGCAGGATCAACGGATAGCTGGGAATTTTTAGATCCCAAACAGCGCCTTGCAAAATCGCGCCTTGGCCGGTGCGCCAAAAGTGCTGACCAGACAACAATGAACTGCGGCAGGGCGTACACGACGGAGCATTCACGAACGCATTGGTGAACAGCACGCCTTCTTGGGCGACTCGATCAAAGTTCGGCGTGGAAATAATATCGCTGAGACCGCCCGGTTCAATCGCTGCATACGCGCTGGCATAGCGCCCCCAGTCGTCGGCGAACGCAAAGACGATGTTCGGTCGCGGATCGGCTGCGAAGGTCAGCGGACTAAAAATGGTGGCTAAGCAACTGACAAGCAGAATTAGTTTTCGCATGTGATGTCCATCAATCAGAAACGCATGTGTCCGTTTGCGAGTCTAACATTTGATGAACGCTTGGTCACGCGCCCGCTGTCTCCGCGATCGAACGCCGATAAGCCCCCATGCACAATGAGATTGGCGTTAGAGCGGAAGGGCGCAAGCCGTCCGGTGCGGCGGAACCGGACGGCTTGCGCCCTTCCGCTACCTTTCGTTTTGCCTACCCGATTTGTGATCGGGGACTTAGCTAGATTCGATCCAGCGCTGACAATACCCCATCGACGACGTCATCGAATACACCATCGAATGCGTTGGTCAGACCAGTGACCACAGGGACGTCGAACGAAATGGGCTGACTCCACGCAGACGTGACGGTTTCGCCACCGACTTCGCTGATCTTGCGGACCCAGCCTCGGTAGTTGCCCAAGCCTAAGCTCAACCCAGCCAAGTTGAAGCTGGTGGAACTCAGGTTTGTCTCATGAACCACTTTTGCGATGGCGGGCGAGACGCTATCGGCGAGCTTATTCACCCAGAGTTCAAACCTCGCATTCGGATCCGCAGCACCCGCCAAGGTCCAAGACGCCAGCTGATCAACGATGTTCAGCGCCGGACGATTTTGTACGGAAAACCCGCGCGGTGTGCCCCAGCTGGTGTATCCACCACCTACCAATTGACCACGGACCCACGCGTTGTACCGACCTTCCGGAAGCTGGTCTTCAAAGGCGACAAACGTGTTCGTGAGGTCTGCGATTCTGCGGAATGCTCCAGACTCGCCGATTTTGGCAATCCAGACTTCGTAAGATTCGATGCCTGATCCCGCATTCCATGAAATCGTTTGCGACTCGCCCACCGCAAACGCAGAAATTGCATTCACGTCCACGATGTTCGATACCTGTCGATTCAGAATCGCCTTTTCGGACCATGGTGTTCGCGAGCCATCGGGCAGAGTGAATCGCGTCCACACGTCGTATCCGGACAAGTGATTGGCGTCGAGTCCCAGTTCGGAAATCGCGTCTTCGATTGTGCTGCCTTGGAAGTCTGTGTGATGGAACACGCGTTCGTTGGTGCCCGCTTTGTTGATCCACATTTCGACAGCTGCCGCGGCGTCAGTACCCAGAGACAGTTGTCGACCGTTGACGCCGATCGATGGTCGACCGATCACCGTGAAGTTCACCGGATCGCTCCATTCGGTCGAAGCTCCAGCAGCCAGTGTCGCGCGCGCCCGGAACGAATAAGTGCCGGGATCGAGGCTGTTTGTGATTTCGAGTCTCGAACGGCTCAGGTCTATGACGTTGTGATTTGTGATCGTGCCATCCGGAGCGGTGATTTCCACTTCAAAGCTGGTCGCACCCAGAAGTTCCGGCAGTGTAATCGACGGCGACGTGTTGGCGGTGATACCAGGGCCAATCAGATTGGTGAGTCTTTGCCCCAGAATCTCCAACTGCTCACGCAGCGACCAACGGCCGGTCGATCCATCTTGGTAAACCGCGCGGAACCATGCGAAATAGCCACCCGCTTGAAGATCGAGTGGTAGTCGTGGCTCGTCGACTCCACGTTCCAACAACACGCGTTGGTTTGTGACGGCATCGTTAATCCACACGTCGTAGCCACTGACCGGATTCGTCTGTAATTCGGAACCGCTTTCCGCCAGCGTCACGCGATCGGCAATCCGCGACCATCTCAGCAATCGTTGGCCGAAGGAAAGCACGTTCTGTGAAATCATCTGCGCAGCTTCTGAGTGAACTGCCAATGCCACCGGAGCACTCCACGAACCGAATTCTGAGTTCAGCAGTCGATTCGTTTTGGTTCGGAATTGAGCGTCGTACGTGCCGGGTGCAGGTAAATCGCCTTCCAAGTCTGTTAACGATACTTCAGGCGTAGCTGCGTTGCGTCGCAGAATTTCGGCTCCACTTTCGCGGTCCAGCAGGCGGAATTCGTACTCTTCGATTTCCTGTGCGTCGGGTAGCTCAATTCCCAACAGGGCTTCCAGTTGTAAACGCAGGTCGGTGGGAACTCCGTCTTCATCGACGATCTCAGCCACCCGCAGAATTTCTTCCAGTCGCCCAGTTTCGATTGGCAAATCGGGGACCGGCGAAGGGGGCGTGTGGTCATCCTGCAGTCTCAGGTTTTGCAGCACGGTCTTCGGATCATTCAGGTCCACGACGCTGATCGACGCTGCCGAAACCGCGTACAGTAAGTCATCAATCTGGACGCTGCGTTTGTACGAATTGTCTTGGCTCCAATAGCTCAGCGAATGCAGAATATACGGGTCTGTATCGGTGTTGCCAATTTCTGCAACCAGTTCGATGCCGTCCGTCACATCAACGTGCAGCAGGACCATGCCTTGTTGGCCATACGATCCGAACGGAACCGCTAGGATCTGCGATTCGGCCAAGTAATTGAAGGCCAGATGATCCTGCAGGGCGGCTGAGTCACCCCACACATTGGAATCCATTGAATACCGGTGCAGCAAAGCGGGTGACGTCATGTCTGAAACATCAAACAGTGAGATCTGCACTTCCTGAATACGGCCTTCGTCTGTGGCGTTGCGACCAATGGCCAGCAGATGATTTTCGTCGATGAGTTGCAGATGGTCGGAGTAGCCTGGGATCTTGAGTTCACCGGTGACATGTGGATTCGTGGGGTCGCTGAGATCAAACGAGAACACAGGGTCGACTTGGCGGAACGTCACCATCCACGCGCGGTCGCCGTCGAACCGTGCGGAATAGATTCGTTCTCTGGCCGCCAGATCCTGAACACTGCCAACAATATCCAGCGTATCGCCGTTGTCCTGCAGAACGTAGAGATGGTTCTGGCTGGGCTGTTCCGTCCACCACCAGTTGCGACCCGTGGTGGTGGCGACGCGCAGATAGCCGTCGTGTTCGTCGATCGAAAACTGACTTTCGACATTGCCCGGGATGACGCCTTCCCCTTCCAGCTGCAGTTGTCCGGTGCCGAGTCCAATTTTGTGAATGCGAGATTCGATGGTCGAGGGTTGCGGAGCGAAATCGACGATGCCGATGCCGCCGCCGGCGTTAGTGTCGGCGTACGTGTATTCTTCGGTGACCAAATACAGGGCTGTGGGTGACGCGTAGATTTCCGTCGCTCCGTAGCGCCGCGTGTTGACGCCGATGTTGCTGACAGGAGTCGAATCGTTGCTGGACGTATCAAACTGCAGCACGCTGGTCAGCTGGCCCCCATCTAGGCTGGCAGTGCCCGCACCGTTCAGCCAGCCAAGACGTTCCAGTCCCTGTGTTGTGGGGTTCTCGTCACTGCGACGATACACGGACGGCGGGGTCAGTCCAATTTGTGGCGTGTTACCGTTGACGAGCTGATCCACGCGAGCCAGATATTCATCCCGCGTTTCAAAGCGGAATTGTGATGCTAAGGTCTCGTCGTAAACAGTGTTGAGTTCCGGCACATACGGAATGCCTGCGTTGTTTGTGACAACAACGTACACCTGATCACCGATGGCTCGCGAAGACTGGTACTGTCCGTCGACAATCGTTTCCTGTGCGAGCTCAGGAGCCGCGCGATCAGAAATATCTAGCACGGTGACTGTCGTGCGATTCGATGAGGCGGCCGCATGGAATCTGGTCTGAATCCACGGAACATATCCGGATTGCTGAGAAATCACAGTCAGTCGATCGTTGGTCAGAAACATCGCGATGGGACGTTCTGACAGTTCGATGCGTGACACCATTTCGGCTTCGTCGTTTTCTGCCACGGCTTTGACGATGACGATTTCATTGCCAGAAATCGTGTAGATGTACTCGCCATCCGTTTCGACGATATCGCCTTCGTCAACACCATCGACTTGCACGTTGGTGCTGTCGCTATTTTCCGCAGCAGCAAATGCAACCGCCACATCATCAATCGCACGCAACCCACGGTAATAGTAAATCGGAGATTCGGTCTCGATGCCGAATTGTGTCCCGTACAGTTCGTCTGCCTGTTCGATGATCTGGGCTTCGACCTGCTCTCGCCACTGCCGCAATTCTGGGGTGATCCGCCGATACAGCAGTTCGGTGGCAGAATCGCCAATGAGGCCATGGAATTCGTCGCGGTTGGCAATCGCCGTCACTGTTGTGTCGTCCGCAAATCCCGCTCCGCCGCCAATGCGAAAGTGCCGCACCGCTAACTCCGGCACATTAACCGTCACTGCATCACCGACCGTCGAGATGACAGTCGGCGCAGGGTCTGTCGGTGGTTGGTATTCGGACAACACCCACACTTCATTGCCGACGATCGCAATTTCCTCAAACCGCAGCGAATGGCCTTCGGACGGAACGGTTTGCTGCAGCGTGAATGTGACTTCCATTCGCTCACCGTGCGGATCAAGAAGCTCAGGCCGCAACGAATCAACCACCACGGAAGTCAGTAATCGCTTGTCTTCCAGTCGCTCAACGGAAGCGTGAGCCTGAACGGTGGATGTACTGGCCCGTCGTTTGGTAGAGCGAGATGGAAACATGTTGCGGCCTTAAATCAGATCACATGGAGTGCAGTCCTAAACTACCAGCTTTGGATTGAGTTCTCACCTACTTTATGGACGGCGAGGCCAGAAAATTCCGACACATTTTGGCTGATCGGAGACTTGATCGGGATTCCCCGTTGAAAACAGGCAACATCTGCCGGTTAACAGGTTTCTTCTGTTTTCCCAACAGGCTTGCCTGAAGACACAGGTTCAACGAATCTACCGTATTGTCGTTTGCCGATTTCCACTTCCGATTCCAATATCACTTGAATGCCCATTATGCTCCGCGCGCTGCTTTGCTGTTTGCTGGCCTTGTTTTTGGTTCCAACGATATCCGCTCAGGAATTGTTTTCTGGCATCGACCCCGACGGGTTTGATCACAGTGTGCGACCGCAGGACGACCTGTATCAGCATGTGAACGGTCGCTGGTTGCTGCAGACTCAAATTCCCGGTGACAAATCAAACTATGGTTCGTTTACAGCGTTGGACGATGCGGCTCGCGAGAACATTCGCGAAATCATTGAAGCCGCCGCAAAGAATCCAACAGACGAAAACAGTCGCAAGGTCGGTGACTTCTATCACAGCTACATGGACGTAGACACGATTGATAAACGTGGCCTGAAACCGCTGCAGGACGAACTGCAAGCGATTTCAGAGTTGTCTGATATGGAGGGACTGTTTCGGCATCTGGGCTATCTGCAGACTGTCGGAGTCGGCGGGCCAGTTGGATTCTTTGTCTCGACCGATGCGAAAGATTCGTCGCGCTACCTCGCTGGTATTGTGCAAAGTGGAACAACGCTGCCGGATCGCGACTACTATCTGGAAGATGATGAAAAATATCTCAAGGCTCGCGAAGCTCTGACGGCTTACATCACCAAACTGTTTTCGCTGGCGGGCGTGCCGTTGCTCGCTTCTTATGCTGACGAAATTCTGAAGCTAGAAACGAAACTCGCGAAGGCTCAATGGACTCGCACGGAACTGCGAGACGCCGAAAAACGATACAACAAATATAAGGTGGCCGACCTGCCAAACCTCACGCCAGATTTGCCTTGGCCGGTGTTCTTTGCCGCCGCCGGTGTGCCGGATTTGGACGAAGTCAACGTGCTGACCCCCAGCTTTTTTGAAGCTCTGGAAGTCATCGGTAACGAAACCGCAATCGACGTGGCCAAGGCCTATCTGACGTTCCAGTTGCTGGATGGTGCGGCACCACTGCTGCCCCAGCCCTTCGTGGACGCACACTTCGAATTTCACCGCAAACAACTCGGCGGCGTCCCAGAACAGGAACCTCGCTGGAAACGCGGCGTTGACGCCACCAGCGGTGGCGGTGCCGGCGACTTTGGTGTGCTGGGCGAAGTCACGGGCCAGCTGTATGTGGCGAAGTACTTCAAGCCGGAAGCTAAACAGGCGATGGACAAGCTGGTGGCGAATCTGCTGAAAGCTTACGAATTGAGTATCGACGACCTGACTTGGATGACCGACGAAACCAAGCAGCAGGCTCTGGAAAAACTACACAAGATCACGCCCAAAATCGGCTACCCAGTGAAGTGGCGCGACTACTCAGCACTGGAGATCAATGCCGGCGACCTGATCGGCAACATGAAGCGGTCAGCGATGTTTGAACATCAACGGATGATCAACAAGCTGGGTCAGCCGGTCGACAAAACAGAATGGGGCATGACGCCTCAAACCGTCAACGCCTACTACAACCCCAGCAAGAACGAAATCGTGTTTCCGGCGGCCATTCTACAGCCACCGTTCTTTAATGCCGCAGCGGATGATGCGGTGAACTACGGCGGCATCGGCGCGGTCATCGGCCACGAAATTAGTCACGGTTTCGACGATCAGGGCAGCAAGTACGACGGCGACGGCAACCTGCAAAACTGGTGGACGGACGCCGACGAAAAAGCGTTCAAGGCCTTGACCAGCAAGCTCGTCGATCAGTACGCGGGCTACGAAGCCCTGCCGGGAAAAACGCTGAACGGTAACCTCACACTGGGAGAAAACATCGCCGACCTCAGCGGCATGGCGATCGCCTACAAAGCTTACATCCTGTCGCTAGACGGCAAAGACGCTCCAGTGATCGACGGTAACACCGGACCACAGCGCTACTTTTTGGGCTGGGCACAAATTTGGCGACGCCTGTACCGCGATGAAGAACTCGTCCGCCGATTGGTGGTCGATCCGCATTCGCCGTCGGCTTTCCGAGGCAACGGGCCGGTGACCAACTTGAACGCCTTCTACGAAGCCTTCGACGTGAAGCCCGGCGACAAGCTTTATAAGAAGCCGGAAGATCGCATTCAGATCTGGTAGGGCATTCGGCGGGTTCTAATTCACAAATCTTGGCTCATGCCAGGCAAGCTGGCATGGGGCCGAGTCACTTAAAAGATGTGGGGTCTACAAAGGCGTCGTCCGGCCCTACCCATCTGGGTCATCCAGCAACTGCAGTAGTCGCGCGGCGAGTTGCGGGTTCATGCCGTTGGTCCACGTGGCGTCGATCAGGCCGACTTCAATCATGTCCAGCAAGTGGACCTGATCCTTGCGTCGAAACGACGTCAGCTTCATCCGCACTAACGCTTCTAGCGTGACGACTCGAAAGCGATCGGTCCTTTCCGATTCTTCAATGTCGGCCGCGGCCGCAACGTATTCTTCGCGGACTTTTTCTCCGGCAAACAAAATGTGAACCGCGTCGCGAAACCCACCGCCGGGGCCATCCGTGAAGAAATCGATTCCGGCGGCATGTCGAAACACAAACCCACCTTTCTCCAAGGCGGCAACGGCCAACGGCAGGTCATTGCGGCGCAGCAGGATGTCGACGTCCTGAGTAAACCGAACGGCCGCTTTGTCGACGCGCCCAACCCATTCGGCCACCGCGTTGCCTCCAGTCACCGCGTACAACACGGAATCGGCCTCCAGAGCAGCCGTGGATCGACGCAGCCGTTCGGCAACTTCTTCGATCGCCATGGCAACATTCTCCCAGCCGGATTTTGTGGTTTCCACTGACACAAGTCAGATCCTTCAGCACATTGAGATGAAACGAAAACGCGTTTCTACCGTTTTCATTGTACGAGTCGTCCACCGGATTTGTATCGCTCAGGGAACGAAGCATCCAAACGGACGCCGACTTATCGGTAATTCGTCAGACAAAACCGCCTGCCAACTTGACCAAACTGTCTGAAGAACGCTGCGGAATTCGGAGATAGCACAATGCCTGAGCGCCAGCGAATGAGCGAAAATACGCGAATCCCACTATCTGCGTTGCTCTTCTGTGCGCTCGTCATGTCAGCCATTCTTTGCCTCTTCATGCCCGCTTTAGGGCCAATCTTTCCCGGAAGTAATTCATCTCGACACCGCCAGATGGAAATTACCGTGGAAATTGTGCAGTTCGAACAGGGATTGATGTCGTTCAAAGCAGAGTACGGTCGCCTTCCGCCAAGTCGCCTCACGATTCCAGAAGATGGCGAATCGTGGCAGGCCATCGACAGAATCAAACTTCGTAGAATCTGGCCACAGTTCGAGTTCGAACGACAACGGGATCTAAATCACGATGGCGACACAGACGACGTTCACACGCTGACAGGAGCGGAGTGCCTCGTCTTCTTTCTGGGGGGACTTCGCGGGGCAAGCGGCGCACTGGTAGGATTCTCTAAGAATCCGTTGTGGCCGTTCAGCGAAACGCAACCGAATCGCTCAGCGCCATTCTTCGAATTCGACAATGTTCGCTTCACGGACGTCGATGAAGATGGCTTCTGCGAATATGGTGATTCGCTCACATGCACACGGTTTCTCTATGTCGCCTCTGAGCAGAAGCGATTGCGAGACGCTGACCTCGTGGTCTATCCCATTGGTGATCGCGGCAACATGCAACTGGCCTACGCCCGGAAACACGGCCGAAATGGTTTTCAGATCATCAGCGCCGGTGAGGATGGCGAAGACGGTATCGGCGGTGAGTATTCTGATGTCAATTTCGAATTCCCGCCAAATCGTCGCGATGAACAAGACAACATGACAAACTTTTCAACAGGAACGCTCAGTGGCATTGTTCATGGTCGTCCTCGAACGGGTCTTTTCGGGTTTTACGTGATTCTGTTTTCACCGATCGCCTTTGCTCTGTTCTTTTATCTCGCGAACGCCTTGTTCAGCATTCGCCGCACCATCGCCGGCCCCGATGAAACTCATCTGCCAAGGTAGCTGATCAGTTGTCGCTCCGACCGGGACAAGCCCGACGGAAGCACAGATCGAGCATCAAAACTCAGAATGTGGCGTTGTCCAATTGGCCAGCCCCGGGAAATCAGACGACTTGCTGCGTCGCCTGAGTTGAACGTTCGTTCCGTTATTGGTGAACTATAAGTTCTCGTAAACTCACAAGTGATTTCAAAAGAACAAACCATGAAAATCGAAACGACCTGTCTGCACGGCGGATCTCAGCCCGACCCCACCACCAATTCACGCGCTGTTCCGCTGTATCGCACCAGTTCGTTTGTGTTCAACAGCACGGAACATGCCGCCAACCTGTTCGCCCTCAAAGAGCTGGGCAATATTTATACTCGGCTAATGAACCCCACCACCGACGTGCTCGAACAACGGATGGCTCAGATGGAAGGCGGCGTTGGAGCCCTCGCTGTGGCGTCGGGCACCAGCGCTGTGTTTTACAGCCTGATCAACATCATGCAGGCTGGCGATGAATTTGTGTCTGCCAACAGTCTGTACGGCGGCTCGTTCACGCAGTTCAACGACATCCTGCCCAAGTTGGGAATCACAGCGCGATTTGTAGATGCGTCTGATGCGAACAATTTTGCAGCGGCGATCAACGACAAAACGAAAGCCATCTTTTGCGAAACCGTCAGCAATCCGGGTCTGGAAGTATCCGACATCGCAGCCATCGCCAAGATTGCTCACGATCACGGCCTGCCGCTGATTGTGGACAGCACATTCAGTACGCCCGCGTTGCAACGGCCGTTGGAACAGGGGGCCGATATCGTCGTGCATTCGCTGACGAAGTGGATCGGCGGTCATGGCACAGGCATCGGCGGGATTGTTGTCGACGGCGGAACATTCGACTGGAAGAGCGACAAGTTTCCGCTGATGAACGAACCGGAATCCAGCTATGGTGGACTGCGGTTTGCTCACGATCTCGGCGACTTAGCTCCACTGGCCTACATTCTGCGAATGCGACTTGTTCCGCTTCGCAATCTGGGATCCTGCATCGCTCCCGACAATGCATGGATGTTTCTGCAGGGCATCGAAACTCTACCGCTGCGAATGGAACGCCATTGTGAGAATTCGCTGGCGGTCGCTGAGTATTTGCAGAACCATGAGTCGGTCGCATGGGTCCGTTATCCGGGACTCGCAGGCGATTCCAATTACGAGAAGGCTCAAAAGTGCCTAGGCGGCAAAGGCGGTTCGATGGTCGTCTTTGGGATCAAGGGCGGGGCGGCTGCGGGCAGCAAGTTTATCGAAGCGCTGAAATTGTTTAGTCATCTGGCAAACGTCGGTGACGCCAAGAGTCTGGCTATTCATCCGGCCACGACGACACATTCGCAGATGACTGAAGAACAGCAGAACGCCGCTGGTATTCCGCCAGAAATGGTCCGACTGTCCGTTGGCATCGAACACATCGAAGACGTCACCGCCGATCTGAAACAAGCTCTGGCAGCGTCGAAGTAGAGCACCGATTCATAAATATCTTGGCGAAACGAAATATAGCGGCAGGGCGCAAGCCCTCCGGTTTCGCCACACCGGACGGCTTGCGCCGTTCCGTTATAATGCCCATTGACTTGTGCATGGGTGCTTAGAGCCCCCTGAGGCACGGTAAACACATTCCCCATCTGATCGCGAAGATTGGCGGTCAGGTGGTTGATGTTCGGGAGGACTGTCGTGCGAGTGCATGACCTGTGAGAACTCTGTGACGTTTCGACTGACCAAAGCTCAACGTCTTCGCACCACGGCGGAATTTCGTCTGTGTTACGATGGCGGCGTGCGATCGGGCGACGATCATCTGCTGGTGTTTGTGCGTCGTAACGCTTCTGCAATGTCTCGTCTGGGAGTCAGCGTTTCGAAAAAACACGGTAACGCGGTGGCCCGGAATCGGAAAAAGCGGCTGCTGCGTGAAGCCTTTCGATTGTCTCAACACAAGTTGCCGGCTGGCGTCGACTTTGTGTTGGTTCCTCGGCAGCGACCGGATTCCACGCTGCTGGACTTTTCACAATCACTGGTCCGGTTGGCCACCAAGTTGGGACAGCGCTTGGCCGCAGCGGACACCGACAGCATCAACGCCACGGAGCGACCGTTGTGAAACTGTTGCGCCGTCTGTTGGGGGGGCTGTCGGCAATTCCGGGGCTGATTGTCATCCTGATCGTGCGTGGTTATCAGAAGTTCATCAGCCCGCTGCTGGGCAACACCTGTCGATTTCATCCCTCGTGCAGCCAGTACTTGATTCAGGCCGTTCAGAAGTACGGTTTGGTCGTGGGCGGGTGGCGAGGAATCTGCCGCATTGGTCGCTGTCACCCTTGGAATCCCGGCGGCTATGACCCTCCGTAGCGCGGCAGCCAGAAAACTTTGGGTTAGTCGATGATTGCGAATGCGTCTTTTCCTTGGTGACCGTCCATCTGAAAGGATTGGGGCGGTTATCCTCGATTTCGACGGCAAAGTCTGTGCCGGTAGCAGGCTGAGCCCTCGGTTGGGCTCAGTCTGATCGCTGCAAACGTCGATTCTCAGAAGAACAGTGGCAAAGTGTGGCAGATCGCGCGCCGTCCGTTGTTGTGTTTGCTGTCCGTGCGTTTTATCTTCGCAGCGTGATTTATTGTACTTATTGCGAACGGCTCAGCTGACGGTGGATTTGCGGTCGTTGAATTGGTTTTCAGAGAGAGTTTATGATGTCTGTTGAACATGCCCTGAAGTCGATCCTGAACAACTTTGCCCGCCTGAGCCTTAGCCTTAACCAAGGCCAAGGCCAAAACCAGCGTCGCACCAAGCGCCGGAACGTACCGACGCAATCCACGGAAAGCCTAGAAGCTCGCACACTGCTGACGCTGATCGGCACGAATGTGCTTGTCAGTCATACGACGCAGACGCCCGGAGTCGACAACGGCAACGAAGTTCCGTTTGGGCCTCGTGGGGCCGACATCGTGGCGGATGATGCGGCCGATCCTGAATTCGCATCATTTGGCGGTCAATACGATATCGACATCGATGGCAGCACGATTTCGATGACTTTCAATTCCGCTTCGGCACCTCCGACGAACACAGCGACGACCTACCGCTACTACTTCCGCTTTGAACTTTCGACCAACGAATCCATTACTGCAGTGTCCGCAGCTTCCGACGCCACATTACAGCCCAATGTGTCGATCTCCGGAAACACGGTGGTTGTGGAGATCGTTCCGGGTACGCAAATCGGAGCAGGATTTGATGCGTTGATCAATGTGGATGTCGAACGGACGGGTAGCGTGATTAGCGGTCGCAAGTATCACGATGTCAACAACGATGGCAAGCGGGACGTTGGCGAAAGCTATCTGAACGGTTGGACGCTGGAACTACGCGACATCGATGCGTTCGATTCGGACCCACCGATCGCCACAACGACAAGCCGGGATATCGACCTAGACGGCAACGGCACCATCGATCCGGAAACCGAATCCGGTGTCTATGTGTTTGCGGACTTCCCCGCCGGCACGTATGTCGTTCAGGAAGTGATTCCTGTCGGTTGGACTCAGACGCAGCCCAACCATCCCAACACAACCGCCGCGTTTGAACTCGATACCGAGTTAGAATTGTCCAGCACGGGCAATGATTTTCTGAACTGGGGCGGACTGAACGAGAAATGGTTTTACAGTCTCGCCGGATCAGACTCTGGTACGCCTCAGGCTCCCACGGCATGGTATTACATCACACCCGATGGTTCGATTTATCATTGGGACGGTAGCCCGCGGACCGAACTAGACGGAACGTTTGTGGTCCAGCTCGACGCATCGTTCCATGCGGATCCATCACGAGTCTACGACGCCCCGAGTGCTCGTCAGTACATTGCAGACGTTGACGTTTCGGCCCCGGCAACCTTCCGTGGGCTGGATTTTGGCAACTATCTGAAGCCGACAGACTTTCAGATGACGGAGAATCAAGACACCAACGAGGTGACCTTCAATTGGAATGCTGTTGATGGATCCACCTATGATATCTGGATTTCTGATATCGCAGCCAACCGCCAAATTCAATTCATTCCAGATTTAGATGGGGCTCAAATTCCGCTGACCACCGAACTGCCGGATCGTCGTTATCGAGTCTGGGTTCGCACCAACAGCCAAGGCGTGTCGTCTCCATGGTCCGCTCCGCAACAATTCGAATTCTTCCGCGATCCCGTGAATCTGATCACTAGCAATCGCGCCACAACCATTGACGCGACTCCCACAATCGAATGGCGGCCGTTGGCTGGTGCCAGCAGTTATGACATTCGCGTGACAAACGGCGATCAAACCGTTTATCTGCAGAACGATATCGCGGGGCTGTCGCACCGCGTGGCAAATCCGCTGCAGTTCGGTGTCGACTATCATGTGGCTGTGCGAGCCAACTTTACCGACGGCAGTCAAACCGACTGGGACGCAGGTCTGCCGATTCAAATCAACGGACGCACCACGCCGGTTGTCAACGGTAACGTTGTGACATGGGCTCCTGTGCCGGCGGCCACGGGTTACGAAATCTGGGTCAACCGCTACGACGAATCCGGTGCGCTGGTGCGTTCACGAGCGGTCGCAACGACTGTCACAGATGGAACTAGTTTTACTCTGCCGGCGTTGCAGCGAGGTGACCACGCGATTTGGATTCGGGCGATTCGAGCCGAAGGGACTTCGACCTATCAGTCATTCTGGGGGCCTCGCGTGGATTTCTTTTTCGTCGCTGCAGAACCGACTGAAGCTCCAGAAACTCCGCTGCTGCAACTGGCGTCGGTAACCACGGCTTTAAATGATTTAAGCATCCACGCTGCAGACGTTGCGGTTTCAGTTCCGCCAGCTGTGCCAGTCGATGCACAGCAGGGCGATGACAACGACGCGGTTGATGCGATCGAAGCCGTGATGGCGGAATTGGCATCGTCCGATTTTCTGGACGAAGCGTAAACCGTCCGCGAAGCCGCGTTCCAGTAGGATATTCCGATCAGCAGAAGTCATACGCAGATGCACAAAATCAACCGAGTGATCGTGGGAGTCGAAATGCCGGACAGTCGTCCGTGGGATGCCGCCAACTTGGCAGCTCCTTCGCGGCTGGCGGTGCGACAGGCGTTTCAGGTGGCCGAAGCGATGAAGTCGGCCGTTGATCTGGTGTGCGTTCTGCCAGAAGTCTCAGCCGGTTTCTTCGGCTCAGAAGAACAGGCTCAGGCCGACGCCGATGTCGACAAGACAGAAGCCCAAGCGGTGCTGGCCGATCTGGAGCAACAGTACACCCAGAAATTCGGCCCGCTAGAAACCTCAACCCGTGTTGTCTGCGGGCGGCCGTGGTTCGAAATCCTGAAGGCTGCGGGAACAGATCGTCAGAACCTCATCTTATGTGGCACGCGACATCAAGGAGCCGTCAGTCGATTGCTGTTCGGCAGCACGGGATTAAAACTGCTGCGGAGTGCGGCCTGTCCCGTGTGGCTGGTCAAGCCGCGTATTGACGACGATGCCGATCTCGACGTTCTGGCCGCCACGGATCTCACCGAAGTCGGCAGCGCCATTTTGGATGCCGGTGTCCGCCTCGGGCAAGCGTTGCCCGTGCGTTTGAACGTCCTGCATGTCATCGACGATGATCTCGATCGTCAGGCGGCTCGCAGCCGTGTGTCTGAAGCAGACTTGGCCGAGCATCGTCAAACCGCGAAAGGCGCTGCCGAAACAAAGTTGCATGATCAGCTGTCGGTTACAGACTATCGCACCGTCGAAAAAGGCGTGCAGGTGCATATCGCCGAGGGCGCGGCGGAAGACTGCATTCTGTCGGCGATCGAAGAATTCGATATCGATCTGTTAATCATCGCGACAGCGGGGCAGGGCGGAATCCCAGGGATGCTGTTCGGTAACACGGCCGAACGATTGCTGTCACAACTGCCGTGCTCGATCTTGGCACTTAAACCTGATGACTTCGAGTGTCCGGTGAAGTTTTAAGCGCGTCGGTCGATTCAGGACAACGCTTCTTTAATCGTCCGGGTCCAGCTCTGGCTGAAATTGCACGTTCGCATAGACGTCCGACAAAGATAACGTGACGGCGATTTCTGGCAGCGCGATCGTGGCGTGCATGCCTTTGCAAATGGCCTTCTGAAATTCACCATCGACACGCTGATAGATCGTGGCGGCAGCGAAGTCCTGTTCGATCATAATGTAGGCCGACAGCGATTCTAGCTGCAGATACGCCTGGAGTTTTTCGCCTTCGTCGATCCGTCGAGTGCCCTTGGACAGCACTTCCACCACAATGGTCGGTTTGTCCTGAAACACATCGTCACGAATATTGTCGCCGCAGACGACGGACAGGTCTGGGTAATAGAAACTCGTTTTCGAACTGATTTGAACTTTGACTTTGCTGTCAGAATTCAAGGCTCGGCAAGCTGAGTTCTTGAGTTGACGATGCAATTCTGAAACAACATTCGTGGCGATCAGATTGTGGCTGTATCGACCGCCCACCATCGCATAGATCTGGCCGTCGACGTATTCATGCTTGCGGCGCGCCTGCAGTTCGCCGTCAAGGTAGTCTTCGACGCAGATCGGACTTAGCTGCTCAGATCCGGTGATGCTCATCGTAACCCTTGCTGGATGATGGTTCAGACACGATTCATCATTGTACGCCCCGTCAGCTGATCCGCAATCACTGTTTAATGATTGGCTCTAAGCGGGTTGCCAGACAAGAATTTCGCCCTTGCCCGGCACAGCCAAGTCGCCGGCAAATCGCTGGTACGTACCTTCGGATGCTGCGAATGGCAGGTTGACGCCGAATTGTTTCAGCTGTTTCGCATAGACGTTCATGAACGTCGGATTCGAATCATTGGATTCCGCGAACGTCGGCATCAGCTTGATGGGCTTCATCGAAATAATGGTGCCGCGATTCATCCATGCCCCGGTGCGAATTTCTGCGCCGTCCATCAAAATAATCGTGCCGCCCTTCATTTGCAGTCCCGTGAAGTCCTTGGCCTGACCACCGACGATGATTGTTCCACGACGCATTCGCATGCCGACTTCCAACCCCGCCGTACCGTCCACGATGATCGTCCCGTTTTTCATGCCCGCCAACGAACCACGATACGCTGCGCCGATCTGGCCGCCCACGTTTCCATGCACGTGAATGAAGCCGTTTTTCATTTCGGCACCGATCCAGTCGCTGGCGTCGCCATGCACTTCGATGCGGCCGCCTTTCATGTGCGCTCCTAGATGCATGCCCACTCGACCATGCACGGTCACGCTGCCCTTCGACATCGCTCGACCAATCAATCGAACCTTCGTCAGATCGCCATGCAGTATCAGCTCATCGCTGCGTTCGCCGTCCACATCAAAGAACTCGTCCAGCGGCACCTGACGTTTGCCATGATAGACCGTCAGCGCACGGATTTCTGAATTGGACAACTCCGCCATCACGTCTGGAGACAGCACTTCAGATTCCAATGGAACGGCGGGAGCTTGTTTGAGCGTCAGGGTAATGGGCATGATTCGAAAGCCGTTGGCAGAACGCGGAAAGCCGAAGAAAACATGATGGCATGCGACATGTGAGAACGGCTTTCCACTTTCCGCTCCCGACCCTGTGCCGTCCGACTACGGCGGGGTCAACGGCTGCATAATTGGATTTTTGATGCGTTCGATTTCGACGGGATAGTTGTCAAATTGCATCGTGTAGCAATCTTCAAACAGCGGACGCATGAACTCGTGCGTCTCCGGAGCATAGTCCGGCTTCACGATAAACTCGCGGCCTTCCGGTGTCTCCCGGATGTCGCCGTCTTCAATGACAACTTCGCCGCCTTTTATTACGTAGCGTGGATGGCTAAACATGCGAGCCACGTCGTGATCTTCTTCGTAAATCACGATGTCCCCATCACAGCCAACCCCAAGATTGCCCTTTTGCATTAAACCCAGAGCCCGCGCGGGACCGGCAGACATGGACGTGGCGACTTCGTACAGCGTGTATTCGCGGTCGATTTCCGGCAGAGTAATTTTGCCTTTGATCTTGTCCGGCAGTTTGGCGATGCATTCCTGACGGAAGTCGGCACACATCAGCAGCTGAATGATTTCGGGGTAGCGCCAAAAACAGCCGCCATTCGGATGGTCTGTCGACAAAAACACCTGCCACGGGTTTTTGATCAGTAGCATCAATTCCAGACCGCTCGCCCACTGCACGGCATTCACCAGATTGCTGGGGCGATAGGTATACGGCACGATGCCACAGCCGGTTTCGTTTTCGACATCCAGATTGCCCCATTTGCGGCCCGTCAGTTTGTACAGCAGATGCTGCCAAGGCCCGTCAGCGGTGATGGTCACGGTGTCGCCAAATAACACAGCGCCTGCATCTGTGGTGACATTGGGATGAGTGTTGAAGTATTCCGCCAGCTGCGCGGTCGCAGAACACATGGTCTCCCAGCCATCACCGCCGTAGGCGTGATATTGCGAATGAGCAATATGGGCGCGGTGGCCTTCCAGATGCTTGAGCGTATCCAGTGTTGTAGAAATATTGCCGGGGGCACCCAGATTATTGCAATGCAGATGCAGCGGATGGGGCAGCCGCAGATCATGGCAGATCTTGGCCAGCATCGTGACGATTTTGCCAGGTGTTAGATGATTGTAACCCGCGATGGGCGAAGACAGCTGCTTGGCGTCCGCTCCCCATTTCCAAGCCGCTACGCCGCCTGGGTTCACGGCTTTCACGCCGTAAGACTTGGCCGCCCACAGGTACCACGCCACAACATTCTTCGCGCGTTCGTACTCACCCGCTTCCATCTGGTCCATCATAATTTCGTTGTTGGCCATCAACGTCAGCGAGGCCTTATCAACGATTGGAATGTCGGCCAGTTCTTCGTGAGTGTGCCGGGCGGACAGTACAGGAACGGCTGCTTCATTGACGGTCGTGAATCCCATGCCCGCATACAGGTAGCCGGTGGCGAAAGTCGTCGGTGCCATGCCGCCTATCCCACTGCGGCGATTTTTGGTGCGAATGAACGCCTGCGTGCGACGATGATCTTCTGGCGTCATCGCTCGCGCGAAGTTCATCGCGCCGCCGGCCACGTGAGTATGCACGTCGACACCGCCCGGGAAGATAATCATCCCCGTTGCATCGATCGTACGTCCGCCGTCAACGGATTCCACAATCTGGCCGTTGTCATCAACACAGATGTCTTTGATTTGTCCGTCGATCCCGTTCGCGGGGTCGTAGACTTTGCCGCCGGTGATTTTCAGCATAAGAATCGAATAACCAATGAGGAGTGATCAGCGTTTCGGGGAAGTTCTTTCCCTGCGGAGCTGGATAGAGTAAACTGTGAAGCCAGAACTTTCAAAGCCCTCGGTTGTGAGGTGGTCGAGATGAATATTTCCGCGTCAACAGAACCCAACCCGCCGCGTGAACCCGCCTGGGACATTGCCCGACTGTATCCCGACCAAGGAACGTGGTCGGTCGATGATTATCTGGAATTGACGAATTCCAGCAACCAGCGAGTCGAATTTGACGACGGCAACATTGAGGTGCTTGCAATGCCGACCGAAGCCCATGAAGCCATTGTCCATTTCCTGCTCTTCGCATTACACAACTTCGTCGAGCCCAAGAAACTGGGCCGTGTCTTTTGTTCCGGAATTCGTGTGCGAAGTCTGGCCACCAAATACCGGATGCCGGATATTGTTTTCATGCTGGCTGAAAACCGACACCGTCGCAGCAATGATTTTTGGGATGGAGCCGATTTGGTGATGGAAGTCGTGAGTCCTGACGCTGGAAGCCGTGTCCGTGATCTGGAAAAGAAGAAAGAAGAATACGCGAAGGCTGACATCCCCGAATACTGGATTGTCGACCCAGAACAACAACACATCCGCGTGTTGAAGCTTGAAGCTGGCGGCTACGTCGAAGGTCAGCCGTTTGAACACGGCCAAACAGCCGCTAGCCAACTGTTACCCGGTTTCGAAGTCGATGTGACTGCCGTGTTTGATTCCGTCAACGACTGATAGGCCGCCTCGCGTTCTCCACGTTGCTTAAACCTGATGCTCAATCATCTGAGGCTGACTGCCTTCCGCCAGCCAGAAAGGCTTCTCAGCGATCGCGGCGTTGATCCTCCGAACAACCTCTTCATCAGACGGATACGGAGACTTCAGGGCCGGTTTTAATGGCAACGGAAGCTCGTCCATGCGATAAGCGGTGCCCGGTGCGGCAATGCCCTGTGGAGCGGTCGTGATGTGAACCCGCGACAGCCGACTGGTGTAAGTCACGTGCGGATCCAGACAGATTGTCGGGATGCGTTTTAAGTGATCAATCGCCGGTTGCGGCATTGTGGCACCAGGGTCTGCTCCGATGATAAAGGCTGCGTCGCAATCGCCGCGAACAAGCACGTCGACCGTTGAAAATTCGCCCGGATTGTAACGCGGATAGCCACGATTAAAGGTGATGCCAAACGGATAGCCCGTCTGCCACCGCATGATCACGTCGGCCCCCGTCACATTGCCATGACCGCGCATCGGCATGGCCACGAACTTGGTGAAGGCGTTCATTTCCGCCGCCAACGTCAACAACGCTGCGCTATTCATGTGCTTGCCGCGAGTCATCGAAAGGCCCATTCCAAAGAAGAAGCACCCGAACTTACAGGTCTTCATGCGATGCACAAGATCGTCCAAGCCTTCGCGCGTCATCCCGGTTTCCGCGATCTGCTCATCCCCCACGTACTGATCTTTGATCATTGCACGCAGAATCGTAATCAGTTCGAAGTCTTTGCCCGGTTTGACCTGCAAAAAGATGTCGGACGCCTTGGCGCTTTTCGTTTCACGAATATCCACAAGCACCATCGTGCGGTCTTTGCGACCGCGCGGCAGGAACTTGCTTTTTTGCATGAGCGTATATTTCGTGAAATGGCGAGGATGGCATTCCGCCGGATTGCCTCCCCAATACACGATGAAATCCGCTCGCTGTTTGACTTCGCCGAGCGTACAAGTGACTTTACCACCCAACTGGGCAGCGATTTCGGTGGGACCGTGTCACAACGAGGTATGGCTGTCCAACAGCCCTCCCAGTTGATCGGCCATGGCGACGCACTCTTTCTGAGCTTCGCAGGTCGTGTTGCTCATGCCATACACCAGTGGCATGTCGGCTTCGTGCAGCAGCGTGGCGGCCATCTGAATGGCTTCTTCGACGGTCGCTTCTTGACCGTCGATCAACGCGTCCGGATATTTCTTCTCAGCCGTGTGGTTTAAGAACCACGCGGTGCCAAGGACGCAGGCCTTCTTGGCCTTGTGAATCCGCATTTCGTCGTGATGCAATTGAATGTCATCACAGACGCAGCCACAAAAAGTACAGGTGGCGTTATCGATTACTTGAAGAGTCATTATGAAATGCTCTTTCTGTTGTTGCACTTCCAAGCCAAGAACATCAGTGGGCAACAGTTTGCTGCCGGCAGTTTACCTGTGTTCTGATTCGTGGTGCGGTCGTTGGTGGTCTCCGATGTGGAACAGCGTTGTTCCGACTGTTCCGGTTTCAGCGTCTCGTTGTTTACGCACAAGTGTCGTCTGTACCAGACGACGGGACGGTAAAAGTTCAGCCAAGGGCTCGCCCCTGATTGCTGCCACGCACTCGACGCGGCATAAATCGGCCTTCTTCAATTTCCGTCCACCCCTGAACATTTTCTTGAGGATCACTATCCGTGCAAAAATGAGGCCCCTCGGGCTCCTTCACTTCGTTGTTGGTTTGTTGTTCTGCTGACATCGTTTCCTCTCGTGTCTCAGTCTGTTACTGAATTGAGGTGACCACAATCACACGCGGGCTTGACGCATTCTAAACGTGTGACAAGTGTTATACCGGAATCACTTCCACTTCCCAGCCCTTCGACATCGGCATTCCCGTTCCGCCAGTGTCGCCGCCCATGAGTTTACAGGTTGGTGGGCCATATGGAATGAAGATCATGCCTTCTGGCTCTTTTCCTGACTGACACTTGAACTTTCCTTCACCGAATTCCGTCCGAACAATGGCCGACTGACCTTCCGCCAGACCAATCGACGCCATGTCTGCCGCCCCCATGATCATCGAATTCGTGAGCTCAATATATTCTTCGTTATCTTTGCCGACATTGATGAGCGAGCCTTGTCGTGCTGACCTCGAAGAATTCAGGATAAACCGTTTGTCTGTCATCGTTTATGAATTTCCGCCTGAAGCTGACCCTGAATCTGTGGTGTTCAAAGGATTACAGATTATGTAAGTGAAAATGATACTTGCCCAGTTTTCCGCCGTAGTTTCCGGCCGAAATCCGCAGAATGCCGGGCATGGCAGCCGCTGTTTCAAGGCCAACCTTCATCGCGTTCGCCACGGCAGCTTCAGAAAAACCATCGATCACAACTTCATAAACCGCTCGTTCACCATCTTCCAGTTCTGAATCCGTCTGCCCACGCAAAGTCGGGCACCACTTGTGATTTGTGCTGGCTTTCAGTTGCGGATACTTGGAACCGACCTTGGATCCACTGCGAACGATTCCCGCCGGAAACGGCAGAATCACGTCCGGCAGATCATTGATCGCTGTCACGGCCGCCCGGATTCCCGCCAAAGCTGTTGCCTGAGACGCTCCGCAGACCAACAGGTTGCCGCCGCCGATCCCCTGTTGAGTCCCCAACACATCTTCGCACAAAAACTCGCCGTCCATCACAGGAATCCGCCAATAACGCTGTTTATCCAGCTTCTTGGAGATCTGGAACCCGTCGCCAAAGTATCTCAGCTGAGCCCCCACCTTAATTCGGTCATCCTTGGGAGAATCTGTCAGTCCGGAATACACGGCCGTGGTGGGGCACGTCAGCACGTTTTGCCCGATTCGGCTGGAGACTGCTTTTTCAAGCGATTTTTTGTTGAAGGCAAACGCCAACACAGAAACGCCGGGACGACCATCCGGGGTTCGAGTCTCTCCCAAGCCACGTTCGATGCCCGCTTCGCAATCGCATCCGATGACACTGGACGCATTGCCGCAGAATTCTAGGGCTGCGATCGTGGCGAGTTCGAGATCGATCGCCGTGATGATCAAACGCGTTCCCAGCATCGGAAACGCTTCTGCAAATGTATCGTCGATCTTCGCTATTTGCGGCATTTGATGCAGTCGGTTGGAATCCTGACGGGGCGGGAGCTCGTACCAGTTTCTGATACGGTACAGCATTGGAATCGGGATTTGCCCAATGAGTCAATGACAGCGGTCTGAAAAAACCGAGACTTCCCAAATTCCGGGGGTTACAGATATCGGCAGATTCCCTAAAATCCGATTGTTAAAACAGTCACCTTTCTGAGTCCACGACAGAACCACCACCACAATGAAGTTTCCAAAACCGTTCTACAAATGGCGACCGCACCCTTGGCACGGCTTGGATGTCGGACCAAATCCGCCTCGAACGGTCCACGCCTTCATCGAAATCTCCCCGTTCGACCTCGTCAAATACGAAGTCGACAAGGTCACAGGGTATTTGCGAGTCGACCGTCCGCAACGCACATCGTCGCAACCACCGGCTCTGTACGGCTTTGTGCCTCGCACCTACTGTGGCAAGCGAGTCGCCGCCATGATGCCACGTGCCAAACGCGGCGACGGCGACCCGTTGGACATCTGTGTGCTCAGTGAACGGCCGATCACCAAATCCGAAGTGATTGTGAACGTGCGAGTCATCGGTGGCCTGCCGATGCTAGATGATGGCGAAGCCGACGACAAAATCATCGGCGTACTCGAATCCGACAATATCTGGTCGCACGTCGAAGATATCGACGAATTGCCTCAGGCGTTGGTGCAGCGACTGCTGCACTACTTTACGACCTACAAAACGA
This sequence comes from Fuerstiella sp., assembly GCA_041688835.1. Classification (GTDB taxonomy): domain Bacteria; phylum Planctomycetota; class Planctomycetia; order Planctomycetales; family Planctomycetaceae; genus Fuerstiella. Next base: position 46,202 of record JBDNHJ010000014.1, read on the forward strand.
TGCCCGGCGATACGACACAAAAAGTTTCCATCGACGGCGTCTACGACCGCAGTCAGGCAGAAAAAGTCATCGAAGCAGCCATCGCAGACTACAACGAAGAATTCGGCGATACATAACCCACCATCGTTCCTTCCTAGCGGGAAACGCCGTGAAGGATTGTGGGCTGCAAAAACACAGAAAGCGGAACAGATAAGACTGCGGATCAGGCCCGGAAGGCCGACACGGTGGCGTCCGGTGGCGTCCGGTGGCGTCCGGTGGCGTCCGGTGGCGTCAGTCACCGGAAGTCTCGGCATTGCCTATTGAGTGGCCGTGAGTGGCCGTGAGTGGCCGTGGCTGGACTGCACGAAGTGAAGGAAGCCCCAGGGTTTCGCTCGTACCTCGCGCCAACCCTTCCTGTCTTTGCAATCGTCGATGAGCCCACCCTAGCGGCGTAAGACCAGCCCGGCAAGCTGGCCCGACTGCCGTTGGCCTATGTCATCGTGGCAGCATCGTGTTTGTTCAGCGATGACAGGTACAGTGGGCGCGCGGTTTCTTTAACAACCATGGTGGGGAAGAATCGCTGCACGGCTCGCAATAAATCGCTGCGACTGATTTGCCCCAGTAATCTTTCGCCGGCCACCGCCTCATCCAGAACCGCGATCTGCCGTGCCGAACTTCTTAGGAACTGCTGAGCAAGATTCAGCACGTTTGTCGAAGTGGTGGTGATCGTCGCGTCCGCTTCCATCCACGAACCCACATCGGTTTTTAATCCCATCTGCATTTCACCAACGATGGACTGCGATGTGGTCAATGGTTCACGACTGGTTTTCAAGGCGGCCTGCAAAGCCTCTCGACGCGTGACTTGTCCGACCAGCTTTGGTCCGTGCATGACCATCAAGCGGCGATACGGTCGCAGCTGAAACCGCTCCAAAATCGTATCCAATCCGGTGTCTTCTGCGATTTGGCGATCTTCGTGACGATCCAGCCAAGCCGACACACGCGAAGACGGCAACTGTTCCCAGCACAAACCGATAAACACGTGCATCGCGGACTGTTCAGAAAACACTCCACACAGGCAGCCCGCACCATCAACCACCGGTGCTCCCGAAACTTTTCGGTTGATCAATTCGCCGATGCTTAAGAACACGTCCTGATCGGCATTCAGCACAAGGCTCCTGCGGTCCATCAAGTCACTGGCTGTGATTTGTCGCAGCGCAGATGCGGCTCGAGAATCACAATGCAGGGCACCTAAGTCCAAGGCCCTAGTTGCGGTTTGTTCAGAAAAACGTCCTAAGAATTGACCGGACGTTCCAATCACCGGCAGGCCGGAGACGCGTTGCGCAATCAGTCTTTCCATCGCCTCAACAACATGGGTGGCCGAGGAAGTGACCGCCAAGCGGCGTGTCATAATGTCTTCTGCGGTGATTGTTGTGGTGTCCATAAGTGTCCCTTTTCCTGGTGGTGACTTAAACGGCGGTGAAACAAACGAAGAGCGGTTTGTGACTGCGTATGGAGATTGTTGTGCAGAATGTCTGTGGCGAATCGAAGCTCCGGAAAACAGAGGTGGTCGAAAGTTTTGAACTCCTCAATTGTCTATTCCACGCCCGAGAACCGCAATTGCGATTTCGACGATTTACGACACACAGCAAGATCCCCATTTTTTTTGAAAGGTTTTGCTTGCACAAGTTTGGCTCCGGACACCATGAATCCATGGGCCGCAGGAATGCATCCGAGGTTGGGATCACGGTACAATGCAGTTTTAGAAATTCCTGCCCGTCGCCAGCACCTTGTTTTCAGATCAATCACTATGCGTTTACATATCAAAGACGGTCGCTGGTTCGAAACCACCTCAGCCGTGCGGATCAACGACAAACTGTGGTACACGCACAAAGGTCACTGGATCTACCACAGACTGGCCGAACCAGACCTCATCGAAGAAGCGGAAGCCGTCGTCGTCATGCTGGCAGACGGCAATTGGTTCGAAGACCATCCAGGGTTCGGCGAATTACCAGACCACGTCAAGCAACAACTGAACACGCATCTGAATAGTCAGTTTGCCCCGGAAGACGAAGTCTGAACGCAGCCCATTGCCGTGGCCGAAACTCTACTGCTGACTCAGTCGATTCCAGCGGTTGACGATTTCGATCTCAATCGGCAGCAACACAAACAGCCACATCCACATCAGATTCACCACGACTCCCAGCCAGATTCCCCAAGAAATCCCGTTCAGCGCCGCCGCGCTGCGAGTGATCTCCGTCAACCCCAAGGCCGCGCCGCCGATGCACGGAAAACTGACGGCTGTGATAAACACGGCCAACGGCAGCGCTGCCCAGCGCGTGTACAGTGACAACAGAATGGTCAGGTGCGTCACCAAAGTCATGATGATGATCCAGCCCACAATCGTGCCCGGCAGATCGTCGATGTCCAAAATTGCGGCGGTGTCATAGCAACACAAAAACGCCAGCGCCAGCATGCCCGGCGACAGGGCCACCGCGCAGGCGGCCGTCTTTTGCAGTAGCAACAGGGGTGTCGGAATCGGCAACATCTTTAAAGTGGCCACTGCCGACTGTCGGACTTCTAAGAACAGTGTATTCGAAGAATACAACAGCATTTCGACCGTGAACAAAAGTGTTACGGTCGCGAATGCTAGGCGCGTTAGATCGGGTGACATCCATTCCGCGGCATTGGGTCTGTCCAGTTGATGGAACCAGATAAAGCCCGCCAGCAAGGCGGCGTAGGCCAACAGCTTCATGATCAGAAACGTTTTTCCGCCTGTGAAGAACAGAAAATCCTTCCACACAACAGGCAGCTTCCAGCAGCGGCCCACGGTGAATCGGCGCACGGTGGCGGAGTTGCCATGCGAACTGTCTTCCGCAGGTTCGGAATAACGATTGAACAGCAACACGCTTAACAAAAACAACACGCTCCCAATGACGATGCTGCGCCAAAACTGATTGGCCACGAACGTCAAAGCGGCTGTGGAGCTCAGTATTTCGTCCAGCCGATTCGTCACCGACAGCCGTTGTTGTTCAAGGTGCAGGTTCTCGCAGACGTTCAGAACCCGTGGCGACAGCCACGATACGCCCGTTAGCTTAGAAAATTCCAGCAGCAACGGGCCGGACGCAAAAAACAGCAACAGCACGGCTGAAGCCAGCGCGGCCGCTCGACCGGACGTCGAGCAGCGCACCGAACAGAATAACGCCATGTTGGCGACCAGACACAACCACGCCGCCAATGCCAGATACGCCGCGATGATCTGCTGCCATGTCACGCCACCCAACGTGATCGCCAAAAATGTAAACGGCACCTGAGTCAACAACAGCATCAGCGCGCTGATCAGTCGCGATGTGGACTTGCTGAGCACGATCGACAGCGGAGATGCACCGGCCAGTCGCAGTAGCGCCAGGGTGCCGGAATCTTTTTCTTCGGTGACCGCTGACACAAAGTAGCTGATGCCAGCGACCGAAATTAACAACACGTTCAGGTTGCAGATCCAGCGAAAGAAAGACAATCCCGGTGCCATTCCGCTGAGCGATTGTCCCCACGCTCCCATGACAGCCAGCAACATAAATGCCGCAAAACCAGCGCGGACGATGTGCGGATAGATCGATCGTGAGTCTGATCGCAGAGACCAGTTAAACAGCGTTTGCGTTCCGTTGATCACGACCGCACTCCTCGCGTGGTCAAGTCCATGAAGGCCTGATTCAATTGCTTGCGGCGCTGACGGAACGCCAGAATCGGCAGCCCCAGACCAATGATGGAACTCAACACGATGTTCGAATCCGTGGCAGGATCCAGTTCCAAATCAAATTCGCCCGCAGACCCGTATTCCCGAACGGCCGCCGACACAATTCCAGTTAACTGCTGGAGTAACTCCACCGTATTTTCGGGCGGTTGAGCCAATCGCAGGCTGAAGCGCGACGTTTCCTGATTGTCGTCCAGCAGGGCATCCATCGGGCCGCTGAATCGCACGTGTCCACGATCGATAATGGTAACGCTATCACACAGTTCGGCCAGTTCGGTCAGAATGTGTGAACTGATGAAAATCGTTTTCCCCATCCGCCTCAGTTCTCGCAGAATATCCATCAGCTCAATCCGCGCCCGTGGATCCAATCCGCTGGCGGGTTCGTCCAGCAACAGCAGATCCGGATCGTGGACGAGCACGCGAGCCAGACTGACGCGCTGTTGCATGCCCCGCGACAGGCCACTGATCAGGCCGTCGCGGCGGCCATCCATGTCGGTCAGTGTCAGAACGTCGTTGATGACTTGGTCACGGCTGGCCAGATCCAGACCGTAGGCGGCGGCGAAAAAGTCGAGATATTCGAAGACCGTCATCTGCCGATACATACTGAAATGATCCGGCATAAATCCGATGCGTTCTCGAACAGCCGTGGCTTCCGATCGCACGCTGAGTCCAAAGACACTGACTTCGCCCCAGTTAGGTTTCAGTAGTGTGCAGATGGCTTTTAACGTGGTGGTTTTTCCCGCACCGTTCGGCCCGACGAATCCATGGATCGTTTGCGGCATCACGGCGAACGAAACCTGATTCAATGCTTGGTGGCCCTTGAACGCGTGAGTCAGTTCGCTGACAGAAATCGCCGGAACCGTGTTGGCATCGTATGTGGGTGGCATAGATTCGTGGCTGAAAAGAAGGACTTAGTAGCGGAAGTCGTAAGCACCCAAGCATAAATTATTGGGCATAACTCGTTTAACCCGTAGCCGCAGGCGAGGTCGATTTGTAAGCGTATTCCTTGCCTTCGGCGGCGGGTTAAACAATGAAACTTATGCACGGGTGCTTACTTCGAAAATTCGTAGCGGCATCCCCTTCACGGATCGCCCTTTAGAGACAAGTCTTTGACAAACAAAATCCGCCCCGATCGTTTTGCGGACGCACTGATGGTTAACTCAAAGTCGTCCGGAACGGGCGTGTACACGAACAGACGAATTCGATCTTTTGGCAGTTCGAAATTCGTCGCCGAGTCCACGAGGTCATCATTCAGGCTGCGCTGAATCAATTGCGGTAGCGAGTTGTCGTAGAAGATTTCGTCTTCCGATCGTTTGTCCACTTCCTGCTGTTGCTGTCCCCACGGATTCATCCGATCGTAGTCGTAGCGCGGCTGGCAATACGTGGCCAATCGTCGTCGTGCGCCGAACAGTGTGAGTTCCTTCGAAGCCGGTGCGTAGCGCATTTCGTACAGGCTGCGTTCAGCCAGCACCATGTATTGGGTGTCTTTGCTGATCGGAAAGTTGTCCCCCACATCGATTTTTAAGGACACCATGCCGGACAGCTGGATGTTGATCTCTTTGATCGACAGCTTCCAGGGATCTGCGGTGACTCGCCGACGACTGACAAATGTCTGTGACGAGTACGGTGGAATCTGCATGCTGGCTGCGCCGCTGTTGCCCGGCGTGACTTGTGATTCAGTGTTGCTGTCGGTGTCTGCAATCGACAGTACAATTTGCTGGTCGGGCGCGGTGGCTGAATAGTTGTCGCCGGCCGTGGCAAACAGTGCATTCCATTGAAACACGCTCCAATGGCGGGCGTCTTCCGATTTTGCGATGGCCAATGTCTGCAGGTTTGTCGCTTCGCCGTAGCCTCGCCGTCCGATGATCAGAAACAGCAGGCTGAACACCACCGCCAGTCCGATGATCGCGCCGTAGGTTTCCATGAAGCCTCGGCCTTTGCGTTTCGAAACCCAGAAACAACCCGGAAAAATCAGGCCGATGTAGCTGAGTGCCAGCAGAAAGATCAGCCACCAAGCGTGATTTGGTCGAGTCAGTTCGCGCATGCCGCGAAACAGTTCGTCGTCAACGGTCGAAGCATCGATCGGAATGAGTTCTCCGAGTCCCTGCCCGGTATTCTTGTATCGTTCGCGGAGCTCTTTTTCGGCTTCCGTGTCCTTGTCTTTCAGCGAATCGATCACCATGGCCTGACGAACAATGGATTCGGACAAGGCATCGCGACGGATCGGGTGTCGAATCACGATCCCGTTATTGATTTCGTAACGACTCAGCGGTTGGTTCAGTTCGCCGAGTGGTCCGGAGAATCGTGGAAACTCGCCGCGCCCATTTTGCAGCAGATGCAGTCGTCCGCCCAACCGTAGCCACGATAGAAACGCTTGCTGTCGCGGCAGTTCCCAATCGGGCACGTGATCCAGAAAGACAGTGTGCAATCCGCTGGTGGCTGTGGCGTAGGGCGGAAAGATATTTTCGGGCAGATGTTTGACTGTTGCGGGTCGCGTGCTGCTGTTGTCGACGTCCAGAATAATCACCTGCGGTACCAAAGCCTCCTCCGGTGTGTCTTGTTGATTGACCGCTCGGGCTTGAGTAAACGTGTTTCCCAGTTGTTCGTTGATCAGTTTTTCGCCGTCATCAATGGTCAGTTTCCATTCGGTTTGATAGCCCTGAGCGATATACGGATAGAACTGCACCCAACGCCGTCCTGTCGCTGAGACATAGACCTTCTCCGCATACTGCGCGCCCCGTTCAGACAGGCGAGGACTCACCTGCTGCAGGGTAATGGCGGCGTCGATGTCTTCGTTTGTCTGATTGTCCAGCAGCACGGTCAACGGATTAAACTGCCCCGGCTGGACTCGACCATCAAAGCCCCAGATGCGTTCTACAACCTTCAGTTGCGGGCCAGTGGATTGAGCAACGGCAGAGTTGCAACAACAGCAGACGACGGCGACGAGCCACAGAATGGTTGTCTGAAACCGGCGCGGTGAGTTGCTAAGCATGCCGTCCATCATTGCACGCTCTCCAGCAGAAAATGTTCATCCGGTGCGGCGGCGTTGCGGCGGCTGACATCGTTTTCGCGACGCCCCAAGAGTTTCGGGCTGGCCGTGCGGACCAACCAGCGAATCGCGATGAGTTCCACGGTGTACAGCATCAGGACTCCCATGGCCCAAGACAGCGTGTTCGCGTGTTGCTGTCTGCGCACTCCGAATATTTCCCAAGAATTTTGATGCAAATACGATTCCGCGAAAATGACGACGCTGGCCGGACAACAAGTTTGGACGCAGCGTTGCAAGGTGTAGCCCATGGGATAGCTGGCGCAAATCGCCAGCGGCACGATCACCACCACGGCGATCACCGTGAACGAAGCCAACACGGCTTTGGTTTGTGAATGGATCTTTAACCCGATGCCCGCCGATGCCCAAGCTGTCAGGTTCAACAACACATAAGTGCCGATCAGGCTCAGAACCGAATACATGATTGCTCGACCGGACAACAACCCCATGCCACTAAAATTCAACAGCAGATGCGTGAAGTTGACCGTCAGAATGGGAGTCGCCACGACCAGCAACAAGCGTTTCATGCCACCGACTTTTTGATCCAGCATTTCCACCGCTGTCATGGGTGTGGCCAGTAACGGTTCCAGTGTTTGTTGAGCTCGTTCTGATGTAAACAACGTGGCCCCTTTGACGGTGGTGATCAGCACCGCCAGAATCCAAATGAACACCTGCAAAAAGTACAACCCCGCGAACGCGCCCTGAGCTGACATGGTGGCCGCCATCATACAGATAAACAGAGTGGGACCTTCGAGCACCACTAAAACTCGAAACAGGTAGCGGGCTTTGCCCAGTGACTTTTTGTATTGTTCACGCCAGATCACCGGACGGTTTTCTGGCAGGGGAGTACCGTCTTTGATCAACACGATTCCGCCAGTCGTGCGATCGTTGAGTTCCTTGAAGAACGTGTCGACGACCTTGAACAGCTTGAGCAACACCGAAGCATGATTCGGGAATGCACGTGGCACTAGGACAACGCGCGCGAGGATCAAGCAGAACAGCGTGAATAGTAAGGCCGGAATCGACTTCATGAACATCACCAGCCATAACGGTGTGGCAACGATTTTGGTGAGTCCGGTTTCTTGAAGGACCGACCACAGAAATGTTGCGGTTGGACTACTGATTTCTTGGTCGAATCGGAATCGGTACTGCAGCCAGATGGAAGACGGAACAAACGTTTGAAAACGAAGGCTGATCGACATGATCGTCAACAGGCCTGTCAGGCAGTACGACACCGTGAATGCGGACACTGTGGTGGCAAACCAAGCTGAGCACAGGATTGCAATACTGGCGAAAAACAGACACTCACAAAATAACAACCATAGCGTTCCGATCATGATGTCCGTATCGACGCCGCCCAGCGTCAGCACATGAGCCAGCACGGGAAAGGTCAGCAGCAGCAACGTCAGCATCGGCACCAGCCGACTCATGAATTTTTCCGCGATGATTGTGGCCGGCGACAATCGCGTCAGCAGCAGCGTGCCGATGGTGTTGCTTTCTTTTTCGCTGGTGATGCAGGCGCAGCAAAAGGCTGGCATCAACAGCTGGATCACAGCGAACAACGCCGGAGCCACAAATTCAAAGACTTCACCGCCGACGCCCAGATATCGGGAGATTCCGGTCCCCAGCTGTGCTCGATTCTCCATCGCAGTTTGATAGGCGATAAAGACGATCAACAGCACGATCACCGCACCCACCATCCGCACCACGTACGTGCGCCGTCGATTGGCGAGCTCCGTCAATTCACGCCGCAGCAATGGTAATTCTGGAATCCAGCTCACGCCGTTTTGCCCTCGGTCAGTTTCATGAACGCCGTTTCCATGTCCATGGCTTCCGGTTGAAACATTGTGATCCTCGCTTTTTCTTCGACCAATGCCTGATGGAAGTCGGCAATCGACAGCACGTCTTCATGCAGACGAACGGCCCAGCGATCCACCTGCACTTCGACAGAATCAACCCCGCTGATGGCTTTCACCCGAGCTTCCAGATCGCCGGTCGGATTTTCGAACCGCATATGAATGATACGCTTCAACTGCAACTGTCGAAAAATATCCTGCAACGATCCTTCGGCCACCATTTCACCCGTTTCGATGATCCCGATGCGTGTACACAGCTGGCTGAGTTCATGCAGGATGTGGCTGCTGATCAGAATAGTCTTGCCCATGTCTTTCAACGCTTTTAATAGCTCACGAACTTCGATGCGTGCGCGAGGATCCAGGCCACTGGCCGGTTCGTCCAGTAACAGCAAATCCGGATCGTGCAGCAGCACACGCGCCAATGCCAAGCGTTGTTTCATACCGCGTGACAGTCCGTCGACGGGGGAATCGGCTTTGTGTGTGAGATCGGTCAGTGACAACACGTCATCGATGACTCCCCGCCGTTTGTGGCTGGGCAGCTTGTAGGCTGCCGCAAAGAAGTGCAGATATTCCAGAGCTGTCAGGTCTTCGTACACGCCAAAGAAGTCCGGCATATAACCGATCTTTTCTCGCACCTGCTGCGGCTGCGCCAGCACATCCATGCCTCCGACGAGTGCCATGCCGCGAAACTTTGGTTGCAGCGTCGCGAGCACGCGAATGGTGGACGACTTGCCTGCGCCGTTGGGGCCGATGAAGCCGAAGACTTCGCCTTTGGGGATATCAATCGAAATCCCTTTGACGGCTTCGAACTTTCCGTAGCTGACACGCAGATCGCGAATACAGACTGCCAGTGGTGTTGTCATAGTTGATTGCCTGCTGCAGCGTTTGACGCTGACTTGTCCGTGTTTCGTATCTGCGACATCTTGCCGCAGTCTCTGAGCGGCGGCAAGATGCTGCCCAACGCTGTTAATGGTGTTGTCAGAATGTTTTTCAGCCGTTTGGGCGTTAGCCCCGGACACGATTACGGCACAGGTCCGGGTCTAGCGCCCAAACGGCTGGAGAATTGTCCTTAACGGCGGCAAGATGCTGCCAATACGAGAGTGGCGCCGTCCAGCTAAGGGTTCAGAATTTCATTTGGTGGCTCACTGAGTTTCAAATCCCGGTCGAAAAACATACGACGATAGATATTTGTGTGCAGTCCTTCGCGAACGGCGACCATTAACAGCCACTGCTGTTCGTTAGAACGATCCAGCAGCGGCAAATCTTCCATCGAGGCCGCACCGTGTGGAGAAACCTGTGACACAATGCTGAAAAAATCTCGCACACCCGTGCGAACGGTAGCATCCAAGACACCCAACGCCAGCAAACCGTCTCGCGGAGGCACTTGACGTTGTCGAGACCACACGTCTTGGTTTAGCCAACTGCGAGCCTGCTGAATCTTTGCCGTGGAGAACATCATGCCGGCCGGAAACAGCGGGTGTTGCTGTTCGCCGTGCAATATGATCGCGTCGATTTGTTGTCCGCTGGTGGCTAGGTTTGATAACTGTGTGCTGAGTTTTTGTCGGCCGGCTTCTGTGTTGATCAGACGGAAATCATTCCACGCGATGTCTGGTACGTTGGTGTCTTTGGGTGCCAGCGTCAGTGAGCGCGTCATCTGAGGTTCCCATTGTCGGAGCAAGATCGTGCTTTGGAAGGATTGCGGAAACCGGCCGGCGTAGTCCAGCTTCGGGCTGATGGGACGCGGGCCTTCGGGCATGCCGTTGGGGTTGAAGTTGCCGACAATCATCTGGGCTGGCACGATAAACGACTGGCTGTTGTCTTCCTTTAACGTGGTTTGTCGTCCGTGGAAGTGCATTTGAATGGACGTCTGGCGAACGGCGTGTCCGTTGTCGACCAAGTCAACCACCGACAGTGATCCGCCGGTTTCGCTGCTGGCCATGTAGTTGTGAGCGATCGCGATGGTCAGTCCGGTGAAGAAAACCGTCACCACCGGAAACAGGATCCACGTGTATTTGCGAATGCGAAACATCCCCAGCACCAGATAATCGACCGGGCCGATCGTGATCACATAGGCAATCAACAGCACGCCAATCACCCACGCCGGCACCATCTGCACGCCAACCGGCAGCAACGCGGATTCGCAGGCCGACGCCAGCTCGCAGGGTTTCGGTGGCAGAGCGTACTGCAGGCCGTGCTGCAGCGCCAGATCTTCCTCAGTGGCAAACTTCTGGTCGGCTCGATGCAGGTGTTCTTCGCCTGCTGGTATCGACAACCCAAAATTGTCATTCGAGCCCGTGACCGATTGGCCTCGTTCTGAGAACGCCAGCTTGACGGGTTTGATCTTCCACGGACGTCCGTTGTGGACGGGTGAGTCGCTATGAACTTTCCAAAGATGCCCCACGATTTGCCCCAGTGCCGCCGACGAAAGTGCGGTTTCGAGTTCCCCAGAGACAGGCAACAACGTGGCGCGGCCCAAGCCGGGATGACGATTGATGACCGCGTTCTGCTGGTTACTGATGACCAGCAGCGTGCCGTCGTCCGTCAGCCGCAGGTTCACATCCGGATCGTCGGATCGCTCGAACAGTCTTTGCAGAAACTGCAGATGGATGCCCTTCAGATTTCGATCGTCCGGCAACACACACACACTGCCGCCCGCTTCGCACCAAGTGGTCAACGCTGTCAGTTGAGCAGACTCCAGACGGCTTAAAGCGCCATCGGCCAGCAGCACAACGTCGAAGCTGCACAGTCGCAGCGGATCTTCTGGAAGATCAAACGCATCCCAGTTGGCGGCATAGTGCAGCACCGAAACATCATCCCGCCGCAATTGACCAGATTCGTTTTCTGTCGGCAACGGATTGTAGTTGTCCAGCGCCAACCCTCGATTCAGAAACTTCCGATTCTTGGAGGGTTGCCGGTTACCACTGTCTCCCGCACACGAACACAGCAAGGCCGCGCGTTGAAACGGACCGATGGATAATAGCTCCCGAGGTTCGTCGGGATCTTTGGGGTTCGTCGATAGGGGAATGCGGCTGTTGGCTGTTTCGAACCATGCCGTCAGTTGGTATTGCTTGCCGTTGGAATGCTCAATGGGAGGCAGCACCGTTTCGAAAAAGTAGTCGCCGCCCTGCAGCACAATGCCTTCGTAACGAATTGTGGCGGTCAGGTCACTGGCCGCATACACCGTGTTATAAATGTCAAGCACCAGATCACCTTCTAGGATCTGGTGTGAGTTGTATTCGAGCTTAATTCGAATCGGGACCGGTCCACCAGACCGGCCGCGAATCGAAAGCGGTTCCAGTTTCATCTTGACTGGGTATTGCGATTGACCGAACGTGGCTGGTGACCACATGGCCAGCATCAGCAGCACAGTCGTCCACGGTCTGCTTGTCAAAAGTGTCTGGCGAATTCGGAAGCCTGTTTGTTGCCACGTCACGTCGTCGCTCCTCTCATACGCTGAAAGTACCACCATTCAATCAGCAGAAACACAAACGCCAGCATCGCGAAAGCCCACCACAGATGACGGTCGGAATCGATGACCTTCGTTTCGTCGGTGGCCACACTGAGTTCCGCAAACTGCAACTGTTCAACCGACGTCAACGATGTTTCCAGCGGACTCAGCAACCCCGTTCCGATGGAGACCGCCACTTCAGAACCATCCAGAATATCGTACTTGCCCACAAAGTCAGCCTGAACACCATTCAACGCTCCAGTGCTGTTCGATTTCATCGTATCGACGACATCGTTCGGTCCCTGAATTCGATACTCACGATCCGCCTCCAGATTGATCGGCGGCAGCACGCCGGTGGGAACGGCGGCGACTTCTGCCAGGCCGGCCTGTTGCAGAGCAGATTCGATGGCGTTGCGGACCAGAATCGGAAACGCCAATCGATAGGGCAGGGTGGATCGATCGGTGTGGAACAGAAAGTAGAACGCTGTTTCCAGTCCACGTCGTCGTTGTAATAGCAGCGGCCCAGTGGCCGCATGAATCAGCACTTCGTAGCCACGTTCTTCCAGTAGTTGCGCGTCCGCACCTTCTGCAAAGCTTGCTTTTTGGCCAATCTGCACGTCTCGCAAACGCACATGACGCAGCAACGGTGCGGTGTTGGCCCAGTCGACAACCTGCACGGGTTCGTCTTCCGCCGTTAGGTCGGCAATGCTGATCAGGTCGGCCAAGTCTTCCGGAACGACGCCGTTGTAGATCATGATCGGAGCGTGAATGCCGTTCAGTTCTTCGTTGTTGCTGATGATTAAGTCGTATTCTGTGGCAGCGGGTGTTTCTGCGGCATCGATGTCTAAGTCGGGTTGCACACTCAGTGCATGCTGCCAAGAATACATCTTGGCATCGACGCGGACCATCAGCGGTCGCGTTTTCGGCAGACTTAACCAAACGGAATTGTCGATGTCCAGAGAATCGAATCCATCGACTTCCAGCGTCGCCTGAATCAACGATGATTCCGCGCTGTCGACGGAAAACACCAGTCGTTCGGAATCTTCCTGCGACGCGCCCACGGATTCTTTGCCGACCGTGTTTCCGTTTTGTGTTAACGTGATTTCGCCGAACACCGTTTCGTCGCCGGAACCTGCCACACGCACAAAGATGTCCCACGCGCTGGAGTTATCCACCCCGCTGCGCCGCGCTGTCATTTCTGTGATGCCGATGTTGTTGCCGCCCTGGTCGACGCGCTGCACTTCCAGTTTGAAGGGAAGTTCGAAGTCGACACGATCCTGCAAGTTGCCATCGGTCAGCACGATCACGCGCTGTACCGCCGCCGTGCGCGCGTACGCTTCGGCCATCCGCAGCACTTCATCCAGCTTACTGGCGCGATGAGTCGGCACGACTTCATCCATGGCGCGGTTCAGCAGTTGCTGATCGTCCGTGAATTCTGTCAGCCGTCGTCCACCGCTGGAGAATGTAAACAGCGAAATTTTGCCTTGGCCACGCAGGTTGTCGATCATGGCCTGCACACGTTCTTTGGCGACTTCCAATCGCGTCTGATCGGAACCCGGCAGCTTCGCGGACATGCTGGCCGAACAGTCGATCAGCACCGGAATGTATTCGTCGGTTTCTGGTCCCGCACTGATAAACGGTTGCATCAAAGCCAAAATGACCAAGCAGATCAGAATTATTTGCAGCAGCAATAACAGGTTCCGGCGGAATTTTTGAAACGGCGAATTCACGCGCTGATCATTCACCACCGACTGCCACAGTGCCAGCGACGGGATTTCCAGCCGTGGCCGTTTGAGCTTCAGGAAGTACAGGATCACCAGCGGGATCAGTGACAGGAAAAACCAGCCACCCAGCGGAAATCGGAAGTCAGGCCAGCTCATCGCAACACCCATCCCTGTCGACTGAGTGTATCGAACAACGTTTCTTCGATGGTCGCCGACGAATTGATCGACGTGAACCGACCGTTGCGGCTGCGGCATTGCTGATGCAACGTTTCTTGATACCACTGCCGGTGTTCGTGGTACAGACTCATCAGCTCACCCGCATTGGTGATATCCAGCGTTTCGCCGGATTCACTGTCCACAAATCGCAGGTCTCCATCCAGCGTGGGATTGATTTCTGATTCGCCCAGAATCTGCAGGCCCCAGACTTCCAGTCCGCTGCTGAACAGCAGGTTTAACGACCGACTAAGATCTGAAAAGGTGAGAAAGTCGGACAGCAGAATGGCGATGCCTCGCCCGCGATGAAATCGCAGCATCGTTTCGATCGCTTGTTCCACCGGAATGTTGCCGCCACCTTCGATGCCTTCCAAAAACTTCAACAACGGGCGAATCTTTTGGCGGCCCGTGCCCGGCGGCAGTGACCACGGCTTGCCTTGCTGCTGATGAATCGCATACACACTGACGCGTTCGACATTCAGCAACCCCATCATGCCAAAGGCGGCGGCCAGTTGTCGCGCCTTCAACAGTTTGTCGTCGAACAACATCGATGTGGAGGCATCGATCATGATGACCACGTGGAGTTCTTCTTCGTGCAAATACTGCTTGATGTATGGTCGATGCAGTCGCGCAAAGATGTTCCAGTCGACATATCGCATGTCGTCGCCAGCAGCATAGTCGCGGTAGTCGGCGAAGTCCGTACTGCCGCCACCTTTGCCAGACAAATGTTCCCCACGACTGCGATTCGTCAGTCGGCGCAGCGGATTCAGCCGCATGCGTTCGATGCGATTTAATGTGCTGTTGGGAAACAGCGGAGTCAGTTGTGTCGTGCTGTCTGTGCTCACAGTTTATTCTTCATTTGCTGCGATTGTCCCCTCGCCCCTTTTCAGGGGAGAGGGTTAGGGTGAGGGGGCTTTCGTTCAGCCTTGATTTGATTTCGCGGCCATTCTCCACCAAGGCCCCCTCATCCGGGCTTCGGCCACCTTCTCCCTCTCGAGGGAGAAGGGAGGATAGATCCAGCGGTTCGATTCCACATGCGTTTTCCCTTATAGATCGCCTAAATTGGCGCTGTCCACCAAGAATCGCTTTGCAACGTTTCTTGTTGTCCGCGTCGACCGTGTTGTCACGCGGGAGCGTGACCTACGCTTCTGTGGTAGGGTACGCTCCTGCGTACCAAATAGTTCGATTTTGAATAGCTGTGCGACGTTTTTTATTCAGCGATGTTGTCCGTGATGTCCGCGTCGACCGTGTTGTCCGCGTCGACCGTGTTGTCCGCGTCGACCGTGTTGTCCGCGTCGACCGTGTTGTCACGCGGGAGCGTGACCTACGCTTCTGTCGGCAGTTTTGCCACACACTCGGCAATCACATCTGCCACGGAAATGTTCTCGGCTTGGCCGTCGTAGTTCAGTAGTGCTCGATGTTGCAGAACTTCCGCCGCGTAGTGCCGAATGTCTTCAAACGCCACATGCGGTCGCCCTTGGCTTAACGCCCGCACCCGCGCCGCTCGAATCAGCGCCTGAGCCGCTCGTGGGCTGGCACCCCACCGCAAAAATTTCTTGGCCATATCCGGCGCGTATTCTGTGTTCGGGTGCGTCGACAACACCAAACGGCAGGCAAAGTCACGCATGGGATCGCTGACGACAACGCGATCCAATATCGATCGCAATTCCAGAATTCGGGGGCCGTCGACCACTTTGTCGATCTGAACCTGCTTTCGTAAAATGGTGCGGCTGACAACTTCGTTCAGTTCGCTGCGATTCAGAAACGGAACCACGACTTTGAACATAAAGCGGTCCAGTTGAGCTTCCGGTAGCGGGAACGTGCCTTCCTGTTCGATGGGGTTTTGCGTGGCCAGCACAAAGAACGGTTGTTCCATGTGGTAAGTGTTGCCGCCCGTGGTGACGGTGCCTTCCTGCATGGTATCCAGCAGTGCCGATTGTGTCTTGGGAGTGGCGCGGTTGATTTCGTCCGCCAGCAGCAGTTGAGTAAACACGGGGCCTTGGCGGAATTCGAACTTGTAATTTCCACCTTCATCGGACGTCATCACGTTGGTGCCGATCACATCGGCGGGCATTAAGTCGGGAGTGAACTGAATCCGACTGAAGTCGAGTTCCAGTACGCGCGACAACGCTTTGACGAGTTCCGTTTTTCCGAGTCCCGGTACGCCTTCCAGCAGGACATTGCCGCCACACAGAATGGCGGTCAGCGTGGCTTCGACCACTTGCTGCTGGCCGACGATCACCTGTCCGATGGCGTCGCGAATGATCTGAAATTCTTTCTTGAACTGGTCCGCTTCCCGCTGCAGCTCAGCGGCATCAATGGGCTGTGTCATCTAATCGTCTTCCTGTTCTCGTTTACGTTTCATGGCCAGCAATCGTGACGTGGTGTTGCCATCGTCTGCCGCCGCGTCCTGCGGGTTGGGCTGTTGTGTTTTCGTCGCGTTTGGATCGACGTTCGATGTTTTTGTTTTCGGGGCGACGGCGCGCGGCTGCAGCGGTCGTTCGGGTGGGTTCGACCGGGGTGCCGATTTGGTTTCCGACAAGGTGGCGCGCACGGCCTGCGTTCTTTGCAGCAGCGATCCCATCGTCGATGTGGATTCGGTTTTGCGTTTGCGAAACATGCGGGTCAGCCATGAAAAATCCAGCTGCACGCGTCGCACGGCGACATCCAGCGGAATCATGCAGGCCAACGCCATCAAAAACCAATCGAACACTGGCTGGCTGCTGCGTTTGGGAGCGCGCCGGCCGAAGATTTGGTCGGCGAGTTCCTGCGATGTTTGATCCGGATCAAGTTCCATGCCGCCCGTCTGTTCCGCGATCTCCCGCAACGCGATCGGGTTGGATTGAAACCGCAGATATTCGGGCGAATAAGAAACGATAAATCCACCGTAGGCGATCTCCGTCCGATCTGTGCCAGCGCCCGTGATTTGGACCTGATAACGAGCTTTGCCCTGCAACGGAATCGTGGTTTGATAACGTCGCGGAGCAATCTGCCGGACGGCGCTGCTGTGTTTGAAGCCATTGGCGGCACTGACGTTAACAGTCATATCCAACAGCATTTCGTCGGGATGAAAATCTTCCACCACAACCACGCCCTCATTGCCGTTGACGTAAGTATACACCCGCAAATATTGCTCACGCCGCACGCGACTGACGCGACTTGTCATCTGCGTGACCAGTTGCTGAAACTGTTCCCACTGCACCCAGTCTTTGCCCCAGTCGTCTGTGAGGTCGGACGTAAAAGCAGCGGTGGCTCCCAAACCGTAACGCCAGACAGCCAGCACCGGATCGACGTCCGAATCGTCGGCCACCATGTCGTCTTCTTTGGGTGGAGCCGACAACAGCACGGTCGCCCGAGCATCCTCTTTTTCTGACGTGAGCACATAACCATGCAGCGGCGGGACACTGTTGATGTCACGCAGAATCGGATCGTCGTTCAACAGGCGCGGTGTGAACGTGCGTTTCTGAATTTGGCTGCGCCGCAGCGTTTTGGCTTCCTTGATAAAGATCGACGGCAGCTGAGCCGGATCGCTGGGGAAGTAGAATCGTCCGCCCGTTTGGCTGGCGATCGCATTCAGAATCTGAGCATCTCGCGGGCCGTGCGGAAACACGGCAACGGTTGAGACCGAGGTTTGCGAGTCACGGAATTTCTTGAGTGTTGCCGGTGGCGGCATGGGCGGATCACCGTCGGAAATGATGATCATGTGTCGACTGGCCGCATCGCTTGCGATCAGACCTTTCAGTCCCATTTCCATGGTGCTGGTGAATTCCGGCATGTCCCCGATATCCGCGCCGTTGATTTGCGTGACCAGCGAATCGTATTCCTTGGCGGGCGTGAGTTCGAAAATCCAGTGCTCACCCCCCGACCCATATCCGATCGCACCGACTTCGTCTTCGGCGCTCAGCACTTTGATGGCTTCCTTGGTGATGCGTTTGGCCCACGAATTCCCCTGAGCAAACTCACACGTGTGCAGAATGATCACCAACGCCCCTTTGGGCAGGATTTTCTTCTTGCTGATTTCCATCGAAACCGGCAGGCAGTCTTCGATGGGCGAATTCTGATAGCCGCCTGGCCCAAAGCTGTTCGGTCCGCCCAGCATCACGAACCCAATGCCCAAGTTGCGAACGGCATCGTGAACCGCCTGAACCTGTATCCCGGTGAATTCATCGGCCGGCACATTCGCAAACATGATGGCATCGTACGGCATCAGCGCTAGAGGATCTTGGCTGAGTTCTCGGGAACTGACGACGGCGACTTCGCGGTCTCCGGCTTCCAAAGCCTGTTGGACGTACTTCCATTCTTTGGGGTTGGCTCCCATCGCATGCACAATCAGGACTTTGCCGGGGCCATCGATGTACAGGTAATTGCGAACCGCGTTGTTTTCTGATCGGTAGTCACGATCGCTGGGGACTTCGATCCGCGATTCGTATTCGTAGTAACCCGGCACATCCACTTTGATGGGAACCGCGAAACGGTTTTTTCCGGCTTTGAATTCGACTCGCGTGCGCTGCAGTTCTTCGTCGTTCTGCATCAGCACCAACGTGCCCGTGCCATCCTTTAGCGATGTCAAGACTGTGGCGGCTTCGTAGGTTTCGCCGAGTTTGACGAACCGCGGCAGGTCGAGTCGTTCGATGTAGACTTCGTCTTTGACGCTGCCCACATCAACGGGCATCACATCCACCTGAATGTCACGCGCCTGCAGTTCGGTGATGGCATGCTTGAGCTCACCAACGGTTTCCGTACCGTCACTGATCAGGACCACTCGCCCGCGATTTTCTTCCGGCAACATCGCGGCACTCAACGACAACGACTGTTGCAAGTTGGTCGCATCTTCGGCGACCTGAGAATTGGTGAATCTCTCGAACGGGAAGGTTTGTCGTGGCGGATATTCCACCGCTGGAGTTCGGCCGAAAATGACCAAGCCGGCTTCGTCTTTGGGCGGCTTGATGGCGGCTGTGGCGGCCACGATCGACAAGGCAGCATCTTTGGCATCATTGACGGAATCCGAAAAGTCGACGTTGTAGATCACCGACACAACGTCGCTGGTGGTCACCGATCGCGGCAACGCCAGCACGCAAACCAATAGGCTGGTCAGAATCAAGCGGATGATCAGCGCCACATTCCCGCGACCTTTGGTCAGTCCCGAATGTCCGGCGGCTTGCATCCACCAGATCCATGGCGTGATCAACATTAAGGCGAACGCCCACGGGTAAGTGAAATCGACGACGTTGGTGAAGATCAGCCAGAAAATCAGTCCGACGAACAACAGCAGGAACACGAACAACGGAGTCGCGGTGGCCCACGTGACTGGTTGCCGAGCGGGCGGGAAGACGCGCCTTGAGATCCGTTTGAACCAGTTCATAGCGTGAGTTCCACAATGCGATGATTGCCAGTATCTGCGACCAGCACTCGACCATCCGATAATACCGTCAGACTCCACGGCGTCAGAAATCCGCCTTCACCGCGTCCGGGTTGTCCGTAACGTCCGATCAGCGTGCCATCTTGTGTTAAGATCGTAATTCGAGCGGCCTTGTTTTCGACAACAAACAAGCGTCCATCCGCTGTTCCGCGAATATCGTAGGGATATTCGAGGCCGACACCATCCGCTTTCAGTTCCACAATCCGCAGGAAGTCTCCGGAATCGCTGAACGCCTGAATTCGATTGTTGAAGGCGTCCACTGCAAAGATGGTCCCGTTGCTCCACACGATACCGCTGGGACGCTGAAACTGTCCCGGTTCCGTGCCGTGTTCGCCGAATTCGACGATGAAGTTTCCTGCGGGATCGAATTTCTGAATTCGTTGCCGATCGCCATATTCACCGACGTAAATGAAACCGTCCGGATCCTGAGCAATCGCGACGGGATACACAAACTGGCCCGGTTGGATGCCTTGTGTTCCCAACAGCGATTCGACTGTGCCGTCGGGATAAAAGAACACCACGCGGTGATAATGAGTGTCCGCCACAGCAATCCGACCATCCAGCAGCTTGACGATTCCTTCTGGTCGGCCAACTTTATAGTCGGGCATGTGCCACACATTCTGCAGTTCGCCGCCGGAAGAATAAATCAGCACGCGTCCGGCATCGTCCAGCGCGTATACGGTGTCATCTTTGTCGGCGTACAGGGCTCGCGGTGCCGGGATGCGGCGTCCATCGGCGGGCACGGCCCACGTTGTGAATTCCGAAACGATCAGCGTGTTGGTGGCTGGGTCGGCACAGCCCGCCAGCATCAGCAACGCCAGCACGAACCATGTTCGCACGGTTGTGAATAGGTCCGTCATGGTGTGTTGGACGTGGGGCTTCACGAGAGAACTTTGATTCGGACACGCTGGCCAGCGAAGTGCAGATTGGCAGGCGGTCGATGGATGATTGTTTTTTCTGCAGACGCGGAAATGTGCTTCAATGTGGTCTCAGAGTAACCGCCGCAGAACTGAAATGACAGGATCTCGATGTCTGCATTTTGATCGACTTCCAGTTGCAGGTTTTCCGGCCGAACGGCGACATGATTTTGGTCCGCCTGATGTTCCGGTAGCCAGTGTGCCGCTTCTGCAGAATCGAACCAGTTGATCGCTCCTAAGAATTCGGCGGCCGATTTGTGTGGTGGAGCCTGATACAACTGCTGAGTCGAACCGGAGTGAACGAGTTTTCCTTCCTGCAGGCAAACGATGAATTTTGATTCACGAACAGCAACGTCCGGTTCGTGTGTCGAAAATAACAGCGAGGCTCCTGTGCGGAGCAAGTGTGATCGAATCAGATTCCAATAGACGGGCCGTCGAATCGGATCCACATGAGCCAACGGTTCGTCCATAATCAACGCCGCCGGATGGGCCGCGATGGCGCGACAAACCGACAGCCGACTTTGTTCTCCTTGAGACAGTTTGCTGGGGAACGTTTCCCGACGATGATTCAGATCAAAATCGGCCAATAAATTGTCTAAATAGTCCTCAGAATCCTGCTGCGAACGCCTCGATGTCAACGAATTCGGGTCAAACACGGCCGTCAGATGCTGAATCACCGACAAATGTGGCCACAGGCCGCCGTCTTGAGGTGCCCAGAAAATTGGCAGGGAAAACGGGGCACCGTCACCCATTTGAACGCGGGGAATGTGCTGCACAGATCCGCTCGTCGGTCGCTCCATCCCGGCCAGAATGTTTAACAGCGACGTCTTGCCAGCCCCTGAGTGGCCAACAACGGTCGTCACACCGACCGCGATGTCTAGGTTGAGGTTGTCTAGTCGCCGAATTCCAGCGCTGGTGAGTGTGACGTTCAGCAGTTTCCACAGTGCTGCGGAAGCAGTCGTCGGGGAATGGGATTCGATGGTCATGACGTCACTTAAAATTCTTCTCGAACCGCAACGAATGAACCTTGATCTCGTTTAACCCGTGGCCGCTAGGCAAGGTCGTGGCGCCGCTGACCTTGCCTAGCGGCCACGGGTTGAACGAAGGGCCTGACGACACCAAACTCTGGATCTCATGCTGATTGTTCTGTGTGAAGTTCATAACTATTCCGTCCCCACTGTTTCGATTCGCTGCCAGACCAAACCTGCGACCGTAAACATCAGCGCCGGGATCAACAACGCCAGACCGGTCATGGCCACCAACGTTTCTGTGTGGCCATAGTGCATTTCATTGTACAGGCGAGTCACGACGGGTTCGAAAGTGACCGGTCGCAAAGTCGCCGCGATGGTCACATCCCAAAAACACCAGTGCGTTAAGATCGCCACAGCCAGCAACCATTTTCGCTTGTGCATCGTCCACGACAATTGTCGAGCGGATGTTTTTGTCGGCGGATGATTGGCCGAAAACAACAGGTCGCCTGAATGTTGAGCCGCCGCTGGAGTCAAGCAGTTCAGCACCGTCACCAGCAGCATGGCTCGCGGCAACAACAGCAGCACATGTCCCAGCAACATCGGCAGCCACGTATCATACCATCGATGCAGAACGGGAAGTTGAAACGCTGCTAGCAGCGACAGGCTCAACACCAAAGGACTACACAATCCCGGCAGCACCAGCACCAGTTTTAACGATCGCGGTTTGATGAACCGCGCAAAGCTGCAAAGTTGCAACGCCAGATACGCGGCCAGAGTGCATTCTGTTAGCGACGCCAGAACCTGTTGGCTACGTGCCCACAACGAATGCGTACCGATCAGGTTACGAATGCCTCCCCCAAGTTCCGTCGCGTTGCTGAGGATTGGCCAACACAGCACCAAACCTAGGCTGACCACGATGGCGGTCGTTGCGAACAACGTCAGCACTCGCGAATGGTCCGTTCGCATGTCGACGGCAGCGTACGTCGGCAGCACCGAACCGCTCAACAGTAACCACAGACACGGAATCAACCACACGCATTGCACGGCCAACGCGGGAGCCGCCAAGTTCAGCGAACTGGACAGCGGTTCGCCGGCGGCGTGAGCGTCAAACAACCACACTGTCCACACGATCGGATGACGATCGATTTGCAGCAAGGCAGCCGTCTCGAATTCCTGAAAGCACAGCATCGCTCCACCCAGCCACGCAACCAGTGGCGCGCGCGCTGGCCCGGAGACCTGCAACCGCAGCCACGTGAGCCACCATTTTCGGTTGCGATGGAGAATCAGTTTCCAACTGTGCAATGCCTCAAGCGATACAGCACTGCACGGCAGCATCAGTTGCACGGCAAACTGCAGAGCCACAATTCGAGTCAGCAACAGCACGGCGTACAGTGCTTCGGTTGCTGCAACGCTGTGCAGTAACTGTGCAGATACCAGTCGATACGCAAACCCGACCAACAGGTCCGGTACGAACAACGGCAGCAGTGCCGCAGCGATCCAGAACTTCTGCGCAGTTGGTTTGGTGGCCGCATGGCCGAGGGTTTGACCAATGGTTCGGCTGATTGGAATTGCTATCAGCAGCCCCAGCGTGGTTAGCATCACAGAACGGGCCGTCGACCACGCCAGCACCGTTTCCAGCGTCATTGTCCTGTGTACTCCGCAGTCAGCCAGTCCAAGACTTGCTGATTGACATCCGCTGCGCCTGTCAGCGAAACGCCGTCCGCCGCCCAGGTCTGCAACTCCAGCACTTCCGGTGGCAGTTGGCTTTGTTTCACGGTTCCTAGAGGAATTTGGCGAGCACCGGAATTCGCCAACAACACTTCGACATCCGCTGACAACAGGAAGTCGACGAATTTTTGAGCGTTGTCAAGCTGCGAGCAGTTCTTGATGATCGCCACACAGTTGGGCAGGCAGATCGTCTGACCGCTTTCCAATCGCACGGGCACCATGGCGACCGGTTTGCCCGCGTCGATCGCGACAAACGCGTCGTCGGTGTCTGTGAAACCAACGTCACACATTCCTTCGGCCACCAAGTCTTTGGTCATCGAATTACCACGGACTTCCCGAATGCCGCGTTCGTGAATCTCAGCGTGCCAAGCCTTCAGACGGTCTTCGCCCCACGCGGCCATCAACACCGAATAGTGCGATAGTGTGGTGCCGAACAACGGTTGAGCAATCGCGACGCGGCTTAGTGATCCCTGCTGCAAAACCTTGTTGACCACATCTTCCGTGGCCGACAGGTGATCCGTGTTGACCAGATACACCCGCAAGCGTCCGGCGAAACCCGTCCAGTATCCCGCTTCGTCTTTGTACTGGTTCGGGATACGATCGGCGTTTTGGCTGCGATAAGGTTGCAAAATTTCCGCGTGCTGCAGCCGGATGGTTCCCAGCGTCTGGTTGTTCCAAAACACGTCGCAGCGTGGATTGTTTTGTTCTGCAATCAGCAGGTTGGTGAGTCCCAGTGACTTGTTGGCTTCTTCGTCGAAACGCACTTCAACAGTGATGCCCGTTTGTTGTTCGAACAGTTGAATGACCTGTTCGGCATACGTGGCATCGTGGGCGCAGTAGACGACAAGTTGAGACTCCGAATCCACGTCACCGGATTGCCGCGTCAGCAGCCACATCGACGCCAATAAGACACTGACGACGATGCCAGCGGCCCGCATTTCACCTGCACGAGCCACTATTTGGCTTTCGGCTTCTGATTAACTTGTTCGATTTTGTCGAAGTAGCCCTTGATGCTATCCACGTATCCGGGCGGAATTTCTTCGGTATCGATGGCCGACTGCACGCTGGATTTCAGTGAACTAATGCTCTGCTGATACTCACGCATTTTTTCCGGATCAAAGTCCAGTTCTTCGGCGTACTCTCTGGTTTTGATCGACAGCAGAATCTTTCCGGCCTGAATCTGAGGCTTCTCTTTTTCGGTCTGGTAACCTTCTGGGTCGCTGTCGTCTTCCGGTGTCACACCACCTTTGCCGACACCTTCGCCATCGCCTTCGTTGCGATCTTTTTCTCCATCGCCTTGGCCAGCCCCTTCACCCATCATCTGAGCGTAAAGTTCGGCGTAATCTTCCATCGACTCGCAGCCTTCACAGCGGCTGCCATCCAGTTGCTGCTTGTCGTTCAGTTGTTGAGCCTTGGTCAGAGTCTCCAAGGCGTCTTCTAGTTTCTTCATGTCTTTCGCGGCTTGAGCGACTTGCTCCATTTCCTGTTCAGACAGTTCCAGTGATTCTTTCAGTGCTTCCATGGCGTCTTTGGTGAGTTCCATTTTCTCACCATTCTCGTCACCTTCGTCGCCCGGCTTGGCGGCTTGCAACGCCTTCATGGCTTTGCTGAGTGCATTGGACAGTTCTTTGGAATTGGCTTTGTTTTTAGCGAAGCTGTTCAGATCCTGCAGTTCTTTCTGCAGCTTGCTGGCCAGCTTTTTGCGTTCTTCTGGGTCTTTGGCTTCTGCCATGGCCTGCATCGTTTTTCGAGCGTCGCTAAGAGCTTCTTTCAGTTGATCGGTTTTGCCCTGTTGCAAATCTTTCAGCCACTTGTTCATCTTTTCATTGCGCGTGCCGCCCAGTTGCTGGTTCGAAATCGGCTGATTCATCATTTTGTGCAGCTGATTATTGTCGCTGTTGGCCGCCTTCCATTTTTCGTTCACATCCATGCGGTGATCATCCAGCACCTTCGCGTTGGCTTCGGCCTTCTTCGGCTGCATCTTGCGAAAATCTTTCTTCAGACCACTCAGCAAGTCGTCGATTTCGTCCGACTCTTCCGCCGCGCGTTCCGTTTCTTTCTTCAAGCGATCTTTCCGAGCCATCGCTGCTTGGTGAATGGCTTCTACTTCCGTCTTCTGTCGTTCGACCTTCGTCGCGGCTTCGACCGCTCCGAAAGGATCCCATTGCGGCAACAACCATAGCTTCAGCCCGATCAACGCGATGACGGCCACCACATGGACCAGCTTCAGTGAAAACACGAACGGCACAACTTGCTTCGGAACAATTGTGTCCGCCCGTTGCTCGGCCGATGCCGTCACCAACGGTTGATATTCGCCCGCCGAATTCGAAATCGACGACAACGTCAGAAACAGGTCTTTCGTTTTGGCGTGTTCATCCACCTGCCGAGCCGCAGCCCGCTGATCGATCCGACGATGGCACAGCAGGGCGCTCAGGCCAGCCACGATTGGGATGGCCAGTAACCAGCGCGGTTCGCGGCCAATGTCCGGAAACAGGCCCAACAGACGGATCGCCAGAATCATCACGATGGCGATCGCCAGCACGATCAGACTGGAAACGTACATGGCTTTGGCCACGGACGTAATCTGCAGCCGCAACCGGACTCGATCCAGCAAGGACGAAGATTTTGGAGCATCAGGCATCAGAAAGAACTCCAGCAGTCGTTAGGGGCGAACAGTCTGTCAATACGTGGTCGCAGAAAGAATCGATGTTTTCGTGGACCGTGAGAATTGGGGTGCTGTTTTTGTAGCTCGGCGGTCTCCGCCGAGAAATCACGGTGGGGACCACCCCGCTACAGTCTACGATTGGTATCGGAACTGATCAATGAGATCTGAACGAACGCGGCGATTGTCTGAAAAATTCGGATAATAACCAGCCTTTTTGGCGCTAGCCACGGTTCTCAACAACCGTGGCTAGCGCCAAAACGGCTGGAAACACGAACCGTTTCAGACCGCTGAAGCGTTTTCTACCAACGACTGCTGCTGGTTCCTGATTCCCAAGAGCTGGAGGATGTTCCTGACGAAAGCGAACCAGAACTGCTGTCCGATCATCGTTGGCTTGAGCCGAAGGAATAAAGAAGGGCGTGACCAGTTGTGACTTGGCTGCGTCCATTCCCGAAACGCTGATTCACTGTCCGCCAAACGGCGGCATGCGGCTTTGGGCGATCGCGTGTGCGGAAATGTTGGCGAACAAACCGCAGCAGATCACAACGAGAAATGCACTTTGGGAAAAAACTGGCGACAATCGCGACATCACGGGGCTCCGAAAAATGATTTGCCCCCATACTACAACGAAGTTGACTGACTTCTGACTTCTGACTTCTGACTTCTGACTTCTGACTTCTGACTTCTGACTTCTGACTTCTGACTTGTGGCGCTGGGGGAGCCTGCTATCGTTTTGCCCGACGTGAGACAAGCGGGCCGCTCATGCATTTCGGTCTAATTTTGTTGGGTGGCCGTGGGCTGGACTGAGCTTGTGAAGGAAGCCCCGGGGTTTCACTCGTACCTCGCCCAACCCCGGCCACCCATCTCGGGTTTGGCAATCAATCTGTGAGCGCACTCAGACACGCCGCCGTACACTGCGTCCGCTGGCCGTTCCTGAAAACAACTTGGCTACTGATGGGGTTTTATGAACAACACGCATCCGTGTCGCCAGATCCAACAGCTATTCGTCGCGTCGATGATCGCCATCGCGTGGTCGGCGTGCAGTGCTGACGATCCATCGAGGATCGATAGCGAGGCGCTTACGGAATTCCTGAAGCGTTTTGACGTGCTCGAACGTCGCGGTTTCGTGAAGACGCAGCGCGCAGGCTCGACCGGAATCGGATACACCTTGGAAACGCTGCTGAAGATCGAAGAAAATAATTCGCCAAACGGCGATTTACTGGGCATGGAGATTAAGGCCTATCGCGACGACGAGCAGGAATTCAACGACCGCGAGAAGATGAATCTGTTCTTGAAAGAACCGACATGGGTCGATGGCAAAGCCTCCGCCGATCGTGTCCGCGACTACGGCTATGTTGACCCGAAGGGTCGACCGGCGTGGTATCAATCTGTGACCTGTAAAACCAACGATCGTGGTCTGCAACTGCAGGTCGACCGTGCTTCACGTCGATTGAACCTGCTGTGGAACAAAAGCGTTTTGGGTTACTGGCCGTTTGACGTGCTGCAACAGCGGCTGCAGGAAAAACACTCCGAAGCTGTCTTTGTGGCGGCGGAAACTCGCGGCACCGGCAAGGACGAAGAGTTTCACTTTCAAACGGTAACCTACTGTGCGAAGCCGGATGTCGAACGGCTGCTGCAGTTAGTCGACAGTGCAGACGTGATCTTGGAACTTCGCATGCACCTGAAGCCGACAGGCGGCGTCCGCAATCACGGCACAGCGTTTCGAGTTCGCAAACACAGACTGGTCGATCTGTACGAAGTCCACGTCACATGCCGACCGCTGCCGGAGAAACAGTAGGGCCCGTGTCCGTCCCCCTCCGATTTCATATCGGTGGAGACACGTTTCTGCACTACGCGAAAAACCATTCTGCTGGAAACGGGTAGTGCAAAGACTTTTTCCCACCGAAATAAATTCGGTGGAGAAGCAACATGCCCGCCGCTAGGCGATGCGACATCTAGAATTCCCAGTTCAGTCCGACGTTGAACTGGTTCTGCCAGTAGTCGCTGCGTTGAGTCCTCAGCTGCAGGAAACGACCGTCGATGGGATTCGATTCCCAGACGATTGATCCGTTTGGATCAGCCACTTCGCCGATCCAAGTGTAGGTCCAGCCGAGTCGTAGTCGAGCGTGTTCGAGTTGCCACATGTCTCGTAGCACAGGGATTCGTGAAAAGATTGGCAGTTCCGCAGACAGCGTCTGTTCAAACATCGGTGAGATGTGAGTCGACGTTGCGGTGTCTGAAAACGCATTCTGAGTTGGTTGGCCGGAGAGTGTCGTTGTATCGAACAGCTGATCCTTGATGGTTTCGCCGGCGGGGTCCGTCACATCAACTGCGACGCTTAACGCATTACCGATGTTGTCTCCGGATAGGTCCATCTTTTCTGTGTTGACCAAGGCTCCGACTCGCGTGGAACCTGAGAAGGTCACGTTCTTCTTCTTCGCAATCTCGTACTCAATCCCTGCTTCTGGACCCGCCATGCTGCTGCGAACATTGCTGTTCACAAACGAACGCACCAGAATCTGTCGAGTCGTATCAGTCTCTAAGTTTTCGAAGTCCAGTGTTCCGTTTTCATCAACGTTGTCGATCAAGCCGTCGTTATCGTCATCAACACCGTTCGGAACATTGGCATCGTAGTCCAGTCCAGAATCCGCTCCGACAAATCCAATGCCTTCTTGCAGTCGAAAGAATCGACCACCAAAGATTGGCCGGACCTGCAGATCGCCTTTTTCGTACAACGGGGAGGCACTGAAGTGGAAGCCCGTTCCGTAGGATTGGATTTGATGGCTGAGAATAAATTCGAGGTCGAACAGCTGGTTCGTGCCGAAGGCGTCCAAGATGCCTGGAGCCACCGCTTCGCCCGTTTGGATTCCGATGCCGCCCAATGGGTACAGCTGTCGGTCCAGAATTTCAGAAGTCGGGCCCAAAATGGAATAGTCGTCCGCATCTGCATCGTCAAACAGTCGAGCTCCCAAGATCTGATTGAAGACAACTTGCCGTTCGTCGATGCCGAGCAAATTCGAAGGCAGTGGTCCGTTGCTGGAGAAGTTACCCGCCTGCAGCAACTGCAGGTTTTGAGAATTCGGACGCTTCAGATTACCGCGTGCATCAAAGGTGTTCGTCGAAGAACCGTTGTACGCCACATTCCACGCGAATCGCCATCCAGTCTGGTTCTTGAGTCCACCGCTCAGGCGAATCCCCTGATTTTCATTCGCCAGCAGCAAGCCAATGTCGTGACGGGCAAAGGTGGGCAGTGTCAGAGCATCAGGGAACGTGACGTTTGTGTTTCTGGTGGTAATGGTGTTTGCGAGGATGGCTTCCTGATCGAAAGTCGGAGCCGTGGTGTCACCAAAGATGCCCCGCAGAGTGCGCGATTTGGTCCGCGTGTAGTCGATGTTGAAGTAGAAGTCGTTGGGACTGGTCATGCCACCGATGACACGTTTGAACCACATGCCGTCAGAATTGACGTGTTGTTCGAACGTATTTTCATACGGCGAAATCATCGAGTGGGGATTAAACGATTGTGGCATTCCGGCACCCGGCGCATAGCCCGGTGGCGGACCGGCCATTCCTGCCGGCGCACCGTAAGTCGGATATCCTGGCATATTCTGCGCCACCGCTTCTGAGGCCACACAGGTGACCAGCAACAACAGTGTTAGGTTTTTGAGACGGTGCCAAATCCGCATTGATCTATCCTTCAGAAGCCACGGTTTTGTGTGGGCTCTTACGTCTCAAGCTGGAACAATCCGTTGATATGACGTATCAACAGACCTTGCGCGATGAGACAATTCTGTGGGTAGTATCGGTCAGGCAATTTGTGAAACTGGAGAGAATATTCGGGTAGTCCGGATTTTTCCGCGTGTAACGAATGTGCCAATTTTGCCGCTTCGCAAATCTTACCACCTGACGACAGCAGCAAAGGCGGCTTAGAAAATCGGACCGGGAAACCACGGGCAGAATTCTTCGTCGCCGATTCCCTGAGCTTCACTCAACGTGGGCTGGCCACTGGCCGTGGCGATAATGCATTCGAAAATCTGCTGCCCGACTTCTTCCACGCTGACGCCGTTCAGGATTTCGCCCGCGTTCAGGTCCATGTCCTCTCGCATGCGTTCGAACATCAACGTGTTGGTGGCGATTTTGATCGTGGGCGACGGCTTGCAGCCAAAACAGCTGCCTCGACCGGTGGTGAACACCACAATCTGCGCACCACTGGCGACTTTGCCGGTGATCGATGCCGGGTCAAAACCGGGGCTGTCCATAATCACGAACCCTTTTTCCGTGATCGGCTCAGCATATTGATACACGGCCATCAACGGCGAAGTGCCCGCTTTGGCGATGGCTCCCAGCGATTTTTCGTAGATGGTGGTTAAGCCGCCGTTCTTGTTGCCTACCGATGGGTTGTTGTCGATCGAAGCGTCATAGCGGCGAGCGTAATCTTCCCACCAGCGGATGCGTTCTAAGAGTTGTTCGCCGACTTCTGGCGTGATGGCTCGACGAGTCAGTAGATGTTCCGCGCCGTAGATTTCTGTGGTTTCGGACAGGATGGTCGTGGCCCCGTGAGCCACCAGCAGATCACTGGCCACGCCAACGGCAGGATTGGCCGTAATCCCGCTGTTGCCATCGCTGCCCCCACATTCCATGGCGACTTTCAGTTCGCTGATCGGAATCGGGACGCGCTGCACAGCGTTGGCGCGCGGCAATAATTCACGCAGCACTTCCACCGCTTTGGCGACAGTCTTTCGCACACCGCCGACTTCCTGAATGTTCAGCACCATCGGCAGTGCGTCGTCTGGTTCTTCGATTCCGCCCAGCTGCACCAGCGCATGTTCGCGTTCTAAGTGAGTCGCCTGCGCGGTTTCGCAGCCCAGTCCCAGCACAATGCGGGCCACAATATTTGGGTGATTGGCGAAGCCCGCCATGGTGCGGTTTAGCTGTCGGTGATCGTCACTGTTGAACGCCAGCGCACAACCTTGTTTGTGGACGAAGGCGACGATGCCGTCGATGTTGGGGTAATTCGACAGGTCTGTGGCTGTGAGTTCTTGGGCCACGTATTTGGCGGTGGTTGCAGAACAATTCACCGTGCTGATGACGGCGACATAGTTGCGGGTGCCGACCGTGCCATTGGGGCGGCGAAAGCCCATAAACGTGCGTTCAGTGGCGGGTTTGGGCGGAATATGAATTTCTGTAGAAAATGCGTAGTCCTGACCGGGTTTTGTGGCCACGACGTTGTGGACATGGACATGATCCCCTGGTTCAATGTGTCCAGCGGCGTAACCAATGGCTTGGCCGAATTTGATAATGGCGTCGCCGTCTGCGATCCGACTGACAGCGACCTTGTGGCCCGCCGGGATCGTTGAAGTGGTGGCGATGGTGATGTTGTCCACGGTCACCGCGGACTGTTCCGGCAGAATTGTGGTGGCAACGGCGACATTGTCCATCTGATGCAAGCGGAGCAGTCGGGTGGTGTTTTGTGGGTACACGAGATCTCTTGTCCAGTTGCAGGGAATTTGCAGTCACGTCATCATCGACAGCCATGATTTGCTTTCGAACATCCATATTCGCGAAGTTGAGTTTCGAAAAAAAGCCCACACACCTGATTCCTTGCCTGATTCCTTGCCTGATTCCGTAAGTTGATACGAATGTCTGCTGAGACGCCAATTCAGAAACGTCTGGTCACCAGCCAGCTTTGGCTAGCGCTGCTGTTTCTGATTCATTTGCCCCATGTTGCGATGTACTGCCAGCGGCTATGGAATCTGGATCACTATCAGTTTTTCCCGTTTGCCTTTGTCGCTTTCGGTGCGCTGTTTTATCAACGCTGTTTGGCAACATCGTTTCGCTGGACGCCATTTTGCATGGTGCTGGTTGGCGCAGATCTGGCTTTGCTGGCGGGTGGGTTTTATCTGCTTTCGCCGTGGATGATTTATCTGGGAGCCGTCTTGCTGATCTGGGCCGTGTGTCGAGCGTACGCAGATGCGCAGTTCGACAGAAGCTTGGGATACCTCAGCCTGTTGTTGCTGATCACCGTTCGGTTGCCTCAGAATCTGGACCTCGACGCCATTCATTGGCTACAACGCACGACCACAAGTGTCGCCAGTCGTTTATTGAACTATTTCGGTTTTCTGATGTTCGGATGGGCAATGTTCTGGAGTTTCCGGGCAAACGATTTCTGGTCGAAGAAGCCTGCAGCGGTGTGCAGTCGCTATTTACAATGCTGTTTCTGGCGATCGTGATTACGGTGGGCTACCGTCGCAAGTTGTTCCACACGCTGTTAGTGCTGATCAGTGCCGCATTTTTTGCGGGCGTGATGAATGTGTTGCGAGTGGTCGCGATTTCCGTGGCGTGGTCCAGCGATCAATACGACCTGTCCGTCGGTTGGCAACACGAAGCCATCGGTATCGTGGCGCTGGTTTTTGCGGCTGGCTTGGTGTACAGCGCGGATGCCACGATCCAGTTTTTCTGTTCGCCGGTTCCCGATATTCCGGGGGCCGGGTTGAGTGCCGTGTACCGGAATCCAGTGACCTCGCTGTGGAATTGGTTGTTCCGCGTGCGAACTCGATCGGCAGCCCGCGACAAGATTTCAGCAGCAGCAGGCTCTGAAGTCAGCACCCGAAAAGATCAGACTGGCTACGCTGAAACCTCCGAAGAACGTGATCGAGCCGGGTTCAGCGACTTGATCCGACCGCGCAACATCGTCCACTGGGCCTTCGGCTTCGTCGAAAGCTGGTTTCTGTCGCGGCAGTACAGTCGTCTGGCTGTCGCCGTTCCGTTTCTGCTGGTCGGTGTCGGTGGCGCGTTGTTTGTTTCTTGGCTGCGGAACGCGCCGAGTGACATGTTGGTCAATCGTTATCAAACGGCCATCGAAGAAGCCCTAGAACAGGATGACACAGCTGCGGCCGGCTTCTACCTGCAGGGGCTGGTCGAACTGCGACCGCTGAATCAACAGAACCGCTTTCGTCTGGCACTGCACCACGTACAGCACGAGCGGGTGGCTGCCGCCGTTCCGCACCTGACACAGCTCACAGGTACAGACGGCTACACCCCGGCGCGGATGTGGCTGGTGATTCAGGCTCAGCAAGCCGATCCTGCGATCCCGTTAACCGGCGAACAAATCGAACAACAGTTGCGCGCGGTTATCGATCGAGAACCGTACAACGGGCTCGTCAACCAGCTACTCGCAGATCTGTCATTGCGCAAAGGGCAGCTGAAACAGGCCGAAGATTATTTGCTGAAGGCCGTTGAACAAAATCCCAATCTGTCGCTGCCGTTGGCTCGAGTTCAGCAGCAGCTAAAACGTGGCGATGATCAGATTTCCGCAAGGCTGGAGACCGCAGAAGCCTTGGTAGCAGCGAAGCTGTTGCAAGATCCGGGCGATGTTCAGGCGCGAGTCACTCGTGCAGAAATTCTGATCATGCAGGAGCAGTTCGTCGAAGCGGAACGCTTATTGAAAGAAGGGCTGACCGCTGGTGATCAACAGCCGATTCGTCAAGCTTTAGCCGCGCTGTATTCTCGACTGGCGTCGGATCGCATTCGCACGTCGTTGCTGAATCGAGAACTCGCGCAGAAGTTACTGGTGCAGGCGATTGAACTGGATTCACAGAACG
Organism: Fuerstiella sp.; assembly: GCA_041688835.1. Classification (GTDB taxonomy): domain Bacteria; phylum Planctomycetota; class Planctomycetia; order Planctomycetales; family Planctomycetaceae; genus Fuerstiella. The sequence continues at coordinate 79,508 of JBDNHJ010000014.1, forward strand.
AAAACTATACACGCCAGGCGCTCGCGATGACCGCGCTGGGTGCTGAATATTCGCAGGCAGAATTGCAGCCAGCGATTGATGGACTCTCGGCGGTCGAAATCCCCTCCGTCGAACAGCGAGTGCTGTTGGCGCAAGTGCTGGCCGCGGTCGGTGATTCGCAAGCGGCCGTCGATCAGATCGCTCCGTTGCTGGCCGAACACCCGCGTCTGCGGCCACTGCAGGTGCAATGTTTGAAGGCGGTCGGGCATACAGCAGAAGCGGACACGATGATTCAACAGTTGCTGTCGGAATTTGAAAATCGTGAGCAATCGTCAACGCCGAACAACGTTGCGGAACATGCGGAATTGTTATTGGCCGCCTCGCAACCGCAAGCGGCACTCAAGCTGTTACAGTCCACACCACCGCCGGAAACAGACGCCGCCGACCAGATCAATCGTCGGCAAATGTTGCTAAATCGAGCACTCTTGGGCGTGTATGATCAGAATCAGCAGGCAGGGCAGTTGAATGAAGATTCGTTGTTGTTACTGGATCAGGCGGTTTCCGAAAACGGCGTTTCCATCGGCCTCATCGAACGACTGGTTCGGTTAAGTTGTTCCGACAGCGAATTGGCGCAGGCCGCCGATGAACGACTGACGCGAATTCTGGCGACCGGAAACGCCAGCGCGAGTGTCTACAATTTGGTGGGCCCCAGCGCGCTGAGCAGCGATCAACTGGTGCCAGCGAAACGCTATCTGGAACGCGCCTATTCGCTGACTCCCGCCGATCCGATGGTGTTGAACAACCTAGCGATCGCCTTGGTGCGTGGTGCCGATGACTCCACCACGACGGTCGACAGTCAACGCGCGATGCAGTTGGTCGATCGTGCTTTGGCTATCGTGCCTGGGCAGCCAGACGTGCTGTCGACTCGCGGGGAAGTCCTGATTGCTCAGGAACGCTGGGAAGAGGCTCGTCGAGATTTGGAGACGGCTTTGTCAACACGCCAAAAAAGTGCGAACATTCGGCGATTACTGGTGCAGGTCTTTGAAGCACTGGACGAACCGGCTCTGGCTGCCGAACATGGACGTTTACTGCAGCAGTTAACGGACGAGGAAAGCTGATTTTGAAAAGGCCTTCGCATGCGATCACTTTCGACAGCGACTTCATTGCTAAGGAATCGTCCCGAAACAACTTCCCGGTTAAACAGGGAAACAAATTCGGGACCGTTCCTAAGAATCGCGGCGATTTGCCTCGTGTTGTTGCCGCTGCCCTCCGTATCTGGCCAACCGCAGACCGCAACCGTCGATGGTTATATTCGTCAGTTGAGCTTAAATTCGGCGAATGCGCGGTGCGTCGCAATTGTTGCTCTGGAAAAACTGGGCGTTGATGCTGCGCCGGCCTCAGAGTGGCTGGTGCCGCTGTTGGCAAACAATCGTTTGGCCACTGCCGACGATCGAGTCACCCGCGAATCGGATTTCGCGGAATCTGCGCTGCGGGCGATCGGTGACGCTGCTGTTCCGGCATTGATTGCAGGACTGCAGCACGATGATGGTGTGGTGCGGCGTCGTTGCGCGGATTTGCTGGGCGTCTTCAAAAGTGCAGCCGCCGTCGCGCCGCTGGTGGCTGCACTTAGCGATCAAGATCGCAACGTGGCCGCTGGTGCCGCCGTGGCACTCAGCCAGATCGGACGCCCCAGTGTTGCTGCGCTTGTGAAACTGGTTCAGGATTCTATACCGCAGCCTCCATCTGATCCCGATGTCTTGGCGGCCACTTTGATTCGAGACACTCGCGTGAAAGTGACGCCAGATGTGGATGCGTCGATTCTGCTACAGGCGTGCGGTCGTGCCATCGACGCGTTAGGTCAGATCGATGACGAGCGTACGATCGAACCCCTGCTGCAGGCGATTGGCTGTGGCGCATTGCCGTTGCAGCAAGCCGCCGTGCAGGCGCTGTATCATCGAAGTCTGATTCCGGGAGGCTCAACCGATTTTCTGTCGCGTGAAGACGTGGTGTCGGCATTGGTGGTGGTTCTGAGGATCGAAGATCGGGCCACGCGCGGCATGTTGTTGTCGCTGTTAAAGCGATGTCCACGCAGTGCGATGGAGCCTGTGTTGGCGGCGCTGCAGAGTTCCGACGCCGAGTTGCGGCAGGCGGCGTTTGATGCGTGCCGTTCGATTTTCGACGATGTACGCATAGCCGAGGCAGCTATGTCACGGTTGGGGTTTCAGGATGACCAGCTGATCAACAACAGAAATATCGAAGGCGTCTCCAATGCGATTCGGTATTTGGCGAATCAACATCAAGTCACCGGAAACTGGCACGACGGGGCCGTGGAGAAGTTGTTGGCGTTGACGCGTCACCCGAACTCCAGCGTGAAGTCGTCCGCCATTCTGGCGTTTGCTCGTTCACGGCCTGACTCCGTCCAAAGAGATCCACGAGTGGTTCCCGCGTTGTTAGAACTGTTGCAGGATGATTCGCAGCAATGGGTCACCGGCATGGTGCTGCAAGTGCTGGCTTCGCTTCAAGATCGTCGCGCGGTTCCGTTGTTGTTGGAGATGCTGGCTGAGCGACACCCAGAGTTGGCCGCTGACGAGAAACAGCTCGAATTGAGGAGACTGGCCGTTGGAAAAAACTCGGATCGCATGGCTCAACAACTCTGTATGACATTGGTTGCCATTGGAGACAAATCTGCGATCCCTGAACTGCGGAAACGAATTCCACTGAACGAACCGTTCGTGTTTCAAGCACTCGGAAGCCTGGGCGATCGAGGCAGTGTGCCAGATTTTGTGAAGCAGTTGTTGGTGAAGTCATCGTCGCAGGAGCTGAAAGCCGCCGCCGTGCAGGCGCTAACGGCTTGTCCGGATTCCCGAGCGATCGGACCTTTGTCGCGCGAATTGAATCGCCAGCTGCAGCTGATTATCACGCAGCAGGCTCAGACAGAACTACGCCGGAATGACCCTCGCGTGGTCGCCGTGCGGCCTCTGACAGCCGCATTGGCGGGCACCATGGATTCACGGGCGGCTGAATCGCTTGTTCACAGTTTGCAGGTTGGAGCGTTACAACAGATGTTCGGGGATGCTGATCCGCGACTTGAGTCTCTGAAACAGATGGGACCGACTGCGATTCCCGCCCTGATTGCCGCGCACGTCGATGCGCCGGAGGGTGATGCTGAGGACTCTGCGGATCGGGAATGGTTTCGCAGACAGAGTTTCCTGACGCTGTTCACCATCGTTCGCAAGTACGAATTGTCGATGGAACAACGCGGCAGCATCGAACAGCTTTCCTTGTCGTTGCTGAAGGCATCTGATGCACAGCTGCAGGAAGCCGCGATGGACATGTTGCTGGTCATTCGCGAACAGCCAGCGATCTCAGAACAGCCGAAGTGATTCGCCTAGTCTGTGTCATTGGTGATCTGGCTTGTCCACAGGATTTCATTCAGCCAGACCTCGGCCTGTTGCATGATTGTCTTTTGATACAACGCTGCGGTTTCCGAAGCTGCCGCCTCGGCTTGGATGCTCAGCTTGTCCTGAACAGACGGCTCACCATCAACGCCGCGATCGCAGATTGACCGGATGAATTGATTCACGTGGTTGGCGTCGATCGCACTCCAAGCGTAGAAACTCCAAAAGGGTTCGCGCCCGGACCACGACTGACGGCGACCGCGATCCGAAATGTGCTGCAACAATTCGACGGCTAGCGGATTATCAAGCGTGGCGATGAAGGCCGGCAGCATCGTCAGAGTGATGTCACGAGACTCCGTGTCGGCCGTATCCAAGCCGGAAATCGGCGCCCGGATCGCCAACATCCGCCAGCACAATTCGGCCGCGAGTCCCGGATCGAATTCTGCCGCCGCAGGAATCAGGGTGGCCATAAACAGCGATCGGGGATACAAGAATCCGCCGCGTAGATTTCGAACCCCGCCCGTGGCGGTTTCAATCTCGATCGCCGCATGTTCCAGAATCAATCGTGCTCGTTCCGGTTCACGTGCGGCGGCTGCCTGAGCGATCAGGGCATGAATGCGGGCGCGCATCAACACGACGACAGGGTCTGTTTTAGGGTCACCTTTGTTCAAGAAGATTCCGCCGGTGTTGTCACTGACGGTTTGCTGCAACGCTTCGAAGAGCGACTTCGAACGGTTGTCTGCTGGAGCGTCGCTCTTAAATCTCACCGTTTCTTCGACAATGCCTCGGATCAGTTCGGCGATTTCCAGAGCGGCATCCACGTCTGTTTGAGCCAGTCGGTAGCAGACTCGCGGCAAGTTGTACCACCGGCCCAGCCGCGAACCTCCTGTGCCGGAAAATTGGTAGTTGCGAATCAGTTCGACTGCTGCGCCCGGTCGATCCGTAGCGATGCCGTACGCGATCCATGCGCCGTAGTTGGGGGGCGACTTTTTCTGAAGTTCGAGGGCGCGATCGGGATCGTACTTCGCGATGGCTTCGGCGAGGGAACCGAATTGCTGCTGGACCGCTTCGCTTTCTCCGCCTTCCGCCAGAATTTGAATCGTGTCTTCGATCAACTGTTGAGCGGTCGCTTGTTGTCCGCTGCGATGCAATTTGGGCAGCAGAGCGGCCAGAAATTGAGTTCGCTGCACGGGGTTATTTAAGGATCGCAGTTCCAGCACGGCATCGGACAAAAGGACGGCCCGTTGATCGTCGGCCAGCTCTGCGTTTCGAAGGAGATAATAGGTCAGCGTTGTCAACCGGTCTGCACCTGAGTTGAGACCGTGCAGTCGGGCGACCGCGTTTTCGAAGTCTCGCGAGACGCCGAGGTTGATCAGAGACTGGAGGTACTGCGTTTTCTGGGTATCAGGAACCGTGAGCGACTCCAGAAGTTCCATCGCCTTGGGTTCGTCCAGTGTTGCCAGTTGGGCCCATTGCCAGACAGGGCGTCGCCCCGCTGTGACCTGCGACCGAATTTCCCGTTCCAAAACGGCAACCGACGCAGCGGTTGGTTGTGGGGGACTGTCGATCGTTGGTCGCAGTTTGGTCAGATCGCAGCGTTCCGGATTCGGTTGGTCTCGAGGTGACAGCTGAATGTGCAGCGTCTGATCCGCAGCGGGTGCGCGGATTCCGCGAAACCAGAAGCCCGGTTTCTCCGCGAAGACCACGGCGAGTCCTTCTGGGACATCGGGCAGTGCGAACCTTCCATTCTTGTCCGACGTCGTTTCTGTCCGCAGCGGGCCGTCTCCAGACTGACTGATCACGACACCTTCGAGGCCGTTAGCATTTGAGTCATCGGGATGACCGGAATCCGTCACGCGGCCCGTGACGGTTCGCAGTTTTCGAAGCACCAGATCCGGCAGACGGATGATGCCCGTGTCTTCCGGATGAGAGCGTCTGGAAAAGTCGGGTGCGTAGCCGGCGGCTGCCGCTTCGATGACATAGCTGCGGCCGGACTTGAGTGTTTCGGTGGTGCAGACTCCACTGTCGGTCAGCGTCATTGCCTTGAGCGATTCGGGCCATTCCAGCGTTTGTTCTGACCGACTGCCGATCGATCGCACAGAAGCTTTCGCAGCCGCGATCGGATTTCCGGACGAATCAACGACACGGCATTGTAGGACGACGTCGTCTGCAGTCGCGTGTTCGCAGGCAAACAGCGTGATCAGCAGGCACCAGCCGGCGGTGGGTCGGAGGATGGGGAGTTTCATTTGGGTTGGCTACTCAGCAGGCGTTGTCAGTTGAATTTCCGTGGTGGCCGTTTGCACACCGGCCAGTGGACCGGAATCGAAGGTCGCCTGAATCTGGAGTGTTGCGGCAACAGTGTCGGATGGGACTCGCACGGAGACCTCGCAGAACTGGCCTCAGTTAAAACCGCTGCTGCGAACCCCGATCTGTTGATCCGCGATCGGATCCCCAAGAGTCACGGTGGCCGTCGGTTCTCCCGCTGATGCCGTGGACTCACGTCCGTAATACGCACCCTGTAATTCCAGCCCAGCGGTCGTCGAAAGTACGGGGGTGATGCGCACGTGGCCACCTGTTGCATAAGAACCGTCGGCTCGATCCAGCTTGGCGGACAGTTGAATCGATCGCAGAGGGTCGCATTTCGCGTCAGAATCTTCGGTGACTTCCGTCCAGTTCGCAGCGGTGTCAGTGCGGTTGACGAAGGTGTAAGTCCAGACCGGTGGAAACTCCGTTCGTTCAAAAGTGGCGACCAGACTGACCGCACGATATTCGTCGACAGGGACGCGGGCTGATGGGGAATTCAGATTCAGGTTGACCAGAGATCCTGTTCGCCCGGCCATCACAACATTCAGTTTTTCTAATCCTCGCTGTTTGAGTTCTTCTGGCACTTGCAGCGTGAGCAACCCTGTCTGAGTATTTGCTTCCATCGCAAACACTTGAGACCGAACATCGGTCAACGTCGAATAACGCTTGTCGGCAACTCGCAGCATTGGAGCGAACGAGAAACGTTCTGTGAAGGCGTCCCAAGTTCCGTCGCTGTTGTGGTCCACCCACAGTTCATCTTCTGAATCAGAGAATCGCCCGTTGGCATTGGCGTCGACTCGGCGAATGCCCACGGTCCGTTCGTCCAGTCGTGTTTTCCCTTCGATAAAACCGACGGTGCCATAGATCAGAATGCCGTTGGAATAGCGAAACCGCAGTTTGCGTTCGTCGGAATTGACTAGGAACCCGTCTAAGAAGTCAGCGTTCAGGTTGACCGACCACACGTTGCCCGCAGCATCGTGTCGCTCTTTCTGCGTCAGTTTTCGGTCGCGGTTGGCGTCCAGATACAGGTGCGGGGGACCATCGGGCTGCGGAACCACGGCGACCACGATTCGCCCGGAATCGAAGCTTCCGAATCGAAACTGCCCAAACCGAGTGCCGGGGGTGGCGATCTGGGCCGCGTCCACATCTTCCGGCCGTTGTTCGCTGAGCGGAAGAATCACGCTTTGAGTGCGAAAAGCGGCCTGTGACGCACCCGGATGGTACGTCCAGTCGTCGACCGAGGCGGTCTGCAACAGCGTGCAGCAACCCGATAGCAAGAACAGTCTGAGCACTGGCATGGTCGAATGGGCTTTCGTGCACGTTGGTTGTTCGAGATCCGTGGCTAGCGCCAAAACGGTTGGTTTTTATGCGGCTGAAGCTCAGCGAACGTTGAATGGCCCTCGTCGTGTGCATCGACGGCCATGGTTGTTGATCATGGCACGCTCGTGATTTGTCTGCAATGTTTGGAAAATTCTGAAAGTTTTTCGACAGCACGTCATCGAAGTCTGTATCCAGCCGGACTGGCCAAACGTGGTCTTTCGTGATTTCACGCATAGCCACGGCGGTGCTGAGTCCAGTCTTCCGCTGCGGCTTTGCGTGAGCCTTTTTGCGAAACCGCGAAACTGGTGGGCATTCGACACAGCCTGAAAATGGCGATGTGCCCCGAAAGCTATCGCTAGTCCAAAGCTTTGTCCGCGTTACTTCAGGTCGCTGCCTTTGATGGGCTTGTCGCGTGTGATGAGGTCTGGGCCTTTGCCGGCTCGCTTTTCGTACACGCCATCGCCCGCTTTGACGTACTTGGTGAACCCTAGCTTGTCCAGTTTTTTGTCGTCCTTGACGCGGTTCTTCATGGAAGATTCCATCCACATGCCGCCCGCGAACGTCGATGAAATGAGCCGTTGCACGGGCTCACCCGTTTCCGGATGCTCGGTCAGCGGCGGATCTTTGATGCCCTGTTCGATTTCGAATTCTTCACCCGGTTGATCGTCGTCGCGGATGACTTGATAGAGATAGATTGGCATGGCGGGTGGGCAGGAATGATGGACCGGATTCCGTTTGCTGTCAGGCTGTTCATTACGCGCATGTGAACGGATGTCTTCGCACATCTTAGCTTATCGGCGAGAAACCGTAAGGGAATCGATTTCTTGGCAGAAATTCACTTCATGGTTGACGGTGCCGAACCGCTTCGTAGTTCCGTGACGACACGGAAACCGATTTCAGAGGATCGAAACATATCCGGGGCCAGAGCTTCGTGAAGGACACTGTGGTCGTCACTGACCAGTCGCTGCACGACAATGTGATACTTCTGATCGGAGATTGGTTGCCAATCAGCCGTCCACTCTCCCTGCCGCAGTTCTGGCGTTTTGATTCTGTGTGGGGACGAAGAGTCGTCGCCTGTCACTTCGGCGATGCCGTCCGGTGTCGAAAACTTGCTCAGTTCTGCAGCCACCGTCCACTCTGGTATCGTTGGCAGTCGATACTGACGATTTTCCTTGGCAGACAGCCATTCACAGAAGGCCGTGGCGTCACGAACTGACACAACCGTGGCGGGTGCTGCAGATTTGTTGGTGGCCCATGACAGTCCGGGCTTCCAAACCAGTTCCGCGTCCGCTGTGTCGGCCATGGTCCAACCACCCTGCGCGGCAAACAGGGCCTCCACTGGCGGTCCTTCATCGTCTATTTTCGATTTTGTCGTCACTGCGGCACGGCGCCGTTCGGCGTCTGTGACGTAGTCTGTTGCTTCCACGAATTGCCGAAATTGCGTTGTGGAAATCACATGGCTTGAGATCACAAAGGGATACCGCACTTCGCCTTCGCCTTCGCCTTCGCCTTCGCCTTCGCCTTGGCGTGGCCTGTCAATAATTCCGTACGTTGTTAGTAAGGACCGCGTTAAGCTGGCTGGCGTTGGTGGTGGATTCTCCTTCGACACGTCAAAGTGTGCGGGTGGGACGAGCGTCAGGTCGATGCCGATGGAGTTTTGGCGATCGATGGGAATGCCGAGTTCCTCCGACCATGTTTCGACGGATTCGCGAATCCAGTCCGCTGGCGATGTGACATCGAGCGACGTCATCGCGACGGATTTTCGTAACGATTCTGTGTTCGTTGATCGCGTGAGCGTGAATAGCTCCGTCTGCCGTGCTGCGTCCGCCTTGAATTGCCACGGACGCAGTGCCTTGCCGCTGCTGAGGCAGATCAGCAGGCGATCTTTCATGTGTGATGAAATCTTGAGCGTTTCTCCATGCACATATTGCATCACCAGCAACGGGGGTGATTCTTCGACCGCGTAAATCGTGACCACGTGTTCATGACAAATCCCCGCGGCCGCTCGCCCTTCGCGAATAAACCGTTGCCGCGCCTGACCGTTTCCGGCAAGGTGCGGAGCCAGCAATTTCACGGCCACGATGCGACGCAACGAACGGTCAAACGCTTTCAACACAATGCCCATGCCGCCGCGACCAGCGACTCGCAGAATGTCATAGTGTTGCAGACGACCAATGGTGCCGGGTTCGACTGGTGGTTCGATGAAGGACAGTTTGAGTTCAATCGCCTCACCGATTTCTTCGGCTTCTGGGTGGGAATGTTGTTTCAGGCTTTCGACTGCGCGATCCAGTTCGGGCCCGCCGATTTTGTCGTCGGCCAATCGTGCGGTCGCGGTTTCCCAGAACGTTTCGTCCGCGGCCAATTGCAGCAGTGCTTGTTGACACTGTTCGCACCGATCGATGTGCAATTCCAGCGGTTGAGCGTCCACGTCAGACAGCAGGCCGTCGACGAGGCTGCGAAGTTCAGTTGGGGTGGGGCATGATTCAGGCATTGTTCATTCGTCTCCGGTTTCTTGCTCCACCAGTTCTTTCAACCGTTTCATCACGTGGCTTCGTGCCAGATAGACGGCTCCTACAGACATGTTCAGCGCCGTCGCTGTATCATGCCCGCTTCGTCCGTCGATCGCCGTCCGTTCGAACGCCTGCCATGTTTTTTCGGACACCTGTTGTCGGACGATTTCGGCCGCCCAGTGAAAAACGTGTCGCGCGTATTCCGTGTTCCAGTCGTTGTCTTCAGCAACAGGTTCGGCACACGCTTGCATGACTTCCTGATTGTTATCACCGCCGATTCCGTCCATTCTTCGAGCCGCACTGGCCAGCCAGTTTTTCCATCGATTGCGAGTGATCGTGAACAGCCAACCGCGAAACGATCCGCGGTCGGGATCGTATTCCCACTGTCGCATTTGCTGAGCCACCGACGTCAGTACATCCTGAGCAAGATCGGCAGCATCGGCGTTCTGTAATCCTTTTTTGCGTGCAAACCCATACACCAGCGGCGCATACAGTCCCACGCCAGCAATTCATTGGCATCGCGCAGTCGCAGCAGCAGGCTGTTCCGCGTCGTCGGTGAATTCGTCATGCAGCATGCTCCGAAAGCCAGTACAGGCCAGACTCCGGAATCTGTCATGGAAACCGCAAAGATTTTCGCGGCAGACGGTTATTCAGGAATGTCACTCACGTCTGCACTCAGTGTTAGCAGCAGTTGGTGGGCTTCTCGATAGCGGGGCGCTTGTTCCAGAGCCAGCAGAACGTGGCGTTTGGCGGCTGAGGGATCGGCGGCCAGCAGGATTTCAGCCAGTTGAAAGTGTGTGCGGGCCGCGTCGGAGGGTTCCAATTCCAGTAAGGCCTGCAACATCTGGACGGCGGTTTCGCGATCCTCGAGTGCCAACGATGAAGTTAACGTGTGGCGGATTGCCGTTGGTTGCAAGGGGTCGATTGCCATCACGGACTTTGCCGCCGTCATTGCTTCCGGCCAATTTTTCGCGGTCACCTGCAATGCCAACAGTTCCATGGCGCTGGTGAGGTCGTCTGCGGAATGTTGCAGGTGCTCCGTCAGCACGGCGATCTGTTCTGCCGTCCGTTGCTGTCGGCCATACACCGTGGCTAGGATGCGGCGGGCGGATTGGGGGCTGGGATCTGCGGGGTACAGTTGAATCAGTTGCCGTAATTCGGCTTCGGCTGCATCAAGCTGATCGGCTTTGATTAAACCAACGGCCAATGCCAATCCTTCGGAATAGTTTTTGGAATCCGGCGGCTCGACGATCGCAGAATCTGGATCGACGGTTGGATCATTGATCGTGAATGTGACCCCCTTGGCAAAGTCGTTGGCGACAGATTTCAGATACTTGTGAAAGCCGGTTTCGAGTTCTGTCAGTCCGTTTGTATGCCGATCCAGAGCATCGTTGATGGTCAGTCCTTGGTTCAGTGATTGTAGAATCTGCAGCAACGCTTCGAAGCCATGTTCCTGCACGATGTATTCGACCACCATGGATGATTCATAGTACGCGAAGTTCAGATCGCTGCCGGACTTTGCGTTCAGGAAGGCGCTGCTGAGTTCGCTGACGGGCGTGATGCGATCAGCTTGGACCTGCTGTCGAAACCTAGGCGTCATGTGTTGGCCCCAGCGTTTGTCGCGCAGGCGTTCTTCGTAGACAGAAATCCCTTCGCTCAGCCAACGAGGAATGCGATTTCCCGTCATCTGCAGCGTGATCACATGACAAAATTCGTGCCACAAAACGGAGTTCCAGTTGTTCGGACTGCTGCGCATTGACGCCGGGCTGTTGGCCGTGATGACCTTGCCAAAACAGACGCCCAGAAAGCCGGCGACATCCGGAATGCCGAAGGTGCGGACGGCGAAGTCATCCTGGCGGTCGAAGATTTCCACAACGACAGGTTCTGATGGTGTGTATTCATATTTTTCGGACAACGTTTCGAAGGCTTCCTTCAGCAGAGCTTCGACTTGCGAGCCATAGACGGCGGCTTCTGACCGTTCCATACGAATGATGAAGTGGTCGTTGGTGATGGTTGTGAACTTCTGAATCGTGTCCTTCAACTGCATTAGGTTGAACAACGTCGTATCGTATTTGTCCTGTTGCTGAGCTTCCTTTGCTAGGTTCCAACCGTCGTCGTCAATGCCAAGTCGCAGCAAGTCCTGAGCCAGTTGAGCTTTTGCTGGCAGAAATTCCGGGGCCACCTGCAGAGCACGCCGCTGATAGGCGGCGCCTTCGGCGAATCGATACTTGCGCGACAGGCGTTCGCCGATCAGATGATCAACGGCGGGGTTGGCGGTTGAAAACTGCAACGCGGTGTCTCGACTTTTGATTTCTGCTTCCGGTCGGTTTTGCAGATGGTGAATGACAGCCTGCAGAGCGTGAGCTTCGGGATGATTCGGGTTTGTTTTGTGAATGGTGGCGATTGTTAATTCTGCGGTGGTGTAGTCTTCGGCGTCGATCTGTTGTTCGGCGATGCGCTGTAGCGCGGTGAGATAGTTGGGGTTCAGTGCGAGGGTTTGTTTCAGAAGTTCGGCGGATTCCGCAGGAGCACCACCGCGCAGGGCTTCGGACAGCAGAAACAGTAGGTCGGGATTGTCGGCGAATTTTTCTGCAACGGGTCGCAGGATGTCGGCGGCCAAGGCGGCATCGCCTTTGCTAAGTGCAAGTTCGGCGGCAGCGATGAAGCCATCCGGGCGAGTGCTGTAATTGCGCCGGGCGCGGTCGTAAAAACCTTCCAGCACGTCTTTGGGGTCGACGCCAATCACTGTCGATGCTTGGCCCAAGGCAACAAGATCATCTGCGTCGGTATATCGCCATGGTGCTGCGGCATACAGTCTGTCGATTTCGACGATCAATTGTTCGGCTTGTTCTGAATCTCCCAAGATGCGGCAATTGGAGTGTGCCAACATCCGCAAACGGATACTCCACGAATAACGTTCGGTTCCGGCGGCGATGGTTTCGGCGGCGGCTTTGTATTGTCCCAGCTTGATTTCGGCGGTCGCTTTCAGGATCGGCCATTCTTCGCCGTAGCTGCGGCGTTCGATCGCATCGGCTGTCGCGGTCAGGCATTCGGCATACTGGCCTGTGTTCAGCATTTGCTGACATTCCAGAATGGTCGCTGCGGCTGCGCAGGCTGACGTCAAGACGAACACGATGGCAGCACGACCCGCGGTCAGGAATAATGATGGGCAATTCATTGCGGACCTCAAAACAAGCGGCGTTCGGACAGTACGATTGCAAGCGTAACTACAATCGTGCGGAAAGAAAGGGTCGAGGCCCCAAGAAGGGACTGCGGCGAGTTCGGCCGATAGAAAAACGTTCGAGATGCGAAATCTGCCACCAGCGAATGATGGTCAAAGCCCGATAAAGAAGACAGACGATGGAATTTTTCGTCGTCCGGCGTTCAAAGGGAGAGTTGTTTTGATCCAGAGGCTAGTCGTATCTGATCTGATGCGAGATTGCTGCGGCGCGATCGTGTGCGAGGACACTCGTCTGCGAGATGCCGCGGAAATTCTGATCACAAATAATCTCACCGTGTTAATTGCGACCGATGTCTCAGGACAACTCGCGGGCGTGGTTCCGGAAACCGCCGTGATTCGAAAATTGCTGACAACCCCATCGCGAACCGTCACAATTTCCGAAATTCTGTCGCGCCACGTCGAATGCACGTTGCCGCAAACCAGCCTGTATTCCGTGCTGCACCTGTTTCGTTCGGTCTGCCACTGCGTCATTCCGGTGGTCGATGAAAATCGGCAGATCGTGGGTCTATTACATCGCCAAGATGTTGTGCGGCTGCTGCTGAGCGAAATGGACGGTGCGTCTGAATCTGGCCAGCCCTCGACCGCAGAACCGCATTTTCTGAAGACTCAGAAGGCACGATTGAATCAGCCAGATCAGTCGTAAATTGAGCTCGGTTCTGCCAACTACGCTTCGCCGTTGACTTCCTGCATGAACATTTGCATGTCTTCCCAGACCAGTTTTTTGGCGGCTGGGTTTCGCAGCAGATACGACGGATGGTAGGTACACAGGACTTTCGCGGTTCCGTAGGCGAGAAACTGTCCGCGTAGTTTGCCGACGGGGCGTTGTTCGGCCAGCAGGTTTTGAGCGGCGACGGTTCCCCAGCAGACGATGTATTCCGGGTTGACGATTTTGATCTGAGCATCCAAAAACTGGCGGCAGTTGGCCGCTTCTTGGGGCAGGGGATTACGATTTCCCGGCGGACGACATCTCAGAATGTTACAGATATAGATGTCATTCCGCTGCAGTCCGCAGGCCACGATGATTTTGTCCAGCAGTTGGCCAGCGGCTCCCACGAAAGGCTCTCCTTGGCGGTCCTCATCCGCACCGGGAGCCTCTCCAATGAACATGATTTTTGCGACCGGGTTGCCCACTCCGAAGACTGTTTGCGTTCTGCCCGCCACAAGTTCCGGGCAGTTCTGGCATCCTGCCACGATTTCGGCCAGCTGCAGCAGTCCGTCTGTTTTCTGTTCGCGGTTTTCAAACGCTGACTGCAGCAGGCTGTTCGCCCGTTCAGAAACTGCAGGCGTCACGATGGACTGTCTGTCCAGTTGTTTGGGAGCCGGTTGACTGCTGGCCGGTGACTTGGAAAGCAGGGCGGTGGGTGTGGTCGATCGCTTGGTTGGGATTTTAGGACGCGGCGCTGGTTTTGGCAAATTCACCGTCGGCAGGTGACTGATTCCGGAAGCAGCCATCATTTGCAGGAATTGTCGTAAGGCTCGGCTGGACATAGTTTTGGTAGACGTTTCTTGGCCGGAAGGAATCACAACTACGGGAAATATCGAGCGTACTGTTTCGCGATTTTATGGTCTCGCGGCTGATGTCAGCAAGTCTTGCCGCTGTTGCTACATTCGACAGTCAGAACCGCGCTGGTTGTGTTTTGTGTAGCGTTTGAGTCGGCTTGCGAGAGATTTTCGGCTGTTCTTGTCTGGTGCTTTGGGCAATATAGCAACGACCTGTTGGGTTGTCGCAGTCGTTTCGTGAAAGACGATGGAACCCGTCCATTGTTGGCTGAACATTTGATTTGTTCCTTGCCGATCTTCTGATTGTTCGCCGATGTCTGAGGGCATTCAAGGAGATGAATCCACACGGTGTGGTTTCGAATTTCAGCCGATGTCCTCATAGATGTGCAGTGACTTCTCGGGACCGAGGCCAATTACCAAGCAGTCTGAGACCATGCTGACCCGGGAGGAAGGCGAAATCTTCGACTCATGGATGAACGCGAGGGATTGAATAATGATCAGACGATCATGGAAAACGCTCTTAGCGGGAGTAGCTCTCTTCGGCGGAATGACGGTAGCGAATACCGCATCTGCTGGTGAGGTTTACGCCGCTGGTGGAACAAACGGAACAACTCAGCAAATCTTCGGTCAAGGCAACGATCTCACGATCCAACTGGCATCGATGAGTTGCAGTGCTGACGCATCGTGCTGTGCCCCGATGGGTAGCGATCTGGGTTGCGGTGAAGACGCAGGTTGCGGCGAAGGCTGCGGCAGCCTATTCGGCGGCGACGACGATGACGGCGAAATCACGTTCGGTGGTTGGATCCAAATGGGTTACCACAGTGGATTGACCCCTCGTTCGACCGCACGCGGCGACGCAGGATCATTCAACAATCAGCCCCATCGTCTCAATCTGCACCAAGGATGGTTGTATGCTGAGAAAGTTGCTGACGGCAGCGAAGGCCTTGATTGGGGTTTTCGAATCGACACCATGTACGGTATCGATGCCGGAGATACTCAGTCCTTCGGCAACCCTGTCGGCAGTTGGGACAACGGCGGATCGTTCTCTCGCGGTGCAGACTACGGCTTTGCAATTCCACAGCTGTACGCCGAAATCGCAAAGGGCGACTGGAGCATCAAGGCGGGTCACTTCTACACGCTGGTCGGGTACGAAGTTGTGACAGCTCCGGATAACTTTTTCTACAGCCACGCGTTGACAATGTTCAACACCGAGCCGTTTACTCACACTGGCGTTCTGGCGACATACGCCGCCAGCGATGACACCACGCTCTACGGTGGTTGGACGGCTGGCTGGGACTCTGGTTTCGACAGCCTCAACGGCGGAAGCAGTTTCCTCGGCGGTTTCAGCACGGCCGTCAGCGAAAACGCGACCTTCACCTACATCGCGACCGCTGGTAACTTCGGTGCCCGATCTAATGGAGCCAACGGATACTCGCACAGCCTGTTGCTCGACACGGCTATCACGGATGACCTGAACTGGATTCTTCAGAGTGACCTGCTGCGAGTTGACGCAACTGGGGAAGATCAGCTTGGCGTCAACACTTACCTAATCAAGAGCATTAGCGACAAGATTGGCGTTGGTACACGCGCTGAGTGGTGGAAGAATAACGGGGTTTCACAGTACGCTGTGACTTATGGCCTGAACATCCGGCCGCTGGAAAACCTGATCATTCGTCCTGAACTGCGTCACGACTGGGATGATCCCAACGTTGGTTCGGAAAGCACTTTCGGAATCGACGCGATCCTGACATTCTAAAGGCTGTATCACTGACCGCTGCGGAAACGTAGCGAGTTGGTATCGCCTTCAGAAAAATATTCCGCGGCTGAGCACATCGCTCAGCCGCGGTTTTTGTGTGCCCGCAGCACCGCAACCGTCCCCCGATTGTCCCCCGCCGATTTCACATCGGTGGAGACACGTTTTTGCACTACGCTCGTCGACAGCTTGATGAATTCGGTGGAGAAGAGTCACCCGTGTCCCGGAATTCACTGGCCTGTGACATTGGCATCGCCAAAGTCGCCTGGATTGTTATCCTTCCGAGCCTGCCTGATCTGGCGGAGACGGTGGTTTACGTAAACGGCGAAAGCGAAGGGTTATGGAAAAGGCGGATGCGATTGTCATTCGGCAGGCGGATTTCAGCGAATCCAGCCGAGTGGTGACGTTGTTCAGCAGAGAATTCGGAAAGTTCGGCTGTTTGGCCAAGGGAGCCAAAAGACTGAAGGGTCCCTTCGATGCTGCTCTTGACCTGCTTTCGACTTGTCGAATAGTCTTTCTTCGCAAGTCCTCGGGCGCTTTGGGAATTCTGACCCAAGCCAGCCTTGTGCGAAGATTTGCTCCTGTCCCAACCAACATTCATTCTTTATACGGCGGTTACTACGTCGCCGACCTGCTGTGTAAGCTCTCGGAAGACTTCGATCCGGACGCGAGAATTTTTGACGCGGCGGAACGAGTTCTCAAGGAGCTTTCGGATCCTGAAGCGGATCCAGCGACAGCTATCGTTCAATTTGAAATTACTCTGCTGCGACTCACGGGGCACTTTCCTGATCTGACAGCCTGCAATGTGTGCGGTGAACCAGTGCAGCTGACTGGAAAATTCGCTCATTGGGTCAGTCAAGGCGGTGTGTTATGTGCCACGTGTCGACGACCCGAATTTGCTGGAAAATCAATTTCTGCTGGCTCATTGGCCATTCTTCAAAAACTTGCTGACGGTGAATCTAACTTCGTAGAACGAGTGCGTTTGAGTCGAGAACAAACAATCGAGTGCCATCAATTGAGTGTTTCTGTGATTACCAGTGTTTTGGGCAAGAAGCCGGGCACGCTGCAGTATTTGAACTTTTAGTACGGGAACCGCAGCGTGGATGCTCTGAAATGTGACCCACGATGCACCACGCTCCCCGAATAAGCGTAACGAACATATGACACGCAGGACGCAACTTTGCCGAACGGAATCGGTGACTGCCGACCGGGGCCATGACCCTTCGACAGTTTCTGTTGTATTGCCCTGCGCAGCAAAATTCGTTCTGCTAGCACTCTGTTTTCTTGCGACCACAGGCTGCCGGTCTCTCCGGCCATCCGACGGTGAAGGTCTGTTCGCCAGAAAAGATCTGCTCAACACAGACAACATTCGCGGTCCCTTGGAACGTGCTTTCTACGAAGAAGAAGACCCGCTACAGCAAGGCCAAAAATTCTCAGCAGCGGGCCGCAAACAGGTGGAACTCGCGCGCAAGCAGTTCGACGACCGGGATTATCGAGCGGCCGCGGCGAGTTACAAAAAAATCGCTGACAAGTATGCCGAATCTTCAATCGGCGAAGAGGCGTGGTTTCGTATCGGCGAATGCCACTTTGCCATGAAAGAATACCCGAAGGCTCAGGACGCTTACGACAAATTGTTCGAAAGCTACCCTTCGACCAAACATGTTGCCCAAGCCAGCCAACGCATGTTCGCGATCGCTCGAACGTGGCTCGAAGTCGCTGACCCTGAAACTCATTCACAGATCAAGACTGTCAGCGATGCAAAGGTGATCGATGACGATCAGCCCACAGCAAACGCCAACAAAGGTCTGACAGCTCGCTACGGCTTGCTACCCAACTTTCTGGACGAAACCAGGCCGCTGTTCGACACCAAGGGCCGAGCCCTGAATGCGTTGAAAGCCATCTGGCTGAACGATCCCACCGGGCCGCTGGCGGATGATGCGTTGATGTTGACCGCGTCGTATCACTTGCGTCAGCGAGATTTTATCGAAGCGGATCGCTATTTCGAAATTCTGCGAGACGAATATCCCGACAGTCCGCACTTGGAGAAGGCGTTCGTTCTGGGTGCTCACGTCAAGCAAATGTCTTATCAGGGACCGTACTACGACGGCACTGCTTTGGTGGCGGCGGAGAACCTCAAGGAACGCAGTCTCAGTTTGTTTCCGGGATCTGAAGATCGTCAGCAGATCAAAACGGATTTGAATCAAATCCATTTAGAGAACGCTCAGCGAAAATGGAAAGACGTTGAATTGTGGCAGAAGAAGGGCAATTCTGTTTCTGTGGCGATCGCCTGTCGCGGTGTGATTGAGGAGTTTCCGCAAACACGCTACGCGGATCGGGCACGCCAAGAATTGAGACGCATTGATCCGAGATCGGTGAGTCATCTGCCGGGGATGTCTGACTTCTTAAGTTCACTGCCATCGTCAACGGCTAGGCCCGCAGCAGGACCAGAATCGTCTGAGCCTACGTCTGATCGTCCGGTTAAGTCTGTCGGCTTGCGACGATTTCTTCCGTTTGGTTCTTGAGGACAGTACGTGTGATGTGTGCCCCTCGAATTGTGTCGCTGGTGATCCTTGCATCTGTGCTGTCCACGGTGGGATGCGGTTATGCGTTCGGGCCATCGAACCTACCGGGCGTGCGGACGATTCATGTGCCCGTGTTTCAAACAGATTCCTTTCGCCGCAATCTGGACTACCTGTTAACCGAAGCCGTTCAGGCCGAAATCAAAACGCGATCGGGTTATCGTCTGGCTGATGCGAATACAGCGGACACAATTCTGGAAGGTCGGATTGTCGACATTCGCAAAAATCCGCTTAGCGAAACTCGGTTCGACGATCCACGGGAATTGCAGTTGATGGTCGGTGTGCAGATGTCATGGATTGACCGCCGCAATGGTCGAGTTCTGCAGCAGCGAACCTTCCCCATTGGTGAGCAACTGGCGCAACATTCGTCGCAGGTCAGTTTCGCTCCGGAAGTCGGCCAGTCTCTGGCAACCGCTCAGCAGGAGTCTGTACAGCGACTGGCTGCTCAGATTGTTGATCTCACAGAAATGCCGTGGTAACGCCGTTTGCTGGGGGTTTCTCGGGCAGACATTGCTTCCGTTGGCAGGGGATTACCGATAGCCTACGGGTTCAGATCAACGACCGAATCTCTCGTTTTCAACTGGCATGCCGAAGCAATATAACGACGACGACCAGCGAATGATTCGACTTCAGGAAGGTGATCCTAGGGCGTTTGATGAGATCGTGGGGGAATGGCAAAGCCCGCTGTATGGATTCTTTTTTCGACGGACGCGCGATGTTCAACGCTCCGAAGATTTGGTTCAGGAAACCTTGTTGCGGCTCTACCGCAAATGCTGGAACTATGTGCCGACCGGGTGCTTTAAGGGCTGGCTGTTTCGCGTTGCCAACAATCTGCTGATTGATAGTGTGCGGAAACGTTCTGGAGACGCTTTGATCCGCCCGGTGACTGTGGCCGCGTCGGCTGATGGTGACGTGACGGATCTGCTGAACTTGTTGCCAGACAATGTCGCCTCCGCCGAAAGCCGTGTGTCTCAGCGCGAATTGAGCGAAATTGTGGCGGGGCTGCTGGATGATCTGCCAGAGGAACAGCGTCAGACATTTCTGATGCACCACTTCGATTCTCTGACGTTGTCCGAAGTCGCCGATGCCATGCACACTTCGTTACCGACCGCCAAAAGCCGATTGCGGTTGGCCAAAGAAAAACTCCGCTACCAACTGGCCTGCCGTGGCTTGGCAGAAGAAGAGAATGTTCCGGAAATGAATTGATCCCCTGCCGACACTCTGGCGTTCGATGATAACCCGTGGCCGTTGTAAGGCGAACGGCATGCACGATGGGCCAGTTCTGAAACCTGATGATTCCACTGATCTGATCCCGACTTTGCGTACCCGCGAGCGACAACTATGCCTCACTTCAGCCGTCTGACTGACATCGTTACCTGTAGTCTGACCGAAATCCTAGACGCTTCAGATGATCCGTGTGCCACACTCAAGGAGGTACTGGACGAAATGGAAGAGGGCCTGTCCAGCGCGCGTCGGGTGGCCAAGACGTCCGCGTCGAATCGAGACCGCATGCAGCGCGAAATCGACGAGCACACGAAGCAGATGAACGCTTGGGTTGAGACTGCGAAAGCGGCTTTGGTCAGCTCAGACGACTCGACTGCGCGTGCAGCGCTGACGCGAAAAGTGGAAATCGAAGATCTGATCGACGGATTGAAGCCAGAATTAGAAGCCGCCGATTCGACTCACAGAAACATGTTGCGAATTCAAAAGGCTCTGGAAGCACGCTATGCGGAAGCCGGTCGACGCATGGCCGAGCTGACCGGTGAACCGGCGGAGATTCGTTTGGAATCCGAAACCGCCGTCCACGCCATTACGCAGTCGCAGCAGGAGAAAAGTTGCGAAGTGGAAGCAGAACTCGAGGCGCTAAAAAAACAGCTCGGCGGTCTGTAGTTCGTCAACCACGGTCGGGATGCAGCCACGGCAGTGGCGGCAGGCTTTTGCCGGTGACGAGAGTCACCGGGTAGCGGCTGTTCCAATGACCAAAGCCCCGGATGGGGCGACAGAAAGAACCACGCTGCTGTCCACGCATCCGGGGCTTCGGCGGGATGGTTTGATGAACCGTCGGCTAGCGATAGAAATCTTAACTTCCGTTTGCCGTGCTTCCGAGGATCTTTCATTTGTTATCTGTCATTTGTCATTTGAAAACGATGACAAATGATAAATTTCTAACGTCGCAAGATCTACTCATAGCGACCCAGACAGACACGATGTTGCAAAGCCAGACGGAACTCCAAGTTCTCGGCACTCTCGCCGACGGCAAAAGTCCATCGTCCCGACCGAGACTCAATCACACTATTCTTCGTCGTCCCCACCGTCCTCGTCTTCGTCATCTTCCCCTTCGACTTCCACATTGCCGAAGGTTCCCCAACCATCGGCGTAGCCGCCCAAGGGTCGCGCGATGGCGTCCAGTTCTGACTGAGCGGCCATGATGAGGTCGTATGCCAGCACCATGGTTTTGCGACACGTGCAGGTCCACGGCTCGGTGATTTCGTCTTCGACTTCGTCGTCTTCTGAACCATCGTCGAAGTCGATGAAGGCTTCGTAGCCCAGTTCCACGGCGGCTTCCGCGATTTTTTCCGCAACCTCTTCTGTGGCGGCTGCCACATGGAACTCCACGTCCATCGGCTGAGTCATATCGTGACCGTCTTCGGCGATCATGCGTAGGACTTCGCCATCAAGATCGTCGGGGTATTCTGTCGCCATCGTACTGTTTCCTTAAATTCCGGGATTCAGATTGGAAGCATACTATTGACACCGCCGAATACCACGACGATCGCGCCGTACTTACCACGAATTCACGGACTCTCTGAGTTGAAAAGGGCAGGGGGCTTGTTGGGCTTTGTTCTAGCCGGATTCAAGCGGACGGGAACCGTTAATTTATTGAGGAAGCAAGGGGCTGGTTGGCGAGTTCGATCTTGGCTTCGGACACCGCAGAAATCGACACCGTTTGGCCAATCCGAATCGTGGAGTGGTATCAATTACGGACGCGCGTTGCCTTCGAATGCAAATTCAAGATTATGCGTGTCACATGCGGAGTGGAAGTCAACTGCGTGAAATATGTTTCCGCTGCACCGACGGCGACTTTTGGGGTAGAAAGTGCTGTTGTTTTCTGTTAGAACCGGTTTTTCCCAAGTTACTAAGTCGAGGTTCGATACCGTGACCAAACGTGTCAACAGCTCAAGTTCAATAAGTTCGCAGCCCAGTCTTTTGCAGCGTCTGTCAAAGTCGTTAAAAAGCCGCCTGCAACCGAGCGAAGGTGCGCGTCCGGGGCGTCCCTCGGACCCGACTTGGAGCCAGTATGGAAAATTGCCAATGAGCGATGAAACGGCCAAATTGCTGAACGATCTGGCAAGTCATCTCAGTTCTGATGACCGGAAGATCAGCCCGATGCAAGTGGCGGCGGATCTCTTAGAGTTGCAACTCAAAAAATACTCGGTTTCAGACGCGGAAACGAATGGTGATTTCAGCAAATGCGCTTAGCCACGGAGTGGGCTAAGTGGTTACTTAATAGGTGGTAGGCCGCAATGAAACTCAGCACGATCAAAACGCAACTCATCGGTTGTGGCTATCGTCCTGACTGGTTGCGTCACAACTACCGGTTCAGCGATGACCAAACGGTCAAGCCGCTGGTTGGATTCGCTCAGTTGCCGTTTGATGCGCGTAGTTCGTGCATTGCAGTGCTGGAATCTCAGGGCGACCCAAGACGCGAAGTTGAGCAATGTCGTGCAACCGGTGCGCCGTTGGTATTTGTTTGCACGGAGAACTCGCTGCTTTGGTGGACTCAAGGAGTCAACAATGCTCAATTCAAAGAGTCGATCAGTGAAGACCGAGTCGAAGAGTTTTTCGTGCAGAGGAAAGACGACTTCTCGCCTAATGCGATCTATCGTGCCAAGACTTGGGGCAGGTTCCGCAGTGAGTTTCAACTGAGCTTCGTTGACGCCGGGTTGATGCCTCTGGTCGAGGAAGAAGTTGGGACGTCACTGGAGCGGCTGATCGAACGAAACGTGACGAAGACGAAATCGCGGCTCGGTTGGGATTCGATCTCCGAACGACAAGGCCATTGGCTGCTGAAGTCAGTTTTCTGGCTAGTGTCGGCAAAGATAATGCGAGACAAGGATGTTCCAAGCTTCGAGCAACTCGACTTGTTGGACGTCGATTCCGTGTTCGCAGCACTCGCCGATCATTACGGGACGCCCGCGATACCAATCGGCTCAAATGCCAAACGCGATGCGCTCGATATCGTTGCACAAGACATCGCGAGATTTAGCAATCTTTCAATGACGACAACGGAAGCGTTGGCTCACGTTTACGAGAATACACTGATTTCAAAAGCGACACGTGCCGAGTTGGGAACGCACAGCACACCGACGTACTTGGTCGACTACATTGTGGGTCATCTTTCCGACTGGATTCAGGAAATCCCGGAGGAAAAACGCAGCGTCTTCGAGCCTGCGTGCGGACACGCAGGGTTTTTGGTTTCGGCAATGCGATTGCTGACCGAGCTGTTACCCGAAAATAAAGCGACCCCCGGTCGGCGGCGGCAGTATCTTCGCAAGCGAATTCATGGCCTCGACAAAGATCCCTTTGCATTGGAGTTGGCTCGGCTGGCGTTGACGCTGACCGATTTGCCAAACCCGGACGGATGGGATTTGGAAGCTGAGGACATGTTCCTTTCCGATGATATCGAGACTCAATCCAAAGCCAGTACGATTGTCTTGGCCAATCCGCCATTCGAGAATTTCTCAGAATCAGAGCTGCAATACTACGCGGCGAAAGGGGCTTCACCCACTGTCAACAACAAAGCCGTCGAAATGCTGCGACGGATCTTGTCGAGTATGCAACCGGGGAGTGTGTTTGGATTTGTCATGCCGCAGTCGATGCTGCACGGTCGTCTTGCACGCGACGTGCGGAAGTCGATGCTGGAAGATTTCGAGTTACGGGAGATTTCGCTGTTTGCGGACAACGTTTTCAGCTTTGCCGACGTTGAATCCACCGTTTTGATTGGCCGTCGTAACGCGACAGCAAACGCATCACGATCCAATGTGCGATTCCAACGCGTCCGCGAATGGGAAATGGATCGCTTTCGCTCAACTTACGAAACTTCTAATCCGAAGCAAGTGCCGCAGACACGGTTTGTGGAGGACAACGAATGGGATATGAGAATCCCTGACTTGGAAGAAGTGTGGCAAGCACTGTCGGCCAACCCATCGGCAGAAGACATTGGTGACTTGGGCCTCGGCTTGGCGTACCACAGCAAGCATCTTCCCAAGAATGCGAGAACGTATTCCGAATCGGAGTTTGAAGGTGCAGTCCTAGGGTTCTATCGAGTCGAGCCAGATGGTATCGCTTTGACGGATACGCCCACGCTTTACTGGATGAGCTTAGAAAAAGAGGTGATTCGCCGTCCGCAGGCCGGAACAACTATCGATATTCCAAGAGTCGTTATCAACTACGCTCGGGTCTCGCGAGGGCCGTGGCGAATCAAGGGACTTCTGGATAGCATCGGGAGACCAGCTTCGAGCAACTTCATTGCGATCCGTTCCAGCGAGTACTCACTCGAAACGCTGTGGGCGTTATTTAATTCGTCTGTTGTAAATGCGTATGCGTTTTGCCACCTCGGTAAACGACATAATATTCTCGGGATGATGCGGCAAGTTCCGATGCCGTTGGGATCGGATTTCGACGAGGTTGATTCAGCAGTCCGATCATACTTTGAAGCGAGTCGTCGTAACGAGGCACCTCGAATCATGCAAAGCCTTCTTGCCGATGTCGACGCCGCTGTCCTACGTCAATACAATCTACCTATCGACCTTGAGTACCAACTGCTTTCACTCTTCGACGGTTGGGAACGACTCGGTGTGTCTTTCAAGCAATCTGTCCTGCTGCCCCAAGAGTTGGGCGGCAAAGTTGGCTTTAGCGACTTTGTCCATTACGAAAAAGACTGGCGGAAAACGAATCGACGTCGTGGCAAGCTGATTGACAAAAAGATTGAAGAAACGCTCACTGAAATTGAACGAGTCGAACTGCAAGGGCTCCAAGCCTACGCTGAGTATTACTTGGATCGAGAAACGCCACTTCCGACTGGCGAACTTGAAAAGCTTGAGAACCTACTGTTGACGGGTTCTGCAAAGAAGGGTGGCGAACGTTGATTCAGGGTTTCGAATATCCCACGGAGCCACATCAACGACGACATGGCCCGACTGGCTACACAGATTACGAGAGCTATCGGCCATGGCTGCGCGACGAGTTCTTGTTTCGTTGTGTCTACTGCCTCAATCGCGAGAAGTGGAATTCGGACGATGTCGCGTTTAACATCGACCATTTCCTGCCTGTTGCAGTCGCACCTGACCTGAGTTGCGAGTATTCAAATCTGCTTTACGCCTGTGCCCGCTGCAACCGAGCGAAGTCGGACATCGTAGGCATTTCTGATCCGTGCCGAGTTGCCTTTGGCGAGTGTCTGGCGGTCAAGGATACCGGAATGATCGAACCGCTCAACAAACACGGCATCAAGATCGCCG
>JBDNHJ010000116.1:0-27889 GCA_041688835.1 Fuerstiella sp.
AAGAGGCACGCCAGGTGGCCAACCGCAAACGCGACGATCGTCAAAAACGCCGCGAGAAAATCGCAGCCGCTGAGCTCCGCAACGCCGACGGCACCCGCAACTGAACGCGGCCCGCCCAAATGGGTTCCCCGGACGCTTACTTTGTTGCGACTAATTTACGATCGAATCGGGGAATCGAATCCCGTTACACGCGAGAAAAGTGCGAAGTGGCGAGAAGACTTTGAAGAAAGTCTTAATCGTGTGGAGTCTCAGGCTAAGTCGCGGAGTGGGATGCCACAAGTCAGTAGCAAACGTATTCATCACAGATCAACCAACGGTCGCTGGAACGGTTTGTCCGTCCTAGACTTTTGGTATCCGAAAATTTCATTTCCGATTTAAAAAATTAGATGGCTGATGCGTACCGCTGCTCTAGCCGAGCAGGATTAAGGTTCCAGTCGCCGTTGATGAACCGGACGTCAAGGTGATGGCTTCGATTTCACTGAAGGCATAATCTCGGACTTCTTCTTGAACGGAGCATGTCGTGAAATCAACTATCTTTCGCGTTTTTTGCTGGTTAGTTGCGTTGGCGTTTTTTCTTGGTCTCGGCGTGTCTCTGTACAAGGAGTCCACGGAGCTTCCTCAGCGACGCTTTCAATCCGCATTGCGGCGTTGCGCAGAGGACTGCCGAGATAGTCGTTCCATGAGGTGCGTGGATGACGCCATTGACTCCGCCGATGCCTGTGTGACACACTCTCTAACGAAGTTCCTGATATGCAATCACTTACTACACTTTCAATAAAAGGATTCACGCGAATTCCATTGCCTCAGTGTCGGCAGTATGTCGCCGTTCTCATGGCAATTCTCGTCGTTGGCTGTGGTGTGCGTTCGACGGCACCGCAGGATGTGAACCAGCGGGCGTGTCGTCGCCACATGCGAGATATTAGCATCGCGGTTGACCAGTATCTGGCTGCGAACGGAGATCTCCCATTAGATCCGCTCGTTGCAGACGCAGTTGAAGATCGCCCGCACTGTTGGGTAAGCTTGATCTTGCCGAATATGTACGAAACTCGGGATTCCGGCCCCTATCGATTCGATCTATCGTGGGATTCTCCCGAAAACACTCGGCTTGGCGAAACGCTCCACGTGTTCACCTGCCTTGAGGATCCGGGCCTCAATCGGCGGGAACGCAGTTATTTCCTGCTCGGTGAGCTGAATCCCGATATCGCGGATCCAAAGGAACGATACAAGCTTGTTGAAATTCATGATTCCGGTGTTCCTCGACTTTCGCCAGTGCCGGAAATGCTACGACACGAACTACTTTTCAAAGTGGGTGTCGCTGTCCATCGGGCCGAAAAATGACCCGTGCCTTCACAACCAGAGGGCATCGAGCTGTCGCGATCTATTCGTTCGATTACACCTTTGTTTTGTCATTTCCCATTCTGGTCCCCCACTTTCGTGACGGGAGAACATTGCCATGAACTCAGTTGTCCGTTTATCCGCCATTGTGTTTCTCGGCACCTTTCTTAGCCTCACCACCGCGACGGCCCATGTGGTCGATCGCTCAGGAATTATCATGACCAATCGCTTACCCGTCGACTTCTTTGAAGACTTCGAACTCCCTGAACCGAACGCCGCCGCCCAGATTGTTCCGCCAGTTGTTCCCGAACGTCATGCACCGCCAGCGGTGAAGCGAGTTCGTCGGACTCGACCGACAGCACCGGTGCGTGAACGACGAACGCGTCCGGAACGATCGGCTCCGCGCCGTGAGCGACCGGGGGATGGTCGTGCTTGATGTTTCGGTCGCCGCAGGTCGCCTGGATCTGAAATTTCAAATCTGAAGAATTTGAAATCTCAGATGGGCCACAGCCAGACTGGCTATCCACCAGAAATCGGTGGTAGCAGTAACACTTTGTCGCCGTCTTTCAACACGACACTCGCAGTGGTCCCCGTCGACTCCGGCACGTCATTCACAAACAGCAACAGGCTGGACTGAATCTGACCGTCATCGCCCAGCACTCGTGCTCGCAAAGCTGGCGACGTTACTGTGGCGTCCTGCAGCAGGTGCAGCAGCGAGCAACCATCGGTCACTTCCATCGAGCGTTCGCCAAAGCCCGCCACCTCACGCAATTGTGCTTCGAATTGAACTGTAATCTGCATCAATTTGCCCCATCCGTTCGTGACTGTAATTCGGGCTCTTCGATCACACCCTTGTTCAGTACGAACCGTCGATTCGCCAACGCATCGGCTTCGTCGCTGCTGTGAGTCACATGTAATGTGGTGACGCCCGTGGTGTTTGTGACCGTCTTTAGTAGAGCGTGCATTTCCGATCGCGTGGCTTCGTCCAGAGCGCTAAAGGGTTCGTCCAGCAACAGCACCGACGGCTGAAACGACAACGCTCGCCCCAACGCGACGCGCTGAGATTCTCCGCCGCTGAGTCCCTGCACCGCACGACTTAGCAAATGTTCGATGCCCAGCGTGCGGGATAAATCTGCGGTCAGTGAATCGATCTTCGCCTTCTTCTGACGTCGCAGTTGCAGTGCAAATTCCAGATGTTGGCGAACGTTCATCGTCGGAAACAAGGCCAGATCCTGAGGAACATAGCCGATCCCGCGATCGCCTGGACTGCGCCCCGTGACGTCGACATCCTGAATCAGAATTCGCCCTCCGGTCACCTTCCGCAATCCGCAAATCGCTTCCAGAATCGTGGTCTTGCCTTGGCCCGTTTGGCCCATCAACACCGCGTACTCACCCGCCTTCACCGACAACGAAATCTGTTGCAGCGAAAACTGACCGGACACGATGGATACATCACGAAGATCAATCATGCGGTCAACCTCGCACCAACCAATCGCAGCAGCAGCAGCACGACCACCGCCAACACCACCATCAACAACGACACCGCGACGGCTCCATTCAGTTTGCCAATACTCAGTTCCAAAAACACGGTGGTCGACAGCACTTCCGTTTTCATTTGAGTCGCCCCGGCAAACACCAAGATCGGCCCGAATTCTCCCAACGATCGCGCCCACGCGATTGTTCCGGCGGCGATCATCCCTCGCCACGCTTGAGGCAACGCGATCTGCAGAAATGCTTGGCCTCGATTGCAGCCCAACGTGCGTGCCACGTCTTCAACACGCGGATTGATCTGATCGAAGGTGACACGCATCGTTCGCACGGCAAACGCACAGGCCACGGAGAATTGTGCCAAGATCACGGCCGGCCACTGAAACGTGACCGGGCGGCCCACTTCTTCACGCAGCCATTCTTCCAATTGCCAGTCACCGATTCGCAGGTGAAACAAAATCAGCAGACTCAGGCCCAGCACCAGAGGCGGCAACACGATCGGAATTTCCACAAGCGTGTCGACGATCCAGCGTCCCGGAAATTTGTAACGCGACAGCACGTATCCCAGCGGCGTGCCAACCCATACCGAAAGAATGGCAGACACGCTGCAGGTGATCAGCGTGATTCGAAACGCAGACCAGTATTGTGGCGTCGCCAACGCCACGCGAAAGTCGTCCAGCGAAACGAACATCACATCGGCCAGCAGCAGCAACACGATCAACAGCACAAAGCACGACGACAACCCGCCCATTGCCAAAAAAAATGGCACGTCCGAACCGGGTTTTGCGGCAGGAATGCCGGCAGCGGAAGAATTGTCGACGCTGGTCACAGCGATGGCTCCGAATCTACTGTTGATCAACCGGTTCCGAATGCTCGGCGGCAGCAGAAGAGGCGGCTTTCCACACAAAACCTTCCGCTTCAAAGTCCTGTTGCGATTGAGCCGAACAGATCTGCTGAAACAACCGACCGGACAGCTGACGGTATCGCGACTTTTCGGCGATTGCAAATGGCTGCGTCGCAATGCTGCACTTGATATCCTGAATCCGATACGCCTCCAGCTTGCCCTGCGCCCCGGCGGCGTTGCTGAGATACACGACCGCCGCGTCCAGCGACCCCGTCAGCATTTGATTCACCAGCATGTCGCCGGTGGGAGTCTGCACGGCCACGTTGTCCATCACTTCCTGCAGCACGCCGCCTTCTTTAAGCGTGTTCTGAGTCAACCAGCCCATGGCACATTGCTTTTCGTGCCCAAGGCCGACGCGCACGCCCGGCTTGGCAAGATCCTTTAGCGTTTCGATGCCGTGTGGATTTCCTTGCTGCACCAGAATCACGAGTTCGTTCTGCGAAACGTCGACAGGATCGGGAAACAAATCGGGCACCAGTTTCATGAACTCCGTGTCACAGGCGAAGTACGCATCCGGATGTTTTCCGGACTGCATTTGAGCCACCAGAATTCCGCAGCCGTTGTAGTCGCGATTCACCACGATTCCCTCACGCGCTGCAAACTTCGAAATCGTATCGTCGATGGCCGGTCGCAGCATCGACCCCGCAAAGATCGACAGTTCTGGCGTGTCTGCCCAGTCATCGCCGTCTTCGATCTGAAAACCGAATTCCGCGTAGTGCTTTAAGCCGCGATCCACGGCGGAAATGTACCGCGCGAAGTGCAAGGCGCGCTGAGGTTTTTTCGAAGTGGTCGTCACCGTGACAAAGATGTCCGAAGCTGTGCCCTGCAATTCTGGCAACGTGATGAATTCCAATTGATCGTAAGTCGACAACACCGCGTCGTACACGATCCCCGCATCGGCCGCATCGGCCGCCAGACCATTGGCAACTTCTGTGACAGTCGGAAAATACGCTGTGGTGGCTTGATCCAGCTGTTCCCACAAACCCTGCTGCCTCAGCACCCTCTTCGTCACCTTGCCGATCGCCGCACTCTTGGGACTGGCCTGCAGCAGCCGAACATCCTTCCGCAGCAAGTCCGCGAACGTCTGAATGCCTTTGGGATTCCCTTTCCGCACAGCCACAACACCCTGCTGCCGGGCGATGGGAATCACTTCCGCGGCTAAACCTTTTTCCTGAGCCAACGTGATGTAGCTATCATCGGCGGGCAAGAATAGATCACCGTCTCGACTGACTTCCAGTTTCGAAAGTTCCATCTGCGACGGCCCATAGTCGATGATGACGGTGTAACCCTTATCCTGCATCTCCAATTCGTACTGTGCCTTAATCGATTCCATCACCGCGCGATTGCTGGCGGCGCAGTACAGCTTGATGGGACCGGATTCCAGATCACGATCCCCCGTGGCCAGCAACCCCACCAATGCAACCAACGCCAGCAGTGAAGCGATCATGATCAGAAGTGTGCGGTTCATAGGTCTCAGCAGCCCGAGTGTTCGAACAAAGAATGGTTCCATTGCAGCATCAGCGTCCACACATTATTCAGCAACCCCATGACAAAAGCAAAGCCGTGCTGGAACCGAAATCGTGCATGGGTGTGCAATCATGACTGACTTTATCAGTCGCAGGGCGTTAGCGTGGGGTGTTAAAAACGTGGTGTTGACAGGGATGTTTCACCACAGAGATCACAGGGGAACACAGATGGGGCCGCTGTTGGTCATTGCGCAATCAATGGTGCAACAAATGTTGCCGGTACGCATCGTTGTGTGGATTCGCGTTTCTAAAAAGCAACGCAGCTAAACCACGGCTGAGTCAAACGAAATGCCCCGCGACTTCACCGGATCACTCGCAAGCCCTTACGCAAAAACAAGTTACATTCCGACACAACTGCGAATGAAATTTCACAAACAGGTTTGGCACGCAGCGTGCTTTACGTATTGTTACCTCCCCGAAACATCATCGAAACATCATCGAAACAAATCAAAAGCGAACAACCCCCCCGTCCTCCTTGACCCAGAGGACACAAGAAACCTCGACTCATGTCGAGGTTTTTTTGTGCGCGCTGAACGACTGCGACGCGCTTCTGCCGGATGCAGATGATTCAGAAACCGCGGATCACTGGTGGCCAGTTGACGAATTCAGGAACTGCCAGTAGCCTTGTTGCAGTTCGAATGCGTCCCTCTCCCGATGTTCTTTCATGCCAGACTCCTCCACAGCATTACCAACCGACCCAACCCAACTGGCAAAGTTTGGGAAGCTGGAACTCATCGCTCGGCAGTTGGTGGAAGGACTGATGATGGGACGGCATCGCAGCCCGTTTAAGGGTTCCAGCGTTGAATTCGTTGAGCACCGTGAATACTATCCGGGCGACGAAATCCGTCACATCGATTGGCGCGCCTACGGAAAAACGGGACGGTACTATATCAAGGAGTTCGAAGACGAAACCAACCTGCGAGCTCACTTGCTGGTCGATGCCAGTGGCAGCATGGCCTATGCTGGCAGCACGTTGAGTAAGTTCGAATACAGTCGCATGCTGGCTGCGGCGTTGTCTTGGTTGTTGCTGTCGCAGCGCGATTCGGTCGGGATGATGACCTTCGATTCGAAGATTCGTGAGCAACTGAAACCATCCAGTAACCGCGACGCATTTCTGCAGATGACACATATACTCGACCAGACCTCGCCGGGTGAAGACACAAGTCTGGCCGGCGTGATTGAGTCTGCTTTGCCGATCATCAAACGCCGCAGTCTGTTAATCCTGATCAGTGATTGTTTCGATTCACTGGAAGCTCTGCACGCAGCGCTGCAGCGTTGTCGGCATGCAAAGCACGAAGTGATTATCTTTCGCATTGCGGCCCCCGAAGAGATCGACTTTCCCTTCGAACGACCGACTCAGTTTCGAAATCTGGAAAACGTTGATCATCGATTGCTGGTCGATCCCATTCGCCTGCGAAAAGAATATTTGCGGCAGTATGCTGAGTTCTCAACCGGGCTGGAAAAAATCTGTGGCGCGATGGGAATCAATCAGCAGGTGCTGAAAACCTCCGACCCGATTCAGGCCGTGATTGGTTCTTGGCTGGCAGAACGGATGGCGGCCCAAGCGTCAAGAAGATGACCAGTCTTGTACGAATCGTGCCGGTTTCGTGGGGAATCCGCAATATCGATCAAGTCATTGCTAAATCACGGTTCACGGATATAATGATTTCAGGTGAAAATATCGCACACCTTGCGTATTTCATGAAACGCCTCCATTGCTGAGGTCAGTGTTAGATTATGTCGAGTAAAAAGCCAATCCCGCTGTTCGAACGGAAGCCGCCCAAACGCTGCCCGGTCTGTGGGGAAACGAGCTACTCGCCCGCCGGCATTCATCCGCAGTGTTCCATGCGCCGGGAAGATGAAAAGCGGATGAACCGTGTAAAGCTTATTCGAAGTGAAAGCGGTGATTCGCCGAGTGCCGCGCAGGATATGAATGCGTGGCAAAAAGCCTGTCCGACTTGTGAAGCCGTCCAGCATGCCCGAAAAAAAGAATGTGACTGCGGGCATATCTTCGCGGTTCGAGCTCGGCCTTTGGCCGACGAAGAAAATCTTGGCGAATGAACCCAGTCACCTCAATCATCTGGGCGATTTTCGTCCTCCTCAGCCTCGGAACGCTGTATGTTGTCAGTCGCTATTTTTCCCTGTGGCTGCAAGCGTATTTCACCGGAACACGAATACCGCTTATTTCTCTGATGACGATGTCGCTGCGGAAGGTGAATCCGAAGACCGTTGTTCATTGCAAAGTCATGGCGGTTCAGGCCGGACTGCCGAACATCCCCACAGATGCCATGGAAGCTCAGTACCTTGCTGGAGGCGATATCGAACGCGTCACACTGGCGTTGATCGTGGCAGAAAAGTCCGGGATCGAATTGAACTGGGATACCGCCGCAGCAGTGGATTTGGCTGGGCGAGATGTTTTGGAAGCTGTGCGAGTCAGTGTGAATCCCAAAGTGATTGACTGTCCGAATCCTGAAGCAGGGCGAGGCAACATGCTGACCGGCGTTGCTCGGGACGGGATTCAACTGCAGATTCGCGTTCGCGTTACTGTTCGAACAAATCTGTCACAGCTTATTGGAGGTGCCACGGAATCCACCGTTATTGCAAGGGTTGGCGAAGGGATCGTGTCGGCCATCGGATCGTGCGATAGCTATCGCGATGCGTTGGCGGATCCACTGCTGATCACTCGCCAAGTACTGGCAAAAAACTTGGACTCGCAAACAGCATTCGCAATCGTTTCGATAGACATTGCCGACATTAACGTCGGAGAAAATGTCGGTGCAAAATTGCAAAGTGATCAGGCGTCTGCAGATATCCGGATCGCTCAGGCCAATGCCGAACAACGCCGCACGATGGCGGTTGCCGTTGAACAAAAAATGACTGCGTTGACGCGGCAGTACGAAGCGGAGGTCGTGCTTGCGACCGCAGAAATCCCACCAGCGATCGGGGCGGCGTTCCGCAATGGTCAGGTTCGAAGCCGCCAGCCCGACGCGCTGCGTAAACCGATTCGAATGCAGCACTTGCTGTACGGATCTTCAATCTTGAATCGTTCGTGTACCCCTGTCACGGACGTCATCCACGGGAAGTCGTCAGGGGAATTTTGAAAGACCGGTGCGTGGCCGACCTGATCTGAAACTTTAGTTCTACAAGGAGACACTGAAATGGGCGATAAAGGCAGCAAAGACAAAGGGAAACGTGAGCAGAAAAAAGAGGCACTCCTGAATCCCAAAGAAAAGCGACAGCAAAAGCGAGACAAGAAAAACGGACCCAAGAGTGCTTAAGGGTGTTAAGGGTGCCTAAGGGTGCCTAAGTGGGATTTTCAGCGAAACGGCTTGACGAGCGTTTGTTCGCTTTGCGTGACGGACAAACCTCGTTAATTTGTGGGTCTGGAAACTTATTCTTGAACCTACGGGAGATCACTGTGCAACGAGTTATTTTTGCGGCAATGCTGCTATTACTCACCACCATTGGCCAAGCAACTGAACCAATGAAGGCCTTGATTGTTGATGGCCAAAACAATCACCAAGTCTGGCCCACCACAACCAAAATGATGAAGTCCTATCTGGAACAGACAAAACTGTTCACAGTTGACGTCGCCACGGCAGCTCCAGAAGGCACGGACCCGAACTTTAAGCCAGACTTCAGCAAGTACGATGTTGTCGTGAACAACTTTGGTCACGGTGCAGCGCCTTGGCCGAAGGAAACGCAAGTTGCATTCGAAAAGTTCGTCGCGGACGGCGGCGGTCACGTGGTGATTCATGCGGCGAATAATGCATTCCCCGAATGGCCTGCCTTCAACGAAATGATTGGACTCGGCGGCTGGGGCGGACGAAACGAAAACAGCGGCCCGTATGTGTATCTCAACGACAAGGGCGATCTTGTGCGAGACACCTCCAAAGGCAGGGGCGGCAATCACGGCAAGCAGTGGGAATTTCCCGTTGTCGTGCGTGATCGCGAACATCCGATCACCAAAGGCATGCCAGTCGAATGGCTGCATACGAAAGACGAACTGTACGACCAGTTACGTGGCCCGGCACAGAACATGGAAATTCTGGCGACCGCGGAATCTCAGATTACAAAACGCCATGAACCCATGATCTTTACGATCAAGTATGGCACAGGCCGAATCTTCCATACTCCCATGGGACATGCGGAATATTCGATGGAATGCGTCGGCTTCATCACCACATTGCAACGTGGCACAGAATGGGCCGCCACCGGAAAAGTGACTCAGGAAATCCCGGCCAACTTTCCGACAGCGGACAAAACCAGCAGCCAGAAGTGGGTCGCGGAAAAAGCCGCAGCCGCGAATTAGCCGAATTTTCGCCCTGCAACAGTTGTGTTCAGTCCCCCCGTTTAGGCGGGTAACACAAGCTGGCGCAGCCTGCCAGTGTGGCGTAGCCATCGGAAACAATGGCCCGCTTCATCACTTGTGTCGGCGAAAAAGATGTAGGGTGGGTCGAATGGCGATCGCCATGTAGACCCACCATTTTTTTTGTAGATACGGGGGAATACGCGTGGTGGGTCGGCGTCGCTTTGGCTCCTTGACCCACCCTACACAATCAAATCCCAACAATGAAGCGGGCCATTGATCGGAAACCGTTCTGGAACGACCAAACCACGGCCAGCCTCGTTCTCAAGAACAGCCCGTTAGAGCGGCTTCCAATTGCTGAAGCGACACAGCTTGGCTGAACGCCAAGCTGTGCCACCCACCGGGACCGCTCATCAACTTCGGCTTTCTTCCAGACCAGACACGGCCCGAACATCTTTGATGTTTCGGGCCGTTTTCATTGAACGAAACAGCTGGCAGCAGCACTGAAGCTTGTGCTGCCCCCTTTTTGCCATGTGCAGCTTGCGCAGCAAGTTTCGAAAACAGAACATCAACAGGTGACGTTTCGTCCACTCACACGTCTGTATCGAGGCGGAAAAGATCATTGAAATCTCGCCTGCGGAATTGCAGCGTGATTGGATAGAATTCGCGACATTGAATCTAATCGATCAACGTGCGTTCATAATTACCACGGAAAGAGTTGGGCTATGAGTAAATTTCTGACATCCTTCGCGATCGTTGTCTGCGTCGGCTCAACCACCTTGCTGGCTCATGCCCTACTCACGGAACCAACGATCATGCAGGATCGAGACGCTCAACGAACTCAGGCGCAGCAGTTGTTGAAGGACAACAACGTGGCGGAAGCCCTAGAAATCTACAAGGCTCTGGTGGAGGACGCGAACAACAAAGATCAGGGTTTGAGTCAAGATTTTGCGCAGGCGATCAGTCTGCTGAATCAGTTGAATCGTACGAATGAAGTCGACGAGTTCTTCGAAGCCACCGTTCAGACACACGCTGATCACTGGCGATTGCTGTCTGAGGCCGGATCGCAGTTGGCCAACCACGGGATCCCGCCCTACGGATTTATCATCGCCGGGAAGTTCGAACGCGGCAACCATCGCGGTGGCGGACAGCAAGCGAATGCCATGCAGCGCGATCGCGTGCGGGCCATCCAGCTGGTACTGCAGGCGATCGCGCTGATCAAGCAGGATGACGCCGCCAAACCAAACGAAATTGCGGATCTGTACGAACAATTGGCCAACCTGATTGGCCAGCCTCGTCACTCAGAAGCGTGGAAACTGCAAACTCTGACAGACCTGACTACGTTACCGGACTACGAACAAACACATCATTACGGTCGAGGCCGCTTCGGTGGCTTTGGTTCTCAAAAGGGTGCGCCGGTTGATGCGGAAGGCAATCCAGTCTTTCACGCGATTCCGGAATCATGGGACGCCGCAACTTCCGACGGACAACGTTGGCGGTGGGCGATGGAAGAGAGCGTGAAGGCGGACGCCGGTCGTCGCAGTCAAATCGACATGCAGTGGGCCGATTTTCTGAGATCTCAATTTGGTGTTCAGGGAACCTCGTTCGGACCGATCCCGCTAGCTGCGACTGCAGCCGACGACGATGCTGACAGTGATGCCGATCTGTGGTCCGTGCATACGCTGCCGGATTCAGAAACGATTTCGAACTTGGCAATCGGCCTAAAACGTTTTGCGTTGCCGGACGAATACAATCACATCGTGATCTATCAGCGAATTATCGATCGCGAAGATTCCAGCTATCGTTCTGCGTTGGAAAACATGGTCAGTGTGCGTACGAGCCGTCATCAGTATCCCCAAGCCGTGGTGCTGCTGAAAGAACTGAAAAAGAACGCGGGCAACACAGAAGAACGCAAACGCATTCAGGATCGCATCGATCAGATTGTCGGAGACTGGGTTGAGTTCCAAAGTGTCCAGGTGCAGCCTGCGGGAACCGCCGCAACTTTGGACATTCGATACCGCAACGGTGCAAACGTTGCGTTCACCGCTCAACCAGTGGATATCGAAAAACTGCTCAGCGACACAAAGGCGTATTTACAAAGTCAACCGACGAAGCTGGAATATCAAAAGCTGCAGATCGAGAACGTCGGTCTGCAATTGATCGAAGGCGACCGTAGCAAATACTTGGGCGCGTCGGTCGCCGACTGGATTCAGGAACTGCAGCCGCCCGCTGATCACTTCGACGCCGTCAAATCCGTCACGACTCCGCTGGACAAAGCGGGGGCGTGGTTTGTGTCGGGAAAAATGGAGGACGGCAACGAAGCCCGCATGGTGATCTGGATCGCCGACACCGCGATTACTCGCAAACGCATCGAAGCGGGCACGCTGAACTTCGTGTGTGATGCTGTCAGTGGTGCGCCGATTGCCAATGCGCAACTGGAGTTCTTTGGCTGGAATCAACAACGCATTGGTCGCACTCGAGACTACCAGATTCAGACCAGTCGATTCGCCGATCGCACCGACCAAGACGGCATGTGCGTGCCGACCCAAGCGGACAACGGCTATCGCTGGCTGACGATTGCGCGCACACCAGACGGGCGTTTGGCCTTCGACGGATTCAACAACGTCTGGCACGCCGCAAAAATTCCCACGATGAACTACAGCCCGGTCAAAGTTTACAGCATTACTGACCGGCCCGTTTATCGCCCGCAGCATGATGTGAAGTTTCGCTTGTGGGTGCGACGACCACGCTTCAGCCAAGACGATGCTCAATTCGCGAACAAGAAGTTCGTGTTGCAGATCAGAAATCCCAAAGGCGATGTCGTGCTGGAAAAAGACATCACCACAGACAAGTGGGCAGGCGTCGACGGCGAATGGTCGATTCCGAATGACGCAACCTTGGGACAGTACGCATTGATTATCGGCAATCGTGTCAGCGTGCAGCGATCTCGCATGGTGAAAGGCAAACCGGAAGCCTACACCGTCGAACAAGTCAGCGCTGTCGGACAGGGCAGTTTTAAGGTCGAAGAATACCGCAAGCCAGAATTCGAAGTCACCATCGACGCCCCCACCAAGCCAGTCATGCTGGGCGAGAAAATCCAGGCAACCGTCAACGCCAAGTACTACTTTGGTGCCCCGGTGACGGAAGCCACCGTTCACTATAAGGTGAGCCGCACCAGCCAAGACACTCGCTGGTATCCCGAAGCGCGCTGGGACTGGCTGTATTCGTCCGGCTACTGGTGGTTCTCACCGGAATACGATTGGTATCCCGGCTGGCAACGCTGGGGCTGCTCCGCTCCCATTCCCATCTGGCGCGGCTGGAATCCGGATCCTCCTGAAGTCGTTGTGGAAGGCGACGCGGAAATCGGCGCGGACGGCACCTTCGTCATCGACATCGAAACAGCCGCAGCGCTGCGTGACCACAGTGATAGCGATCATAGCTACAGCATCACCGCCGAGGTTGTCGATCAGTCTCGACGCACCATCATCGGTTCGGGCAACGTCTTAGTGGCGCGCGAACCGTTCAAAGTCTTTGTCTGGACCGATCGCGGCCACTACCGAACAGGTGACACCGCAACAGTCGGAATTCAAGCGCGGACGCCGGATGGCAAATCCGTCACTGGCGCTGGCACGGCTGTGCTGTATGCGATCACTTACGAAAACAACAAACCTGTCGAAAAGCAGGTTGAGTCTTGGGATATCAACACCGGAGACGACGGGCGAGCTTCGCTGAAGATGACAGTGCCCACCGCTGGCCAGTTTCGGATTGCCGTAAAAGTCACCGACGCCGAACAGCATGTCGCAGAAGGCGGCTATCTGCTGTATGTTCGTGGGCCCGGTGATGATGGACGCGGCTACCGATTTAACGACTTGGAACTCATCGCGGAACAGCAGGAATATCAGCCCGGCGAAACAGCCACTCTGCAGGTCAACACAAACAAGACAGGCGGAACAGTCCTGCTGTTCGTGCGTCCCATGAACGGACTGTGCCCGAAACCGCAGGTGCTGCGACTGGACGGCAAAAGCACGACGGTTGACATCAAAATCGATCGAGACGACATGCCAAACATTTTTGTTGAGGCATTAACGATCGCAGATGGTCGGCTGCACAGTGAGATGCGAGAACTGGTGGTGCCGCCAGAAAAGAAAGTCGCCAACATCGAAGTTCTACCTTCCGCGGAACGCTACAAACCAGGTGAAGAAGTCACCGTGCAATTAAAGCTGACGGATGTGAACGGTCAGCCGTTTGTGGGTGACACGGTTCTGAGTGTTTACGACGCGAGCTTGGAGTACATCGCATCGAGCAGTATCCCTGAGATTCGTTCGTTCTTCTGGAATGTTCGGCGGCGACACAACATTCATAACGAAAGCACATTGCTGCAGGTCTCTTCACCTTTGAACCTGCCGAACGAAATCCGGATGCAAATGCTGGCCGGAGCAGGTCCGGAATTCGGTGGAGCCTTGAGCCTTCAAGCGAGCGGCTTCGGCGGTGGTGTTGGTGGAATGCTCCGCAGCGACCGTACCATGATGCGAAAGGGGGCTGCCCCCGAAAGCATGATGATGGCCGATGAAGCGATGCCAATGCCAATGCCAATGCCAATGCCAATGCCGATGGCGGCTGCAGCAATGGCAGGCAGTGAACTCGCGGCCGACTCATCGGGCCCAGCGGCCACGGTCGAACCTTCGGTCCGGTCCAACTTCGCCGACACCGCTCACTGGGTGGCCAGCGTCACCTCCGATCGGGATGGTCTGGTGGAAGTGAAGTTTAAGGCCCCAGACAACCTGACGACTTGGAAGGTCAAAGCCTGGACTCTGGGCGACGGCACGCGAGTCGGCTCAGGCACCAGTGATATCATCACCAGCAAAGACCTGATCATTCGCCCGCAAACACCACGGTTTTTTACAGAAACCGACCTCATCACACTTTCCGCCGTCGTTCATAATTACCTCGACAGCGCGAAGTCGACCACCGTCATGCTGGAAACCGAAGGCGGCCAACTTCAACTGTTACAAGACGCCCAACAGATCGTGCAGATTCCAGCTGGCGGCGAAATCCGCGTCGATTGGAATGTGCAGGTCATCGCTTCGGGCACCGCCAAAGTCCGCATGAAAGCGTTAACGGATGAAGAGTCTGATGCCGCAGAACTGACAGTCCCGGCACACATTCACGGCCTGCTGAAAACCGAAAGCTTTACGGGAGTCATCCGCCCGAACGGCGATTCTGCCACGGTGAAGATCAACGTCCCGGCCGCACGAATCGAAGAACAATCGCGACTGGAAGTCCGCTACAGCCCCACACTCGCCGGTGCCATGGTGGATGCTCTGCCATACCTGATTGAATATCCGTACGGCTGTACAGAACAAACGCTCAACCGATTTTTGCCGGCCGTCATCACGCAACAAACGCTGTTGCGGATGGGTGTCAACCTAGCCGACGTCCAGAACAAACGCACCAACCTGAACGCACAGGAAATCGGCGACGCCGCCGCCCGCGCCACGGAATGGAAACGCTACCAACGCAACCCGGTCTTCGATCAGGACGAGATGCAGATCGTCGTACAGACGGGCGTCACAGACCTGACCAACATGCAGTTGACGGATGGTGGCTGGGGCTGGTTCAGTGGCTTCGGCGAACACTCAACCGCTCACCTGACATCGTTGGTGGTTCATGGTCTGACTGTGGCTCAACAGAATAACGTCCCGGTACTGCCGGATGTGTTGCAACGTGGCGTCCAGTGGCTAAGAAATCAACAGGCAGAAGAACTCATTAAATTGAAAGAAGGCGACTGGCGCCGAGAGCATATAGAGCATCCCGACAAACTGAAGAAACGCGATAAGTCTTACAAAATGAGTGCTGACAACATGGATGCCTTCGTGGCGTTCGTGCTGTCTGAGCACGATGGGAACAGCCCGGAAATGTCGGATTACCTGTATCGCGATCGAGCCAATCTATCGGTCTATTCTCAGGCACTCACCGGGCTGGTGATGCACCAACAACAGGACGTCAATCGCCGCGACATGTTGCTGCGAAACATCGAACAGTTGTTGGTTCAGGATGACGAAAATCAGACCGCCTATCTGCGAATGCCACAGAACAGCTGGTGGTATTGGTACGGCAGCGAAAACGAAGCGATGGCGCGCTATTTGCAACTGCTGCTGAAGGCGAACCCCAGCAGCGAAA
Source organism: Fuerstiella sp. (assembly GCA_041688835.1). Taxonomy (GTDB): domain Bacteria; phylum Planctomycetota; class Planctomycetia; order Planctomycetales; family Planctomycetaceae; genus Fuerstiella. Next base: position 15,743 of record JBDNHJ010000116.1, read on the forward strand.
CGGCACCGCGACTGGTGAAGTATCTGCTGAACAATCGCAAACACGGAACCTACTGGAACAGCACTCGCGACACAGCCATGGTTGTTGAAGCGCTGGCTGACTATTTGGCCGCCACAAAAGAAGACCAGCCGAACATGACGGTCGAAGTCTTTGTGGATGGAAATCTGCAGAAGACCGTCAAAATTACAGCTGAAAATCTATTCAGCTTCGACAATGTGATGCTGCTGGAAGGTGACGCGGTCAAAACCGGAGCCCATCAGATCGAATTGCGACGTTCAGGAACAGGCCCGGTGTACTTCAACGCCTACTTGACGAATTTCACCAAGGAAGATCCGATCACCGCGACAGGCTTGGAAGTCAAAGTGCAACGACGTTTTTACAAGCTGGAATCAGACGATCAAAACGTCGACGTTCAGGGAGATCGGGGCCAAGTCGTCAACCAGCAGACGGCGAAGTTCAAACGCATTCCGCTCGAAAACCTAGCCAGTGTGACCAGTGGCGACCTGATCGAAGTCGAACTGATTCTGGATAGCAAAAACGATTACGAATATCTGTTACTGGAAGATCGTAAGCCCAGCGGATTCGAACCGGATGACCAACGCAGCGGATATGTTTTCGAAGGCTTGCGAGCCTATCGGGAACTGCGTGATGATCGTGTCAGCTTTTTCCTAAGCGACTTGGCTCGAGGTCAGCACAGCGTCAGTTATCGTTTGCGAGCAGAAACGCCCAGTCAACAAGTTTCGGCGCTGCCTGCGAAAATCGAAGGCATGTACGCTCCCGAACTGGTTGGCAATAGCGACGAATTTAAGCTGCGCGTATTGGATCGCACAAAATAGTCATCATCCCTCGATTTCATTGAACCAATCCGGGGACCTCGCCACTGAAGTCGGTGGAGGTACCCCACCAATGAGTGATTCAAACACGCCGGATTTGCCAGAAGGTCAGCTGCCACAAGAGGTTGTGGCTGCCCTTCGTCAGCGAAATGGCGCAGAAATCGAGATCCCAGGATCGTTAGAAGCAGCGATTCTGGCGGACGCAGAAAAACACCTGACCGGAGTTTCTCGCCGAATTCCGACGGAAGCCCAACCACGCCCACTGCACCAACTGCGCTCACTGCGAGGATCGCGTTGGGTGGCGTGGTCTGCTGGAACAGTGGCGGCAGCCATGCTGTTGTTTGCCGTGTTACCACGGACGCCCGAACCCGCACGGCTGAACGTCGGAATTTCGACGGACGCCATACCAGCCCCGGACACAGCAGTGACCGTCGCATCCGCTGCTCCGGAATTCACCACACGTGATATCGATGGCAACGGTCAGATCAACATTCTGGATGCGTTTGCATTGGCTCGAACAATGAACGCCGGTGATGTTGATGGAATTCAGTGGGACCAAAACGATGATGGCCAACTGAACCAGGCCGATGTCAATCTGGTCGCACGAACGGCAGTCACGTTATGAAAGCCGCACAGACCCATTACGAAAGGCGACGAACAATGAACGTTGCAACGCACCGTCACAGAAACACTCCGATCGCTTGGCTGGTATTGATCTTCACCAACGTCGCGTTGGTTGCATTGGTGTGTGCTCAAGACAAACAGCCTGCTGTCAGCCAGAGCGAATTTGAAGTGACTCAACTGGAAGGCCCCAACGATGTGCAACCGAACGACGCTCGATTCGAAGCGATTGATGTCTTCGTGGATTCCGGCAATCAACCGCTGGCCGCCTATCAGTTTGAACTCACCAGCCAACGGCCGGGCGTGGAAATCGTCGGAATCGAAGGTGGCGAACACGCGGCCTTCAAAGAACCTCCCTTCTACGATCCCAAAGCGATGAATAACAATCGAGTCATCTTGGCAGCGTTTAGTACCGGCCAAGATTTGCCGGCAGGACGCAGTCGCGTCGCAAGGATTCACGTCCAAGTGACAGGCCCCGAACAACAAGAATATCGCACAACACTGTTGGTTTCAGCCACGGTGGAAGGCAAGCCGATTCCGGCGAAGGTGACGATCGCCAAGGCACAAGCATGAATTCATCGGTCAGGCAACAGAAACCTAGTAATCTGTCACGTTTAAGAATTGGGGCTTTTCTTTTGTAGCTCGGCGGTCTCCGCCGAGAAGTCACGGTGGAGACCACCGAGCGACATTCTGCCAACCCGCAAACGAAGCTCTGACAGAAACCCAGCCGTTTTGGCGCTAGCCACGGACCCGAACAACGGTGGGACAGCCCAATAAATACTGAAGCGACGCCAAATGCAGCTCTATTCAATCACCCCACGCAACTCCGCTCGAAAGGTCAACGCGATGAACTCCAGACTCATGAATACTCACTGGATTTGCGCCATTCTGCTGGCGAGTACCAGCGTTCTGTTTTCCGGCTGTGGCGGTTCCGCACCGGAATCAGACACGGCTTCGCCAGTGCAGAGCCCAGCAGCAGCGGAATCCGCTGCAGACTCCGGCCCCGTAAGCACTGAGCCCTTCGCTGATACAGCCCTGGAAATGGAAGCGGTCGACGAATCACTTCAGCAACAGGCGCGCAGCAATTTCAGGAAACGAATGGCAACTCCAAACAGTGCTCCCGCCATTCAAACACCCGGCAGTGGTCAAAGCGAAACGCAGCCGCGAAGTGCTGTACCACTTTCGACATTACTTGATGAAGCAATCACTCAAAAATCAGGCCTCAGCATTGTACAGCAGAAGATCCTTCGCATGGATTTGCAGCCGGGAGAAGAACTTTGGGTGATCGCAAAAGCAGCGCCGGCCGCCCCAGCCGCAGACGATCAGACAACGCCACGTTGCGGCGTGTTGCTGGCGACTCTACCAAACCAAACGACTCAAGTGCCGGTCCCGTTGAAGCACACCGCTGTGGAAGGCAACATCGATGGATACATCGCCACCGTTGACGTCACCCAACAGTTTCACAATCCGTACGACGCGAAGATCGAAGCGGTCTATGTCTTTCCTCTACCAGACGATGCCGCGGTCAACGAATTTGTCATGACCGTCGGCGATCGAAAGATTCGCGGCATCATTCGAGAACGCGAAACAGCAGAACAGATCTACGCGGCCGCGAAAGCTCAAGGACACGTCGCCGCCTTGATGACTCAAGAACGACCGAACATCTTTACCCAACAGGTGGCCAACATCGAACCAGGCAAGCAGATCGACATTCACATTCGGTACTTCAACACGCTGCGATATGATGCTGGAGCCTACGAATTTGTGTTCCCCATGGTCGTGGGGCCCCGCTTCAATCCAGCGGCCACGTCCAACGGCATCGGTGCGGTCGTTCGCGGACAACACGACACCAGTGGACAGAAAACAGAAGTCCAGTATCTGGCACCAAACGAACGCAGCGGTCACGATGTTTCTGTCACATTGAATATCCGCGCCGGCATCGACATCGAAGATGTCCATAGCGTCAATCACGTGGTCGACGTCGAGGATGTTTGTGATTCACAGCGCAAGGTGACGTTGTCGGCTCAGGATACGATCCCCAACAAAGACTTTGTGCTGCGATACAAGGTGGCGGGGGATCAAATCAAGACCGCCATGCTGACTCACACAGACGACAACGGCAGCTACTTCACCATGATGGTCTACCCGCCCGCAGACTTGACACAAGTCCAACGCAGTCCGATGGAGATGGTGTTCGTGCTGGACTGTTCCGGCAGTATGCGAGGCAAACCAATGGCGCAGGCAAAGGCCGCCATCAGTCATGCTGTGCAATCACTGACTCCGCGAGACACGTTTCAGATCATTCAGTTTTCCAACAACGCCTCGCAGCTGGGAGCGGAACCGATTCTGGCGACGGAACAGAATATCAGACGTGGTCTGGATTATCTGGCATCACTGAGCGGTAGCGGAGGAACTCAGATGATCGAAGGCATCAAAGCCGCCTTAGATTTCCCTCACGATGAAGGGCGATTTCGATTAGTGTCGTTCATGACAGACGGCTACATCGGCAACGAACAACAAATTCTGGGAACGCTTAACGAAAAGCTGGGGGCGTCTCGCATCTTCAGTTTCGGCGTCGGCAGTTCGCCCAATCGCATGCTGATGGACCGCATGGCCGTGTTGGGTCGTGGGGCAGTGGCGTACCTGAGCCTGAACGACGATGCTGCCGACATCATGAATCGCTTCAACCGCAGCATCAGCCATCCGGCCATGACTGACCTCGCCATCGACTGGGGAAATATGCACGTCACAGACGTGTACCCGCAGCGACTTCCGGATCTGATTGTGGGACGCCCCGTGATTATCACCGGACGCTACAAAGGCGAAGCGGGCACCGTCAATATCAACGGCCGCGTCGACATGGAACCCGCCACGTTTGCTGTTTCGCTGGAAGACGAAGACGTCACCGCAGACCATCAAGGCATCGCCGCCGTGTGGGCGCGATTGAAAATCAAAGACCTCATGAACTTGGCAACACACGCCCATGCAGCAACCGATGGCGCTACCGAGCAACTTCATCAAGCAGTGACACAGACAGCGCTGGAATACAATCTCATGAGTGCCTTCACAGCGTTCGTTGCGGTGGATTCGATGACCAAAACCGACGGCGACTTCGGCACAACAGTCGCCGTACCGGTGCCCGTGCCCGATGGTGTCCAATACGAAACCACCGTGGGCGGCACGAACTAATCAGGCAGCACCCCGTTTCCATCCTGTTCCCGCGCCCGTCCCCCGCCGATTTCACATCGGTGGAGACACCACTAGCTTGTTGTTGCACTTTGCACGCCGCAAAATTACAGCACCGACTCGTCCAGCACTTCGGCGACGAACTGATTCAGGCTTTTACCAGCCGCAGCCGCACGCACGGACAGTTTTTCGTGAGTCGTCGGCTGGACTCGCAGATTGAATTTTCCGGAATATTCTTTGCGGGGCTCAATCCCTTTTTCGTCGCACATCTCCAGAAACACTTTCAGCGACTTTCGGCCTTCCGTCCGCAGTCCCTTGACCGTGGTGGCGTAAAAGTCGGCACCGCCTTTCAGCCCCAAGAAGTCGCCGCGAAACATTTCTGTCTCCGGATCATATTGCACGACCGCTCGAAAGCCATCGATCTCCAGCAGATTCATCGTCGTCGCCATCATTCCACCCCGTTTTCACTCAACCATTTGCGAACACTGTTAACGTACGCCTTATCTGTTTCCGGTGACGGATGCGGTCGATGAAAGACTCGGATTTCGCCAAACAGAAACACACCCACGCGGGAACCGTCGCGTTCCGTGACTTCGGCCCCTAAGGACACAAACAACGATTCAATCTCCGACCACTTAATCGTCCCGGTTATCGGGCGGGCGTTGATGCGACTCAGAGTTTTGCGGTGCTTGCTTCTCGTCTATTTATAGTACTAAAATATAGTACCGCATCAAGTGATAGGAAATTTCGCTGCTGCCACCGTCCCCCACCGATTTCACATCGGTGGAGACACGTTTTTGCAATGCGCTAATCGCCTTGCGTTTCCGTTGGCTGCGGATCGTACCGGTTAAGGCGATATTGCGGGGATTCTTCGGCTCACCGTAGAATGACCGGCCCTGCTGGGCGTGAGGTTGCGACCCCAGAGGCGTCTTTGTCAGCAGGTCGTATTTTCTCGTTCGGTCAGGTGACGGTGATTATGCTTTCGCGAAAACAACGACGGCGTCGAGCCTCGGCTTTGAGTCGGCAGGTTCCCGTGCTGGAATCTCGCACACTGCTGTCGGGAGTCACACCGGCCATTCAGATTGACCAGCAGGCTCCCACCGTGCTGGTGGATATGGAAAGCTTTCAGCTGCTGTCGTTAACCGACGACGATTCCACACGCATTTTTCAGTCCGATGGAACTCAGGCCGGAACTATCCAATTGGCCGATATCCCCGGCGCAGTGGTGCAGACGGATATCTACGGTGAAGTCGCGGGCAGGCTGATCTTTCGAGCGTCCCAGCCGGGCCAACTGTGGTCGACGGATGGCACACCGGCAGGAACCAGCCGCATCGCGGATCTCTCGTTTGACGATGCGTTCGCGGAAGCCGGTCTGTTTCAGGACCGACTGTACTTCGCAGCCGACGGCGGCGATGGCGTTGAGCTCTGGTCGACCGACGGAGCAGCGGCGGGCACGCGGCAAGTCGCCGATATCAACAGTGGTCAGCCGGCATCAGCAGGTTACAGTTTCGATTTGATGCAATTGCCGGTGCGCAGTCGTACGACGTGCAGTTGGTGAAGTATGGCAATCATGAACGTGCGGACGATCCGGTGGTGATTGGAGACACAGACGTCTTGGCAACGCAGAATGGCGTCTTGGGTACGACTGTGGAATTTTCCGTTCGCTCCGGCTATTCGACGGAATGGCACGGCAGCGATGAATATCTGCGGCTAATCGTGACGCCCAACTTTCCCGACGGCGCAAGGAGCGGCCGTGGAAGTAGGTGCTCAGTTGATCCATAGAGTTGACAACGTGTCGTCTCATCCGGGGCAGTTTGTCGAGTTCCAGAACGAACTGTGGTTCGCTGCAGAAACGCGGGCAGCGGGGCGAGAATGGTGGAAGACAGACGGCACGACCGACGGGACCATACTAGCGATTGATGTCGTTGACGGACCGGCGTCTTCGTATCCTGTCCGACCGTTGGAATTTGACGCGCAATTGTTTTTCGGAGCGTTTGGGTCACAGGATCTGTACCGCACAGACGGAACTGCTAGCACCCGTGTGTTGGAAGGCACGGGTGTGAATCACATTTCGACGGCAGTGCGAACGACACCGCATCGCTCTCGACCTCAATTGCAGATCGGCAGTTACCCTATTGCGATTGTGAATAATCGTTTGGTTGCTCAACACTCCACCGGCGGCGGTGCTGACGGCGATCTAAGGCGGCTGGTTTCCTTTGATTCTGCGACCGCGACTCCTTACGACACAGGTGCCGTGGCCGGTAAAAGCAAGCTGTTCCCCTTAGGTCATTCCGTTTTTTTTGACGCTTTCACGGTCGTTAATGATCATCTGGTATTTCGCAGCACGCGATCGTTCTATTCATCTCGATCGACCTTCCTTTCCCAGAAGAGTAAGATCTACGGCACGGACGGACTGACGACCGAGACGCTGTCATTGCCATTGTCTGCTGGTGGCGTAAACGGCTACCCGGCCTTCCTAGACAACTTGGAAACGGCGACCAACGGGCTACTGCGATTTGCGGCCGCAAAGGCGTGTGCGAATGACGGTGCGTTTACCGGAATGGTGGTTATCCAGACCGATGGTACGGAAGTTGGCACACAAGTCACTGCAGCACGCTACGAACTGTGGGTCAATCAGCTGGATGACAACGGCAATCAAATCGCCCAACGGATCGACCATAACACTCAACTGACCAGTCTGCAGGTTGACTTGAATTCTTCCCTGTCGACCGGCAACTACGCCGTTTGGCTGCGCGTGATCTCAAACAACGGCGGCAATGTGATTCAATCGCCGTGGAGTGAGAAAACAAACTTCACACTGTCATGAGATATGCAGCCGAGCGTGACCGAACGCTTGTTTGCCTCTCGTTCCCAAGCTCCTGCTTGGGAACGAGAGTGGCGATCGCTTAGAACGCGCGTTCATTGGTCCTCGACGCAGCTGACGCAGTGGCCTTTCAGCAGCACGTCTTCAATCGGACCGATGGCCTTCGACACTTTGATTTCGATGTCGTTTTCCGTCAGGCAAGTGATGCTTCCGCAGACAACACACAGCAGATGAGGATGCGATTGGTCGGATTGATCGCCGTCCTCAGGCGACCTTGCCAGCTCGTACCGCCAAACGTGATCCCCCAGTTCCATGCGTCGAGCTAAGCCTCCAGCCGCCAGATCGTTGAGCGCCCGAAAGATCGTCGACTTGTCGAACTTTAAGGACTGCAGCTGATCGCTGATTTCCTGATGCGTTTCCGGAGTGCCAATTTTCGCCAACAGTTCCATCACCGCGACGCGCGCAGACGTTGCCCGCAGGCCTGCGTCACGCAAACGCCGCCGGAGCTCATCGGTGTTGTCGGCTTTGCCGTCCATGGAGAATTGTGCAATCAGGCAGTCGAACAAGAACCTCGCCGAACGATCACAATCGTCGGCACCCCCAACTTTAACCACAACGGCACTGCGATTGAAGCAGGTCGCCCGGCACTCGACCATGATCGCACCCATTTTTTACCTGACATTTTCTAACCCTGACTCCAACGAGCATTGGACTGGCCGAGGATGACTGACGGGAGGGCAAAAAGTTAGAAAATGGCGGTTTAGAAAATGGGTGCGCTCACCGGTGGTGCCCTCGATGGGAAGTCACCGAAATGAACAATCATCTGTGAAAGCACGCCGTGTGGCCCACCATCGGATCCGCTAGTACTCGCCCACGACTTCTCCGCCTTGAATGGTAGCCAGTGACTGATACAGCGCAGTGTTGACGTTTTCGCTGATGAATCTGACCGAACCGTCGCCCAAACAGAACTGAGCACCACCGACGTGGCGGCTGCTGAAATCGTCGAAGTGCCCAGCCGGATCATTGGGAACATGGTCCGCCGCCCCTTGGATACGTTGAAAGGCGGCGTCTCCTTCGGCCACCATGCCGGGCCAGGTGGAATACCAGCCCAATGCCACATCCGTGAACCGTTCTCCCAGCATGATCGTGTTCGTCGTGCCGTCGGTCACATCTCGCAGGCCAACTTTACTATTGTGATAGAACATGCCATCGCCTCGGCATTGCCCGGTGGCCGTCACCGGAGCCACACCAGCTGCGTTTTCACAGCCGTCGAGTTCTTCAGTGCCGAATGATGCGATGTAGTTGGCCGTTGGCAGTTCCGCCAAAATTGACCCTGATCCATCTTCATGCAGAATTTCCCACCGGTCGGGTTTTGGGTCAGAAGGACACTGCCAAGCGGGGAGTACCTGATCCAAAAACACGATGTTGGCAGGTGCTTCAATCGGAAGATTGGGATCGAACATATTGTACAGCGGTGCCTGATCCAAAAATGGCAGAATCATCGTCCCCCAGCCAGCTCCATTGATTCCATCATGAGCCATATGCGGACTGTTGTTGACCGCAATCCATCCGGAAGGAAACGTGCGGTGGACATCGTGGTAGTTGTGCAACGCCAGCCCCAACTGTTTCATATTGTTCTTACACTGAGTCCGGCGAGCGGCCTCACGGGCCTGCTGAACGGCGGGCAACAACAGTGCAATCAGAATTGCGATAATCGCAATCACCACAAGTAATTCAATGAGCGTGAAGCCTCGGACAGTTCGTGATTTCGTTTTCATGGCAATCAGCCTTTACCAAAAGTGCAGCGTGAATCGTTGAAGGAAAACACAACTGGTGGCAACTGGCCGGCGACAGCGAATTTTCGCGGTGCAGCGGTCGTGTCAAAGCGAATTGACGGGTGACACCAGATGATGGCGAATGTTCTGAGCGACTCAGAACATCGCAGGTGTGCGATCCTGCTGCAGCAAATTTCGGACGATGCACGTTTCTGATGAGATCAGTCACGCATCGTCACAATCCGATCAAGGATTTTCAGACGGCAGGAATGGCGGCTTCTGCTGTCGGCGGCCCACGTGAGCACACCGTCATCAAGGATTCCAGACAGGGCGACTGCCAACTGCATTCTGGCGGTCGACGCACGAATTCGTTCAGATTCGGAGGTTCGACAATCGCGGTGATGTCCGGGGCCATCGCCAATACTTGGCACACAGAACATTCGTCTGCGTTGTGTGCTGGCTGGGGATTTTGTTGGCTGTCCCGATCATTGACGGTCGGCAAATCGCAGGAATCGCACCCAAACGGGCACGCTTTCACCTGTGAACGTGCTGCGACGTGACACGCGGCAGCACCACAATTTCCGTGGCTATGCTGGTGCTCATGGATCGTTTTCCCAACGCCGCTGAGTAAGATCGCAGCGATGGCTGCCATCCGACACAGTAAAGACGGTGTTGAGGAAAAAAAAATCACGTGACACTTTCGGGGCGGTTTGCGTACAGCCACTGGCTTGCTGACCTTACGCAATTCGCCATGGGATTGTTGGCGGAACTTTAATTTTGCATATTCTGTGCCAAAGGCACAACCGGAATTGTCGTCGACGCCCAATTCTTCATCGAATCCCCACATTTCGCACAACCCGCTCAATTCGGATTTTACGAATTCGTGAGCTGAGTCGCGGTCGGGAGAATTCCTGAGTTTTCTTAATCACGGGGCTCGGTCATGCACTAAGCTGACTTTACGGGTGAGTTGGAAAGCAGCTTTTCCTTTTGGCGAACAGCTGCCTCACATCCTGCCCGCAGTTTAAGGAACGGCTGATGGTTTCTACCAACATTCGAATTCATAATGTCACACCGAGTCCAAGCCCGAGCCCAGCAATTACAGAACAGCGACTGGTCGACACGGCGGATCTGCGTTACGCGGAACTGTCTGCGCCGTGTCAGCTGGATTGTATTGGACTGCTTCGCGAACGACTGCTGTCTTCACTGAACGAATTTGGGGTCGCCACCGATTTAGCAAACATTCAAACGTGCATGGCGTTGGAAGAGTGCCTCGCGAATGCGTTTTACCACGGCACCTTGGAACTCGACTCAAATTTGAAAGAGGACGGTTCAGATAGGTTCACAGCATTAGCTCAAGAACGTTGTCAGCAGTCCCCCTGGAAGGACCGCCGTGTGTGCGTCACCGAACTTGCCACGCCGTTTGGAATCTGGATCACAATCAAAGACGAAGGCCATGGATACGATGTCGCCGACACTCTGAAACGCATCGAAAGTTCAACCAGCGTTCTGGCCAGCGGTCGGGGACTGGTCATGATGAAGGCGTTCACCGATGAACTAATTTTCAACTCACGGGGCAATGAAGTCACGCTGGTCATTTATCATCACCGCAATCAGGATGTTGTGGAGCTAATGAAGGACCGAGCCAAATCGCGAAACCTTGAAAACAGGCGGCACTCGCAGATCTGATCAGGATCAGCGTTGTGCAGATGGTGTAGAAATTGGTCGACGTTAGCGAACCAGAAACATTTAAGACAGTGTCTCTCGCAGACACCCGCGCTGATCCGTTTGAGATCTTCGCGACTGATCCGGTTGAATCAGACAAGGGCTGTTTACTGCAGATCTACCCCGCCTGTTCCAATTCCGAATTGATGCGTTTGAAGTCCAGCCGGACAGTCATCGGGCGGGACCCCAGCTGCGACATTACGATCCGAGACAATGCGATGTCACGATCACACGCCGCCGTCGATCTGCTGGGGCGGGGCTACTTTCTGACCGACTTAAACAGCACCAACGGCACCTACCTTGATGATCAGCTGCTACGAGGTCGAACACCGCTGGAAGGTGGTGAACTGATTCGAATGGGCGGTTGTATTTTGAAGTTCATGGCCGCCATGGACGAAGAAGCCAACTACCACGCGGTGGTCCATGAACTGATGATCCGCGACTCGCTAACGAATGCGTTTAATCGCAGCTACCTGATCCCGCTCATCGGAAGCGAATTGGCACAGTCTCGCGAACAGCAACAGATCTTTTCAGCCATCCTGCTGGACATCGACCACTTCAAAAAGATCAACGATCAACATGGTCACCTCGTGGGCGACGAAGTGCTACGAATTTTTTGTGAACGCATTCGCGACGAACTGCGGAAGGTGGACATGCTGGCCCGCTTCGGTGGCGAAGAATTCGTCGTGGCCTGCTGCCGCACCACCCTGATTGAAGCATCGCGACTGGCGGAACGCCTGAGACTGGCTGTTTCGTCCGCGCCGTTTTACACACAGGCTGGCCCGATTTCGATCACCTGCAGCATGGGCGTGGCCAGCAGCAACGGACATGACTTCCCCACCTGCGATTTACTCATCTCAGCTGCAGACTCGCTGTTGTACAGCGCCAAGAATTCGGGACGCAATCGCGTTCAGGTGTTCGACCCCGCCGCAACTCACTATGCGCCTTAGAATTCGTCTGGAAGCACGGTGGCACGGCAGTCTGTTGATTTCTCCAAATCAACAGCCGACGGGCGTTCGCCTCGGTTTCTGTTCCGAGCGATTCAGCCCCTCCGGGCAACGCCGTTAAGGAAAAATCGAGGGTGTGTTTTTGCAATCCTTAAGTCGTTGCTTTTGTTTGATGTTGGCTTTGGCAAGAATGGGCCGGGTGGCTGAGGGCTTATCTTTTCGATTTGGCTTGTCGCGGG